>CAITEH010000008.1 GCA_903891415.1 Candidatus Firestoneibacteriota bacterium
AATAAACGGAGATTCAACGAGCTGGGTGGATATGAGCAGGAAGAGAAGAGGGCAGACGTATTATTATGTGGTAACAGCGATTAACCCGTCGGGAATGGAACAGGCAATTGACCCGTCAGGAAAAGCCTGTGCTGTTATTACGATCCCTGAAAAATAAGTAAATTCTTTAAATATTAATGGTTCAAAGTATCCCCCGCAAGATCAGCGGGGGATACTAATTTGTGAGGAGGAAAAATGTCAAAGGTAAGCAAGATCAGAAAAATTATAGGAAGGGAAATTATGGATTCCCGCGGCAATCCGACCATAGAAGTTGATGTGATTCTCGCTTCAGGGGTCCTTGGCCGCGCGGCTGTTCCATCCGGAGCTTCCACCGGAATAAATGAAGCACTTGAACTTAGAGACGGGGACAAAAAAAGATACGGCGGCAAGGGTGTTCTTAAGGCAGTTCATAATATTAATAAAATACTGGCAAAAGAAATTATAGGAATGGATCCTTCCGCGCAGCGGAAAATAGATGATAAGATGCTTTGTATTGACGGAACGGATATGAAATCCAACATGGGCGCTAATGCGATTCTAGGGATCTCTCTTGCCGCCGCAAAAGCAGCGGCCACAGAACTTAACATGCCGCTTTATGAATATCTTGGAGGTCCCCAGGCAAAAGTGCTTCCGGTACCTATGATGAATATTTTAAACGGGGGGAAGCACGCTGATAATAATGTTGATATTCAGGAATTTATGATAATGCCCGTAGGAGCTAAGAGTTTTAAAGAAGCTTTAAGAATAGGCGCGGAAACATTCCATTCCCTGAAAAAAATACTCTCCAAGGCAAACTTAAGTACTTCTGTCGGGGATGAGGGGGGTTTTGCTCCCAACCTGCGTTCCAATGAGGAAGCGCTTAAAGTAATGATGCAGGCCATTGAAACGGCAGGGTATAAGCCGGGCCGTGATATTGTTTTTTGCATAGACTCTGCTTCTGCGTCATTTTTTGAGGACGGTAATTATATCTTAAAAGCCGAGAAAAAGAAGAAGAACAGTTCTGAGGATATGATCAAATTCTATGGAAAACTTTTCGGAAAATATCCCATAAAGTCGCTGGAAGACGGGCTTGATGAAAATGACTGGAACGGCTGGAAGAAACTTACGGAATGCTACGGTAAAAAGATGCAACTTGTGGGTGATGATCTGTTTGTAACTAATGTAAAACTTCTTCAAAGAGGTATTGATACGGGCACCGCAAATTCAGTGCTTATTAAAGTTAACCAGATCGGTTCGCTCTCTGAAACCTTAGATACTATTGAACTTGCCAAGAAAAATGGCTATTCAACGGTAATTTCCCATAGATCAGGAGAAACTGAAGATGCGACTATTGCGGATATCGCAGTTGCGGTAAATGCGGGACAGATCAAGACTGGTTCTGTTTGCCGGTCCGAACGCATAGCCAAATATAACCAGTTGCTCAGAATTGAAGAACAGCTTGGAAAAAGGGCCGTATATCCGGGAGCTTCTATATTTAAAAAGTAGTACAATAATAAATTAATGCGTTAAAGGGGCTGTTTAATTTTGATAAGTTAAACAGCCCCTTTTTGTTTCTTTAAAAATATTAGTTGACGCAGAAAGATCGAAATGTAGGATCGAAATTTTTACTTTATTTTGTTATAATTATAGCGTAATATATTTTTGAGAGGGATCATTTTATAAGAATAGGAGGTAATATGAGAAAGGTTTTCCTGACAGTATTAATGTTCGCGTTGGCAGTTTCCTCTGCGGGAGCTTTTGACCAGAACATTGCTATAGATGATGCGCTTTCCAAGGTGTTAACTTCCGCGGCAAAAATAAAAAACGCCAAGGTGATCTCTATTGTGCCATTCGAATACGGCCCCGGACTTACGGTAAAGAGTGTAGAAGACAAAATTGTTTTAAAACTTGCCAAGACCGGTAATTTTAAGGTTATGGACAAGAGATCTCTTGAAGCACTCCTGACCGAGCAAAAACTATCTTTAACAGGGCTTACGGAGCAGACTAATATTTCAAAAATAGGCCAGCTCTTGAACGCCGATTCTCTGCTCTTTGGCCGCGTAACGCTTTCTAATGAAACACTGATAATTTCGGTAAATATGAAAGATGTTGCCACCGGCGCGGTGGTTTGGGCCGACGAATTTACGGGTGAAGACCTAAATAAAGTGACTTTTGGCCCTGGAATACGGAGCGGCTTTTTTAACGGGAGCGTAAAGTACCTGCTCAATGATACGCTGAGCAGTCCCATAACACTGCCCGGTGGCTTCGCCGAGAACCAGTTCTTCTTTGCTTTTACTTTTTCTTTTGAACAGCGCCTGCAGTCTATTAAAGCGGTTTCTTTCAGTCTAGACGGCATCTTCTACCGCGGCTTTTTCCAGCCGGATCCGGTTATTGCGCCTAAAACCACAATCGGCGGAAATGATTATACTTTCAGCGCCACTGCTAACTATACAGACCTTAAACTCCAGCTCTGCGCGCTTGTACGTCTGCACCTCGGCTATATGTTTGACTGGAACAGTGATGTGTTGGTGATTTACTTCGGTCCGGGCCTTGATGCTAACTATATGCTGGCGGATGCGAAATATAGGTTGACCCAAACCTCCGGCGCGGGCGCTTACGACAGCGGGGATATTAACTACAAAAAAGATATTGGCCAGGTACTGGCTTTTGGCGGGATGACCTTCAGAGTGGGTGTGGAACTCAAACTTTCAGCAAATTTATCGGTCTTTATGGAGGCCTTCTATATTCCTGAATTTACGGTCAGTATGCCGGATGTGAGCACCAGAATTCTGCCCAAGGTAACCATCGGACAGGGTAATTCCACTTACGGTCTGGGCATCAGATACGTAATATTCTAAATGTTCATTTTTATTAAAAAATGCCTCGAAAAAATTAGAAAATTGCTTATAAATATACAGGGAAAGTTCTTGTGTGATACTTGTAAATATGACTATTCTGGAGCCTGCCATAATTCCACAAGGCCAAATGCAAAGGAATGCAAGGATTTTAGGTCAAGAGTATAATATTTAATGTTAATTTTCTTTATTATGCATGCAGTTTTGAAAACTGTGGGGGTTGTTCCTTAAAAACCGGGGATAGAAAAGCCCGTAGATGTCCGCGAGAAGTATACTTCCGACGAGATCTTGCAGAAGGAAGACCGCGTCCGTAAGGGCGTGTAGTTTCACTTAAGCAGAAGCATCAGCACAAAGAAAAGCCCCATCAGGACGGCTCCTACCGGAAGTCCAAAATATGCCCACTCTTTGCTTTTAATTCCGAGTTTATTTGCGGCTATAATATTAGGGATATTTCCCGGAATAAGCATTCCTCCGGCGATCAGCAAACCAAGTATGGCGGCTTTTATCTGGTAAAGCGACATTGAAGGAGCTATCTCTGCTGCCGTAAGTGTGGCGTTATCAAGAATAGCAGACAGCAGGTTTATCCAATAGAGCCCCTCAGGAGGGATACGCGATATGTAGGTATCAATTAGTGGTTTAAATCCGGTGCCGAGAAGCACCAGCGCGGCAACAAAGAGATAAACTTTTCCGGTCCTGAGTAAAATAGTCCTTAAGGTTTCTTTGCTCTTTTCTGACAAACCAGGTTGCTTTTCGGGTTTCTTCCCCGTAAAAAAGAAAGCAAATATTCCCAGCAGCAGCATTCCGGGGATTATATAGTACCAGAGTTGATTAAAAATGAAAAAAAAGCCGGCATTGTAGGTGCTTCCTCTTAATTTACCGATCGCTATGGTAGATAAGGGTTCGCCTATGGGGGTAAGTGCCGCTCCAAGGCCTATTGAGAAGCAGGCCAGTATAACGAGCCGTGTTTCATATTTTCTTCCCATTTTGAGATGTGTTACAACTTCTACAAGAACAAGGGCGGCTATTATTGCTGTAATAGCGCTGGAGATAAGCCCAAGAAAAAAAACAATAAAAAACGCGAACCAGGAAATGCCTAGGAACTCTGCAACCCGATCTACGGAATGTTCAATATATCCTTTAAGCTCTCTAAAAAGAAACCCCGCAGTAAAGACAGCAATAGTAATTTTGACCGGTTCCATAAGTGCTTCTTTGATAAGGTGTACAGCCCATTGAGAAGTAACGGTCACCGCAAGAAGGCCTGCTAATAAAAGAAAAATTTCTAATTCTTCTTCAACTTTCTTTATTGTGAAAGGAAGAATTAAGACGGCGAGTAATATTAACAATAGGGCCGGAATTATCATTTTTTTAATGCATCTCCTTTGCGCAGGTCATAGGGATTTAAGATCCCTTTTTTCATTTCAAAATTCCATTTCCATATGGCGTATAGCGGAGGATAGATAAGCAATTCCAGTATGAAACTTGTTATGACTCCTCCTATCATCGGGGCCGCGATCCGCTTCATTACATCTGACCCCGCGCCCAGAGACCACATGATCGGGATCAAACCCATTAGTATTGCCATTACGGTCATGGTCTTGGGCCTTATCCTTTTTACGGCACCGTGAATGACAGCTTTTTTTAGATCTTCATAGGTATGCATAGCGTTCTTCATTACACTTTCATTGTAAGAAAGGTCAAGATAAAGGAGCATAAAGACACCTGTTTCCGCATCCAGCCCCAAAAGCGCGATCATTCCTACCCAGACAGCTATTGAAATATTATAACCCAGCAGGAATACTGCCCATACTGCTCCAATGAGAGAGAAGGGGACAGCAAGAAGTATAATAAAAGTCTTGACCGTAGATTTTGTGTTCATATAAAGCAGTGAAAAAATGAGAAAGAGTGTCAAGGGAATGACTATCTTTAGCCGGTCTGCTACTCTTTGCATATTTTCATATTGGCCGCTCCAGGACAGGGTATATCCAACAGGTGTTTTCAGGTTCATACTTACAGTTTTTTTTGCTTCTCGTACATAACCCCCGATATCGCGGTCTTTAATATCAGCAAAAACGTATCCTGCAAGCATTCCATTTTCGTCCCTTATCATAGAAGGGCCATGTTCGATAGAAACTTTAGCGACCTGCGCCAAAGGTATCTGCCCGTTGCCGGAAGTGGAGAGAAGTATTCTCCGTATGCTTTCGAGATCGTCCCGGAGTTCTTTGTTGTACCGTATATTAACGGAATAACGCTCCCGGCCTTCGATAGTGGTTGTAATATCTTCTCCGCCGATAGCGGTCGTGACTGTCATCTGCGCGTCTTTTATCGAAATACCGTACCTTGCAAGCTGATTTCTGTTAAAAACAATATCAAGAAAATAGCCGCTGGCCGCTCTTTCGGCAAAAACGCTTCTGGTCCCGGGAACTTCTTTCAGGACTTCTTCCAGTTTAAGCCCAATTTTTTCTATCTCGTTCAGGTCCGGCCCGAAGATTTTTATGCCCACAGGAGTTCGTATACCGGTAGAAAGCATATCTATCCGGGCTTTAATAGGCATAGTCCAGGCATTAACAATACCCGGGAATTGCATTTTCTCGTTCATTTCGTTAACAAGATCTTCCAGGGTTATTTTATCGCGCCAAATTGGGCGTAAAAATGCCTTGAAAAATTCCGGCATAAATGAGTACCAGCGGTTTTTCTCTCTCCAGAGCTCCTCTTTTTTTAATACAATGATAGTTTCCACCATTGACAAAGGCGCAGGGTCGGTCGCGGTCTCAGCTCTTCCTGCTTTACCAAAAACATTTTCAACTTCAGGTATAGTTTTTAATATTTTATCCTGTGTTTGTAGTATCTTTTTTGCTTCGGCGATGGAGATGCCGGGCAGTGTTGTCGGCATATATAGTATTGTGCCTTCGTTCAAAGGGGGCATGAATTCCGAACCGATAAAGAAATATACGGGCAAAGTTACAGCCAGGGCGAGGAGGGCGCCGGTTATGATCATTTTTGCATTATTTAAAACATAATTACAGGCAGGAAGATAGATGCGGTGTAATAAACTGCTGACCGGGTGAAGTTCCTCCGGATAATAGTTGCCTACCAGGGTTCTATTTGCCAGTTTTGTTAACCAGGCCTGTTTGAAATTAAAAGTTTTCATTCTTGTGAAGAGAAGCCGCACGGCAGGGTCAAAGGTAACTGCCAGCAGCGCCGCAATCACCATCGTAAGCGTTTTTGTATATGCAAGAGGGGAGAAAAGTTTACCTTCCTGATCTACCAGTGTAAAGATAGGCAGGAAAGAAACTGCAACGACCAAAAGAGAAAAAAAGACCGCCGGTATTACCTCTTTAATTGCGTTTAATCGGACAATATGCGGGTCTCCCGTGCCTCCGGCTTCTTGCCAGAGCTCCAGCCGTTTATAGGCATTTTCCACCTCTATAATAGCTCCGTCAACCAGAACGCCTATTGAAATAGCAATACCCGCCAGAGACATAATATTTACATTTATTCCCATAAGATACATGGGGATAAAAGCAAGCACCGAGGAAACCGGTATGGTTATTATCGGAACTATAGAGGAGGGGATATGCCAGAGGAAAAGAAGAATGATCAAACTTACAATAATAATTTCTTCGAAAAGCTGGCTTTTTAAAGTGTTTATTGCCCTATGAATAAGATCTGAGCGGTCGTAAACAGGAACTACTTCTACCCCTTCCGGCAGCCCAGGTTTTAGCTCGTTAAGCTTTGCCTTGACGCGGTTGATGACATTAAGAGCGTTCTCTTTATGCCGCATTATGATTATACCGCTTACCGCCTCACCGCCGCCGTTGAGATCTGAAGCGCCTCTTCTAAGCTGCGGGCCTGCTGAAACAACCGCGATATTTTTTATAAGTACCGGAATTTCTGATCTTGAATCAACAACAATATTTTCAATATCCGAAATGCTCCCGGCATAGCCCCTGCCCCTGACCATATATTCGGTCCCGGCAAGCTCTATAAGCCGCCCTCCTACATCATTATTATTATTCTTTACAGCGTCTATTACTTTGGTTACCGGTATATTATAGGTATTAAGTGAATTTGGGTTGATGCTAATCTGATACTGTTTTTGGTATCCTCCTATGGACGCAACTTCTGCGACACCTTCTATTGCTTGCAGCTGGTATCTTAAATTAAAGTCCTGCAGAGCCCTGAGCTCCGAAATATCTCTTTTTCCGGACCTATCTACAAGTGCATATTGGAAAACCCATCCTACTCCCGTGGCATCCGGGCCCAACTCTGTTGTTACTCCGTCCGGCAGGGAAGAATTTATCTTCGTCAAATATTCCATTACGCGGCTGCGCGCCCAGTAGATATCAGTGCCTTCTTCAAAGATTACATAGACGTAGGAAAAACCAAAGTCCGAAAAACCTCTTATTGCTTTTACTTTGGGAGCCCCGAGCAGGGAGGTGACGATGGGGTAGGTAACCTGGTCTTCAATAATATCCGGGGAGCGGTCCCATTTTGAATAGATTATTACCTGGGTATCGGAAAGGTCAGGAATAGCATCAAGCGGAATATGCTTGATACACCAGAGCGATAGGAGGACTAAAATAAAAGTCAACAAAATTATCAGAAATTTATTTTTGGCGGAAAAATCTATTATCTTTTCAAGCATATTTCTTCCGTTTTGTTGTTCTTATTTCCCGGTAACAACACGGTCATTATACGGGATCTATTTTTTACCGGAGCTATTAATGACGGATCTTATCCTCGATTCGGAGTCTAGAAGGAAATTTCCTGAAGTAACGACTTGCTCCTCTTCTTTGACACCCGAAATTACCTCAAAGTATCCATCGCCGGGTATACCGGTTATTATCTCCCGGGGTTCATAGGTTCCCGTCCCGGTCTTTACAAATACTATCTTCCTTTTTCCGGTGTCAATTACAGCTTCTCCAGGAATTCTGAGCTTTTGTCCAAGGTCAACTTTTATTTTGACGTCCAGCAGCATTTCCGGCTTCAAATCACCATCAGTATTGAGGACCTCGCCTCTAACCCTGAGCGTTCTTGATTGTTCGTCAAGGAAAGAGCTTATTGATTGTATCTTCGCGTAAAAAAGCTTTCCCGGAGAAGCGAGAGAACTGAGCTCCATTACCTGGCCTTTTTTTACCAGCGCGGATTCAAATTCATATATCTGGGCGTATACCCAGACGTTCTTTCCGGGTTTATTGATATAAAGAAAGCTTGAAAGGTCCTCTCTTTTTGCCAGATTTTCTATGTCTTCGTCAGAAAGCCCCATGTGATAAAGTTTGAATTTGCTTTCTCCTGCGGAATCAGTTGATCTTGCGGTTTGATATTCCTTTATTGCATTATAAAGCTCAATGTCATGAGCAACCTTTCCCGGAGCCAGAATAGTTCTTATGAACTCTCTTTTTACCACCGGGCTTGTTTTTACTCCGATTAATTGTTCCTGTTCTGATGAGATCTTTACGGTTGACAGCCCGGGAGCTTCATTTTCGGTTGCTTTTGCTTCAAAGGCAACCATTTCCATTCCCATAGAGTCTTTTCCCGGTTTATCTGATATTTCGCCAGGCAGCATAGTTGATCTATACATGGTATGCTTTTCCGGGTTGCCGGCCTTTTCATTTTTAATTGGCACAAGTTTCATACCGCAGATGGGGCAATCCCCGGGTTTTTCAGAAATAATAGCAGGATGCATAGGGCACTGGTAAAGTGCTTTCGACTGGTTTTGGGTAAACTTGTAATTATAAACAACCAGAGTAACCGAAGCAATGACGGCAAAAGCTATCAAGCCTAAAAAAAGCAGTTTTTTAAAATTGAAAGAAATATTTTTACTTTCCATATTGTTATTATATCATATTTAGAATTGAAATATATGATAACCATCAAGGTCAGGAAACTCCGTGACTGAGGGCACAGATGGGTAGGGAGATGACGCAGATTGAAAGGAAAATGGCACAGAAAAATTGGGAGTTGGTTTTAAGAAACAAAAAAGTATTTTTTTTATGACAGCAACAAAATAATCCCGGCTGGGCCGTATCTCTTTTTATCTGTGAAATAAACAGGCTTTCTTTAATCGGGTTAAATATTGAAAAAAACACCTTATTCTGCTACAATTAACACTACATGCTAAATTTTGCCGGTATTAAAGCGCTTATTTTTGATCTCGATGGGCTTATAGCTGACACAGAATATTATCATAACCTGTCCATTATTAAAATTATGAAAGAATATGGAGTAAAGTTAAACAAGTCCTATCTTTATAAGCTGGTAGGCGTTTCTACAAAAGAGAATTTTCTCCTTTTAGAAAAAGATTTTAACATCAAAGTCGATATGGACTCTGTACTTAGATACAGGGAGAAGGTATATCTGGATATTATTAAACATTCCGGAATAAAGGCGTTTCCGGGGTTTAAGGAGCTAATAAATATCGGTAAAGCCTATGGGCTTTTACTTGCAGTAGGTTCTTCAAGCCCCGGGCCTCAAGTTAGCACCGTTCTTACGATTTTAACAAGGTCTGTTGGAATTAAGGAAAAACCTGAAGCTTTATTTGATGCGATAGTAACAGGTTCTGATGTAGAAAAAGTTAAGCCGTTTGCTGATATATACAGAAAAACGGCAAAAGAACTTAAGCTGCGGCCTTCACAGTGCCTTGTGCTTGAGGATTCCGTTGCCGGTGTAACTGCGGCTAAACGAGCAAAAATGCTTTGCATTGCCGTAAAAAGCAGATATAGTAAACAACAGGATCTTAGCCGCGCCGATCTTACGGCAGGAAGCTTGCGGGGTGTTCTTAAAATTTTGAAAAGAAATGAGAAATTTCTGAAACTTGAGGAGAAATAAAAATAATGAGTAAGAATGAGCTTGAAGTGATCAGACATAGCGCCTCACATGTGCTGGCGCAGGCGGTAAAGAGATTATGGCCGGAAGTTAAGCTGGCGATAGGCCCGGCAATTGAAGAAGGTTTTTATTATGATTTTGATAAAGCAACGCCTTTTACCGAAGAGGATCTTCCTAAGATAGAAGAGGAAATGAAGAAGATAATTAAGGAAAATCTGCCTATTAAACGCAGGGAACTTTCCAGGGAAGCGGCCCTGAAATATTTCAAAGATAAAGGCGAAATATATAAAGTCGAGCTTATAAACGAGCTCCCGGCTGAACAAACCATTTCAGTTTATGAACAGGGAGATTTTACGGATCTTTGCAGGGGCCCGCATCTCCGGTATACAAAAGAGCTCAAGGCCTATAAACTTTTTTCTGCTACAGGCGCTTATTGGCGCGGCAGCGAGAAAAATAAAATGCTTACGCGTATCTACGGAACGGCATTTGAAAGTAAAGAGGAACTGGAAGCTCATATAAAAAAACTTGAGGAAGCCCGGTCCAGAGATCATACAAAACTGGGAAAAGAACTGGGGCTTTATGTGTTGAACCCGCTAATAGGGAAAGGTTTGCCTCTCTTTGCACCTAAAGGTGCTACTATTCTAAGAGAACTGCAGCGCTGGATAGAAGATGAAGAGCTAAGACGGGGCTATCAGTATACCCGGACTCCGGTGCTGGCAAAGACAGAACTTTACAAAGTTTCCGGGCATCTGGACCATTACCGGGAAAAAATGTTTATTTTTAAAACCGATGAAAATGAAGAGATAGGCCTGCGCCCTATGACCTGTCCCCATCAATTCATGATCTATAAAGCGGAAACAAGAAGTTACAGGGATCTGCCTCTCCGGTATGCGGAAACTTCCACGCTTTTTCGGAAAGAACTTTCCGGAGAACTGCATGGTTTGATCCGTATATGGCAGTTTACGCTTTCAGAAGGGCATATTATCTGCCGTCCTGACCAGGTTGAGGAGGAGTTTGAAAAAGTACTTGCTTTGGTAAAATATGTAATGGCAACACTCGGTTTTACCGATTACTATTATATGTTCGCAAAACACGACCCCGCAAATAAGGAAAAGTACATAGACAATCCAAAAGCCTGGACAGAATCTGAAGCCATGATGAAAAAAATATTGGATAAAGAAAAGTTATCCTACCAGGAAAAAGAAGGCGAGGCGGCTTTTTACGGCCCAAAACTTGATGTTCAAATGAAAAATGTCTGGGGAAAAGAAGATACGATCTTTACCATTCAGATTGACTTTGCGTTACCGGAACGTTTTGATATGACTTATGTGGATAAGGATAATAAACAGGTGCGGCCTATGGTAATACACCGGGCTTCCATGGGTTGTTATGAACGGACCCTGGCATTATTAATAGAGAGATTTGCAGGTGTTTTTCCGACCTGGTTGTCTCCGGTCCAGGCAAAGGTATTGACCATTTCGGAGAAACAGCAGCCATATGCTGAAAAGATCACGGAAGAACTTTTACAGGCAGGGATAAGGGTTGAGAAAGATCTAAGTGCCGAAAAAATAGGCGCAAAAATTAGAAATGCCCGCCTGGAACGTGTTTCTTACATTCTGGTCATTGGCGAAAAAGAACAGGCAGAAAATAAAGTTGCCGTCAGGCGCCGCGGGGCCGAAGACCTGGGGCCTGTTGATTTTAAGACTTTCAAAGAAATGCTGCTGGACGAAATAAAAACTAAAAAATTACCGTAAAAAGCGTCTGATTCTGAAAGCTCGCGGGGTGCTGATCTGTGACTTGCCGGCAAGAATTTAATTTATTGCCCGGTAACTTTGCTCCGGGAGCCAGTGCCTGATCCAAGGAGGTTCTTTGTATGGCTTTATTTAAAAAAATAAAATTTGGTCATTCGTCAGAGAAAAATGTCGAAATTCCCGCGGGCCTCTGGAGCAAATGCGAGAATTGCAAAGAAATGATCTACTCAAAGCAGCTTGAAGAGAACCTGCGGGTATGTCCCAAATGCCAGCATCATTTGCGTATTAATGCCAAAGCCAGGATTAAACATCTTATTGATGAAGGTACCTGGGAAGAAGAAAGCTCAAAATTGACTCCTGTTGATTTTCTGGATTTTCCGGAGTATAAAGATAAACTTAAAAAAGCCCAGGAAGCTACGGGTTTGGATGACGCTGTTTGTACCGGCATTGGGAAAATCTCCGGCTTCCCGGTGGCGCTGGGAGTTACGGATTCATTTTTCATGATGGGTTCCATGGGCTCCGTGGTCGGTGAAAAACTTACAAGACTTATTGAGCTTGCTATTAAGCGAAAACTTGGGGTAATAATAATTTCCTCTTCGGGCGGCGGAGCCAGGATGCATGAAGGTATTCTTTCCTTGATGCAAATGGCAAAAACCAGTGCGGCGCTAAAAAAACTGGCAGATGCCGGTTTGCCGTATATTGCGGTGTTGACTGACCCGACAGGCGGAGGCGTTACTGCAAGTTTTGGAATGCTCGGGGACATAACCATTGCGGAACCCAACGCTCTTATCTGTTTCGCCGGTCCGCGGGTTATTGAGCAGACAATAAAACAAAAGCTTCCTAAAGGTTTTCAGCGTTCAGAATTTCTAAAAGAACACGGTTTTGTGGATCTGGTGGTAGAAAGAAAAGATCTGAAAGATAATCTGGCGAAAATACTTAAATTCTTTAAAAATTAGGTTATTTTAAAGTAATATTAACGGCCATTTTCCGGGGGACCAAATGCAGGAAACAGATATAACAGACATAGGAACAAGATTAAGTAAAGAAAGAGAAAACAAAGGCCTTACCTTTGAAAAGATCAGCGATGACCTGAAGATACAAAAAAAATATTTGGAAGCAATAGAAAAAGGCAACTTTGATATCCTGCCGGGTGAAGTATATTTAAAAGTATTTTTAAAAGCATATGCCGATTACCTGGGCATAAACGGAAGGGAAATACTTGAAGAATATAAAAATATTAAAAGGGTCCCCGCGCGTATTGAACACGAATTTCTTATGCATCATCCTAAAATCCGTGATAAAAGAAAACGCTTTCCGGTGAAATTTGAATTTACCAGAGAAATGAAACTTGGTTCTCTTGTTTTACTGGGATTAATATTAACTATATTTATTATTTCAGGGATCAGAAGGTGTGCCGCGATGCCTCAACGGCCCGGTGCCGGTGCTCTTCTGGAAACTTCTAATATGCCGCGGCTTATACTTGAAGCTGATGTGACCGGGGACTGCTGGTTTGAAATTACAAAAGATAATGAAGCCCCTGTTAAGCGCATGTTAAGCGCGGGTTTTAAAGGTGAATGGACGGCAAATGAAGCTTTTTATGTTCTCGTCGGTGATAAGCAAAAAATAAAACTTACTTTCAACGGGAAAGAATACCCGATTGAAAACCTGAACGGGGATAATAAAGTCGTTACTTTAACTCTAAAAAGAGAGGAGAACAAAATAGATGGCAAATGACAGCTCATTTGATATCGTTTCAAAGATAGATCTTCAGGAAACCGATAATGCGGTTAATCAGGCTGTGAAAGAGATCCAAACGCGTTTTGATTTTCGCGGAAGCAAGACAGAGATAACACTTTCTAAAGAAAAAAAAGAAATAATGATCGTCTCGGACGATGAATACAGGTTAAAGATGGTGATAGATATACTGGAAAGTAAACTGATAAAACGGGGGATTTCCGGCAAAGCACTTTCGTACGGAAAAATCGAACCGGCGGCACAGATAACAGTAAGACAGACCGCGAAACTTGTTGAAGGTATCGAGCAGGAAAAGGCGAAAGAGATCGTTAAAATGGTGAAAGAAATGGGTGTTAAAGTTAACGCTATTATCCAGGGGGATCAGTTAAGGGTAACCGGGAAGAGTAAAGACGATCTCCAGGCTGTTATGGCGGCACTCCGGTCCGGCTACACGAAGATACCGCTGCAATTCACAAATTTTAAATAAAATAGCGGTTAAAACCGGGGTCCGGTCCTGTAAATTAAGGCAATTACAAATGACAAAACAAGACAGGGCTGCAAAGCTGTAACGGCCGGTGAAAGAGGTTAAAAATATTTAGAAGCAGGAGAGCTATAAGTGGATTATAAAGATTATTATAAAATATTGGGCGTTGACAAGAACGCTGAAGAAAAAGTAATTAAGGATTCCTACCGGAAGCTTGCGAAAAAATATCATCCGGATTATAATCAAGGTGACAGAAAATCTGAAGAAAAATTCAAAGAAATCAACGAAGCCTATGAAGTTCTTTCCGATAAAAGTAAAAGAGAGAAATATGATACTTTAGGTTCCAACTGGCAGCAATATTCCGAGCAACCGCCGGGCGGAGCCTATCAGGGAAGGGGCGGATTTACTTCGGATAATTTTGAGGAGAGTCCTTTTGGTGAAGGCGGGTTTTCCGAGTTTTTTAGCACATTTTTTGGCGGAGGGGAGAGGAAAAAAAATATCTTTGACCCGTATAGGAATTCCGAAGCTGAAGATATGCGACAGGGTGATATTGATGCTAAAATTGAGCTTGAGCTGAAAGATGCCTATTTGGGCGGTGAACGCACTTTTAAGTTATCGGTACAGGAGGAGTGCCTGAATTGCGGCGGAAGAGGAGTTCTGGGACGCAATCAGCCCTGTTCTGCCTGTTCCGGTAATGGAATAAACGTAAAAATGAAAAAATTAACCGTTAATATTCCTTCCTGCATTAAAGATGGTTCTAAAATAAGAATTGCCGGTCAGGGCAATAAAATTCGAAACGGAAAACATGGAGATCTTTATCTATTGGTGAAAATAAAACCGCATCATTTTTTTGAATTAGACGGTAATAATCTCTCCTGTGAAGTTCCTGTGAAAATAAGCGAGCTGGTGCTGGGTGCAGTTATAGAAATACCTACTTTTAAGAACAAAGTCACGATCAGGATACCTTCAGGAACCCAGAATGGCTCGGTTTTCCGCTTAAAAGGTATGGGCTTTTGCAGCCAAAAAGGGTCTGCCGGGGATCTAATGGTCAGGGTAAAGGTACAGCTTCCTAAAGAACTTTCTGAAAAACAAAAAGCACTTTATGAGGAATTGAAAAAAACAGAAAAAGAAGATCCCAGAAAAGGCATCTATCTTTAGGTGAAGATGAATACCAAGCTTAAGATCATTTCAAATTTAGACCGCGCAATATTAAGCCTTCTTGTATTGTATTGCCTGACCGCCGTAATATCCATATCCCTTTCGGAAATTGGTTATTTTGGGGCGTTCTTTGTCTGGCTGGTAAAAATTGCCTATACCGGAGAGCTTAATTTAAAGCGTACTCCGGCCGACCTGCCTTTTGTAATCTTTACGTTTTTAACGCTTTGCGCGGTTTTTATCGGCCTTGACGGTTTACCGGAATTGAGCAACAAATTTAAACCGCTGTCACTGATGCTGATGTTTCCGTTGGTTGTAAATAATGTAAAAGATAAAAAAACTGTATATTATTTATTTCTTTGCTTTTTTGTTTCAGGTTTGCTTCAGTCGGCGGTAATAATCTATAAAGGCTTTACTACAAAAAATCTGTCTTTGGGCCTGGGTATCGGCGGGACTATGAGTGTTACTCTGACCGCGGGTGAACTACTGGTTACTTTACTCGGAGCCGCGCTAAGTTTTTTTTGCTTTGATAAAGATAAAAAGGTAAGAGCGCTTGCATTTTTTACATTGACCCTTGGTTTCATAGCACTGGCCTTTACACTGGCAAGGGGTGCGTGGGTTGCTTTTATCGGGGTGCTTCTTGTTTTTGCTTTCCTGGGCAGAAAAAAAATATTTGGAGCAGTTTTGCTGGCTTTAATACTTTTATTCTGTGGTTCTTATTATTTTAAGGATCATGTCGCAGGTAAAAAAATCTATTCTATTTTTAAATTGACCAGCGGGACAACACCGCAACGTTTCGCGATGTGGCGGAGCGGCCTCAGAATGGTGCAGGATCATCCGCTGGGTGTGGGAATAGATAATGTAATAAAAAAATACAAAAATTATTGCGAGCCGGAAGAAAAAAACCGGATACGAGGCCATTTGCACAACAATTATTTGCAGATCGCCGTGGAAAGAGGTGTTTTTGCGCTGGCAGCCTTCCTTTGGCTGTTATATATTGTTGTGAAAACGGTATATTTGAACTATTTAAGAAGTACAAATTATAGGGTGAAAGTGCTGTGCTGTTCTGTTCTTCTTGCGCTTACAGCTTTTATGGTGGCAGGAGTTTTTGAATATGGACTGGGGTCTGCCATCTATGCTCCTTTTTTCTGGTTTTTAGCGGCTCTTGCCGTCATTATCCCGAAAATTCCGGAGGGGAAAGGCCTGTAGTAAAAAAGCCTTCTATTTCGCGGAAAATACTACTTCTATAAAAACATTGAAGTATAAGAAAAAATCACTTATAATCAATAGGTGGGGATTCTCAAGGGGAGAATAATTTCTGTTATTTCAGCGAAAGGAGGTTGCGGCTCGACCTTTATTTCGTTAAATCTTTCTGTTTGCCTGGCTTCGGCCGGAAAAACAGTCCTTCTGGATATTGAAGAAAATTCCACCTCGCTTATGCTGAATCTTAAGTTTGATAAAGCAGCCGAAAAATTACTTGCCGCAAAACTTAATCCCGAAGCTTTTTCAAGCCTGCTGCCCGTGCATTCCTCCGGCCTGTACTGTTCGGTTCTTGATTCAAAAGATAAAGAATGCCTCAAAAATATAACAGATATCCTTGTTTGTGGTTTTCAAACAATCATTTTTGACGCGGGAATATTGTTTGAGGATGCCGGGTATTTACTGGAAGGTTCTGCTTTAATATTATTAGTGGTAAATCCGGATATAGTTTCTCTGAAGGCCGCAGAAAACACCCTGCTTAAACTTGCTTCTTTATATATCGAACCTGAAAAGATAGTAATAGTATTGAATAAAAATAACGCGGCAGCGGGAATAAATGAAGCTACTGTGGAAAAGATGCTGGGTAAAAAGGTTATTTGTTCCGTACCTTTTGACCTTTCCTCCATGTCCTGCATTAATAGAGGCCAGCCCCTGGTAATTTCAGAGCCGGGATCTTTAGCTGCGGGTTCTATTAAAGCACTTTCTGAGTTTGTACTTAACCTGAAACCTTTTAATAAGGAAACAGTTTTACTAGCAGACAAGAAAACGGACGAGAAAATTAAAGAGAAAGTCTATGCCTCGCTCTTAAAGGCCATGGAAAAGATGAATATCGAAATTGACAGTTTTATTGACCCCGGAAAAAAAGAGAAACTAAAAATTAAAGTTCTAGAGATGCTGCAAACCATAATTGCTGCCGAGTTTATGGAGATAAAAAGCAAGGAAAAACGCGAATATCTGATAAAACTTATAATTCAAGAAGCGCTCGGGCTGGGCCCTTTGGAGGATCTTCTTAGCGATCCCCGGGTTACAGAAATTATGGTCAATGGCAAGGATCATGTTTATGTTGAGCGTGAGGGAAAGATAATTTTAACTGACAAAAAATTCCTTTCTAACAAACAACTCGCGGCCTGCATTGACCGTATTGTTGCGCCGGTCGGCAGGAGAATTGATGAGAGCGTTCCTCTGGTTGACGCAAGATTACCTGACGGTTCAAGGATAAATGCAATAATTCCGCCGCTCTCTTTAAAAGGCCCTTCGCTGACCATAAGGAAATTCTCTAGGGAGCGGTTAACCGTAGAGGATCTTATACGCTATGGTTCAATTACGGAAAAGGCCGCAGAATTTTTACGTCTTTGTGTACGCTCCAGAAAAAATATTGTAATCAGCGGGGGTACGGGCTCGGGTAAAACAACTCTACTTAATGTAATAGCTTCCTTTATCTCGGGAGAGGATAGAATAATCACTATAGAGGACTCCGCGGAATTAAATCTCCCGCAGGAACACGTGGTTACACTGGAAACCAGGCCGCCGAACACGGAAGGCAAAGGAGCCATAACGATCCGCGATCTCGTAAGAAACACCTTAAGAATGCGCCCGGATAGAATAGTTATCGGAGAATGCAGGGGCGGAGAAGCTCTGGATATGCTTCAGGCAATGAACACCGGACATGACGGTTCATTAACTACACTTCACAGCAACTCTCCAAGAGATACTCTTTCCAGGCTCGAAACGATGGTACTGATGTCCGGAATGAACCTGCCGCTTAGAGCTGTCCGGGAACAGATCGCCTCGGCAGTGGATGTAATAATCCACCAGGAACGTTTTAAGGATGGAACGAGAAAGATAACACATATAACTGAAGTAGCGGGGATGGAGGGGGAAATAATAGCTGTTCAGGATCTATTTATATTCAGGCGCTCACCTGATCTTAAGGACGGGAGTATAGGCGGCAGCCTTGTACCAAAAGGGATAATGCCGGGATTTATTAACGAAATATTATTGATTGAAAAAGCTTTTGACAGGACTATTTTCCGGGAATAAATTGAGCAGTTGAAGAAGAGATGCTTTCGTGATAATAAAAATATTCAGTATTTTGTTATAAACCATACATTGAAAGAAAGGCCATAATATTATACAATATATTTAATAGAGTGGTTTTCAGGAGGACATTATGAAAAGGCCGTTTTATATTATTCTTACCGCTGCGTTAATATTTTCGGGAGTTTCACTTGCCGAAGAAACTGAGAAAAAAGCTGTCATAGGTTATCTTAAAGGCTCTGTAAAAGTGATTAAAAAAGGTGAAAATATTCCGGTGCCGGCAAGATTGGGAATGAGCGTGTCAGCGGGAGACAGGCTGGAAACGGGTCTTGACGGAAAAACTGAATTAAAATTTGAGGATGGAGAGAACTTCCGAATCGGTGATAATTCTTCAGTAGTTATAGAAGAATTAAAGCAGCAGAATGGGACGGACAAGTCAACGATGAAAGTAGTGTTCGGGCGCATCTGGATGAATATTAAGAAATCTCTGGATAGTAGTCCGAAAGAAAGCCGTCTTATCACTCGCAAAGTTACCGCGGCCGTAAAAGGAACTACCTACAGGGCGGATGTTGACAAGGACGGTGAAGCGGTCGTAAATGTCTATGACGGCACGGTTTCTGTTGATAAAGACGGGAAAGAGGAACTGGTTTCAAAACTTGAAAAAGTTTCTTCAAAAGACCTTCAAAAAGCAAAATTTGATGAAGCTGAAGATGCCAAAGATGAATGGGTAAAATGGAATAAAAACCGTGACAAACTGCGTGTAATGATAGTATTTACTGAAAGAAAAAATAAGGAACTTGCTGCTATTCCTATTTCTGAAGTTGTATTTGCGGAAGAGATGCTTAAGAACTATCTTTATACGGTCATTGATCAGGCAGAGCTTAAGAATATAAGAGAATCTGAAAAATTAAAAGCTGCCGTTAAAGGTGATGCGGCGGCTGCCGCCGCGGCAGGCCTTGAGATCGGCGCGGATCTGGTAATTACAGGGCAGGTTGATACCGATGTTACAAAACCGGAGTTTCTTGCAGGTTGGTATAGCGGTGTGGCGGATATGACAGTTAAAGCGGTAAGATGTGATACGGCAGTTATGCTGGCAGCAAAAAATATTCAAACAAAAGCGCCGGAGATCACCGAACAGGCAGCAATGACCAACGCGATAAGAAAAGCTTCTATTAAACTGCTTGAGCAGATGAACGACCGCATCATTAAATCCTGGAAGAATGAAGCAGCAAAAGGTTCTTCAATGGACCTGGTCCTGATCGGTGCAAGTTTTGAGAACACGGAGGCCGTCAGACAGGCGCTAAGTTCAATTTCAGGCGTTAAAAATGTTAATCAGGTTTCTCTGGTCGCGAAAAGAGCGTTAATAACCTTGAATTTTGCGGGTGACAGTCTCGCTTTGGTTAATAAGATCCAGGAATTGAAGATAAAGGATCTGGCCCTTAACATCGTAGGCCTTTCTTTGAATAAAATTGAAATTGAAGTAAAGTAATGTTTTTTTTGAATAACTTTAATAAATATGCTAAAATAAAAGCGTTGTACCGCGAAAATGGTGCAGCGCTTTTGATTTTAAAGGCAAAAAGGAGGTAAATATGAAAATAGGTCTGTTTACAGTCCTATATTCAGGCAAAGGCTTTGAAGAAATGCTTGATTATATGGTCGAATGCAAAGTAGAGGCCGTTGAGCTGGGCTGTGGAAATTATTGCGGTGATGCCCATTGCAAACCGGACGAACTTTTAAAGCACAAAGATAAACTTTCAAGTTTTAAAAAAGCAATATCCGACAGAGGCCTTGTTATTTCTGCGCTTTCCTGTCATGGCAATCCCGTGCATCCGGACAAAAGAATTTCAGCAGAACACCATAAAGTTTTCAGGAAGACAGTGCTTTTAGCGGAGGCCCTGGGTGTTCCTGTTGTTATCAATTTTTCCGGCCTTCCGGGCGGTGCACCGGGAGATCGAACACCTAACTGGATAACTTACAGCTGGCCCGGAGAGCATGGCAGGGCACTTTCCTACCAGTGGGAAAAAGTCTTGATCCCTTACTGGAAAAAAGAGGCGAAATTCTGCGGACAATACGGGGTGAAGATCGCCCTGGAAATGCATCCTAATTTTGCGGTCTATAATCCTGAAACTCTGATCAAGCTCCGTAAGGCTTGCGGAAATAATATAGGCGCTAATTTTGATCCCAGTCATTTATTCTGGCAGGGGATAGATCCTGTGCGGGCGATACAGGCACTCAAAGGTATGATCTATCATTTTCATGCGAAAGATACGAGGATAGATAAGCACAATACAGCCCTGAACGGAGTGCTGGATACCAAAGGCCTTGAAAAAGCAGCTGAACGTTCCTGGCTTTTCAGGACGGTCGGCTACGGGCATGACCTGTATGTTTGGAAAAGTATGATCAGCACGCTTATTGCCAATAACTATAATTACGTGCTTTCTATTGAGCATGAGGACGCGTTGATGACAACTGATGAAGGTTTCAAAAAAGCTGTTGAGTTCTTGAAAAGTTGTTCAATAACCGAAAAACTTACAAAAATCTGGTGGGCTTAGGACTACAAAGGGGCGGATGTTAAAAGAACTATTCAGGAAACTAGATATTTTATTCAGGAACAGCTGGAAGTATTTTATTATTCCCTCAGGTTTCCTGCTTTTGATCTGGCTCGGTTTTTTAATTATTGATCATTTCGAAAAACCGATAGTTTTTGAGAAAAAACCTCCGGTAAGTTATTCTGAGGAAGAAACGGAAAAGACTTTTTCCGAACTTGCCGAAAAAGGTTATACGGAAAATATAGGCCCGTATTTTGAGAAGATCAGAAGCAGTCTTCTCGCAAGGCAGCTTGGCATAATGAAATACAGGCTTAAGGCAAATGACAATCTCTGGGAAATAGCAAAACGGTATAAGATCAAAATAGACACCATAGTCGGGGCGAATGCTTATCTTAAATCGCTGACCAAGACTAAACCCGGTCAGGAGTTGATCTTGATAAGTAAAAAGGGTGTCTTGCATAAAATTAAAGACCAGGAAACTTTGGATGGTATTGCCGGGCAGTACGGTGTCACAAAAGAGAAATTAGAGGCCGATAATGCACTTGAAAAGGGCTTTAAGCCCGGTGAGTATATTTTTATATCTGACGCACCTCCGGTTGACCTGACTGAGGAAATGAATGCCCAGTATGCGTTAACAAAGTTATTCGGCTCGCCTATCCTCGCCGGAGCCAGAAAATATACTTCCTTTATGAGGATAAGAATAGATCCTTTCACGGGAGCCAAATCTTTCCATGACGGTCTGGACATTAAAGCCAATCCTGACGATAAGATCTGCTCTGTTGCTGCCGGAGTTGTTATCTTTTCCGGAGAAAACGGAGGTTTTGGCTTAATGGTAAAGATAAAACACGATAATGGGTACACAACTCTTTACGGGCACAATTCAAAACTTTTTGTAGTTTCCGGTCAAAAAGTAAAGAAAGGGCAGATAATTGCGCAAGCAGGGAGCACGGGAAGGTCAACAGGTATTCATCTTCATTTTACCGTCTGGGATAAGAATAATAAGCTTGTTGATCCTGCTTTAATGCTTATGACCACCAGATAAATTAATAAAAAAAGGCCAAGAATAGCTAAAAAACGAGATATTTTTTCCCTCCTGAAAGTACAGGTTTGCGGCCTTTTACGATTACATCGGTAATTTCATTAAAAGCTTTTAATTCTGCGATACTTTTCCCGCATATATCTCTGCCAAACATTTCAAAGGCTTTAATACTTGCTTCAAGTATTTTGTTATCTCCGGATAAGACCAGAACTATAGCGGTCTTGGAGCCCGTGAGGAAGGAAAGTATATCAGGGCTCTGCGCCGGTGAAAACTGCCGTGCCGGGCTTGCCGTTAACTTATCTGCGCTTGCAAAAGTCAATATGAACACACAAATGACCGTATATATAAAAGCGGCCGTAAAAATATTCATCGTAAGTGTTTCCAGATATTTTGAAGTTTTGGCTGACAATTTTAAAAAAATGCTGTATTTCTTATTCTTAATAGAAAATGAATCATATATCCTGCGGATACCCGGGGAGTCCGGGGTTATTTTTGAAACGGAAGTTTCTTCAAAAAGAGTATTTATTTCTCCGGTATCAGTATCCGCAATTATGCGCCCGTTTTCAGCGACTGATATTCGCATGACCTCCGGTTGGTTCTTTAAACTATCTAAAAAATTGTTAAGCAGCAGATCATCTTCAATACCTATACAGGCTCTAAGGCGTTCTTTGTAGGAGACAACCGTCTTTTCTATCCGCGCCGCATTTTCTTTCTCAATGTAAATATTGGTAAGAAAGACCACCATTCCTATAAATAGAATACCGGAAAGAAAAATAAATAAAACCTTGATTTTTACCATTTCACCCCTTAATAAGCCTGATTGAAAAACGTGAATTGTTGTGGTATAATTTAATATAACAGAAAATATTCATACTAGTCAATATCCAAATGGGGGAAAAATGCAAATAAATGACCTCTTAAATAAAATGGTGGAACAGAAAGCTTCGGATATCCATTTGAAAGTCGGCCGCCCGCCGCTCATCAGGGTTGACGGCAAAATAACACCGCTGGTGCTTCCTGTGTTAACGGATGCTGACGTTGAAGAAATGCTTTTTACCATGATGAACAAGAGGCAAAGGCTGAAGTTCAGCGAAGCAAATGAAATTGACCTTTCTTTTTCTCCCAGTGGCAGCGCGCGATACAGAATAAATGCTTTCAGACAGAGAAGCACCATAGAGTTAATAATTCGAATGATACCAAAAGACATTCCCGGCATTGATATGCTTGTTTTACCTGACTCGCTAAAGACGATCGCGCTGGAAACCCGGGGTCTTATTCTTTTGACCGGAGCGACCGGCAGCGGAAAATCAACGACTATTGCTTCAATGATAAAATTTATTAATGAAAATCAACCCTATCATATTATTACAGTTGAGGATCCCATAGAATTTATTCACTCTGATATTAAAAGCAGTGTAAGTCAAAGGGAATTAGGTATCGATACGGAGTCCTATGGTGTGGCTCTTAAATATATTCTCAGGCAGGACCCGGACGTTATTTTTATAGGTGAAATGCGTGATATTGATACTGTTTCCGCGGCTATTTCAGCGGGAGAAACCGGGCATTTAGTACTGTCAACTCTGCATACTATTGATGCGAGCCAGACCATAGACAGGCTGGTAGATTTTTATCCTTCATCACAACAAGATCAGATAAGAAATCAATTTGCAAATATTGTTACGGCAATTATTTCAATACGCCTTATTGAGAAAGCTGATGGAAAAGGCAGGGTGCCCGCGGTGGAAGTAATGATGGGAACACCGACTATTAAATCACTTATCAGAGAGAATAAACTTTCTTCAATTAAATCCATGATACAGGCAGGTTCAGCGCAATACGGTATGCAGACTTTTGACCAGTCCCTGGCGGAACTATATAAAAAAGGGCTTATAACTCTTGAAATGGCGCTCGCGGAGGCTACCAGCAAAAATGATCTGAAACTCTCGTTAAGCGGGATTATTTCCAGTGTTGATTCTGCCAGGGAACGTATGAGGTAGAATATGATCTTCACCGGACAGGAAAAACAAACAATGCTCAAGCTTGTAAGGTCCGTAATTGCCGGTAATTTGTTTAAAGGAAGGGATCCGGAGCTTACCTCTACGGACAAGGGGCTGCAAAAAAAGTCAGGTGCTTTTGTCACGCTGACCAAGCTAAACGGAGAGTTACGGGGCTGTATCGGACAGATGGTTTCAGAAGCCCCGCTTTATAGAACTCTTATTATGATGGCAAAAGAAGCGGCTTTTAATGATCCGCGGTTTTCGCCTCTCACAAAAGAAGAACTTCCAAACATTAAAATTGAAATATCAGTACTTTCTCCGCTGCTACCCGTCAAGAATGCTTCAGAAATAGTAATTGGGAAGCACGGGGTCCTGGTAAAAAAGGGCAATGCTTCCGGGGTTTTTTTACCACAGGTCGCGGCAGAAACCGGTTGGGATCTCGAAGAATTCATGAATAATTTATGTTCGGGAAAAGCAGGCCTGCCTGCGGATGCCTGGAAAAAAGGCGGCATTGATATGTATACCTTTACGGTAGATAGTATTAAGGAATGAACTTCCTTAAACAGCAATACCGGGAAAGCTCCCGGTGGAGCGATAAAACCCCGATAATTCATATAATTATTGCATAGACAGGCTAAATTGTGTAAAATATCAAAGCAAATGCTTTTTTAAGCTCGATTACTCATTTCTGGAGGTTATTGTGAAAAAGTATTTATTGTTCTACTCTGCCGTTATTTTACTCACACTCCTGATTAGCGTTGTTCATGCAAGCGAAAAAATTAGAGTAGGTGTTTTTGACCTTGAGCCGTCTAATGTTCCAAAAGAAACCGCGGTTACCGTCAGTGAACTGCTCCGGGCTGAATTATTTTCAACAGGCCGGTTCATTACGGTAGATAAGAAGAACATGGATAAAATTTTAAAAGAGCAGGCTTTTCAACAAACGGGCTGTACTTCAAGCGAGTGCGCGGTAGAGGTCGGGAAGATCCTCAATGTAAACATTATGGCAACAGGCTCCTTAAATAAACTTGGGAACATATATAACATAGCGGTCACTCTAACCGATGTTGAAAGAGGGGAAACCTTACAAATAGAAAAAGATTCGTGTGATTCTGAAGAAAAATTAGCAGCCATAATTAAAAGTATCGCCGGAAATATTGCCTTTAAAATGCCTATAATAGGAAAAGTAGTAAGAGTTTCAGCTGACGGTATAAATGTTGTCGTTGACCTGGGCACTGTGGATAGAGTGGAAAAAACTATGAGGTTTAAAGTAAACAGATTAAAAGAGGAAATTAAGGATTCAACCGGCAAAGTGATCATGAAAGAGTTTGAAGACATCGGAGAAATAGTGCTCACAGATGTTCAGACTGACGCTTCAAAAGCAGAATTTATCAGGAAAAATGATTCCAAAATAAAGACCGGAGACAATGTTAAGATAGGTGAAGAGGATCTAAAGAGAATGAATTCCGGTTATCAGGCGCCCAGGCAGTTCACCGGCAGCATTGCGGCAACCGGTACCACCGGCGGCAGTCCCTTTGACTCTGCCTGGAGATCTTTAATACTCCCCGGCTGGGGGCAGTTTTACAATAAAGATGATCTCAAAGGCTGGGTTTTTACAATTGCCGGGCTTAGCGCTGCCGGAATAACAGTTGCCAAATATTTTGACTTTGATAAGAAAAGAAAGTCCTATGAGAATGCGACGGATAGCACCTTGATGGATGCCCTTTATAATGATGCGAATAATGCTTATCATGAATTTAACGGAGCAGCAAAAATAACGGCTTTAGTTTGGGCGCTAAATTTGGTTGATGCAGTACTGTCCTATGATTCCAGAAAGCAGCATTCCTCGATTGTTGCGCCTGAATCTGCCCCCAAAGGGCTGTACTGTAAGTCCAACTATTTGGATTCTGTTACGCTTGGGTATAATTTAAATGGTAGTTAAAATCCGTAAGGATAATAAGGGTTTATTGGTAAGTTTACTGATTGGCCTTGTTATTTTTACTCTGGTCGCTATTTTTTTTACTTTTGATCTCTTGCCGTCTTTGAAAAACGGGAGTTATAACTCTCTTATGAGCTGGAGAGGGGCCCTCACGGCAAGGAATCCTACAGAGAAAGTAATAATTGTTTCTATTGATGATAAAAGTTTTGAGGAACTGGGGCAATTTCCCTGGCCCCGCAATGTTTACGGCAAGGTCATTGAAAAATTAAAAGCTGATGGAGCGAAAGTAATAGGCCTCGATATTGAATTCGCAAATCCCAGTCCTTCCGAAGAAAATGATCGTGCTTTTGCCCGGGCCGCAAAAAAAGCGGGTAATGTTGTCTCTGTATCAACAGTCACAGAAGATAATATCCCGGTCGGGAACAGTTTTATTCCTTATAAAAAATATAATCTGCCGATAAAAGTATTGAATGACGCTTTTCTTGCCACAGGTTATTCTTCTCTTCAACCGGACGTGGACGGGGTTATCAGATGGTCTTCTCTTGTGGCTTTTCGTGACCGTGAAGACGAAGTAAAAAAACTAAGCTATCAGAAAGCGGAAAAATACTATTCTTTTGCCCTAACCCTCTCGGCGATATATCTGGGAAAGACAGTGCAAGAAATGATAGATACAGTTGAAAAACTGGATACTGACTATATCCGCGGCACCAATGTTTATAAGAAGAATAATTCCATCCTTATTAATTATGAAGGAAAACCAAAAACTTTCAGAAACGTCTCATTTTATCAGGTAATGGACGGCAGTTTTAAAAAAAATACGTTTAAGAATAAGATAGTATTGATCGGCGCTACTTCTGATGTTTTGCACGATGAATTTCTTTCCCCGTTCGTGGCCGCCGGAAATATGGCAGGTGTGGAAATACATGCTAATGTAATAGATGATATTTTAAAAAATGAATTTCTGGTTAAAGCTCCGCCCGTACTGGTCTTGATCGTGATAGCTTTTTTTATTGCTCTCACGCTGTTCCTTACTACACGGTACAACCCGTTTTTAAGTTCCGGGCTTTCTCTTTTGCTTTATTTTGGGTTTCTCTTTTTATCCTTGGATAAGTTCAGAAGTAACTATTGGATAGATATTTCACATCCGCTTCTTGCTTTAATAATTACCTACATAACTAATGTGGCCTACCGGACAATTATTGAACAGCGGAAAAGTAAAAGGACAAAGACATTGTTTCAGCGCTTTGTTTCCAGACAGGTCGTTGAAGAGCTCTTAAAACAGGGCTCTGACCAGATAAGCTTGGGCGGAAAAAAACAAAAACTGGTAGTATTTTTCTCGGATATCAGGAACTTTACCACTATGTCAGAAAAACTTCCGCCGGAAGAGGTGGTTGAAGTTCTTAATTTTTATTTTAAAGAAATGACTAATATAGCTTTTAAATACGGCGGGACCGTTGATAAATATATCGGAGATGCAATTATGGTGGAATTTGGCGCTCCTCTGGTCAGGCCAAATGATGAAGAACTTGCTGTACGTATGGCCATTGATATGCAGGAAAGGATGAAAGAACTCCGTGAAATATGGAAAAACCAGGGGAAGGAACCATTCTATATCGGCTGCGGGATCAACTCCGGGGAAGCAGTTGTAGGTTTTATGGGTACCGAAAGAAAAATGGAATATTCGGCTCTTGGCGACACAGTAAATCTTGCTTCCCGGTTGGAATCGCTTACAAAAGAATATCACGCGTCAATAATAATAAGTGAAAGTGTCTACGAAAAGGTAAAAGATATTGTATTGGTTAAAGACCTTGGAGAAGCGACTGTAAAGGGCAAAACCATCAAGACCAGGATCTATGATGTACTTGGTCTCAAAAAACAGTGAAATATTTTATTTTCTTAATGCTTGCCGGCGTAGTTGTGTTTTCTGATCCCGGTGAAACACCTGCAGATGCGCATTATATGAGCGGCCTGGCTTACTACCGGTCGGGAGACGCGGCGAAAGCAAGAGTCGAATTCCAAAAAGCAATCGAAGTTGAGAAACAACATACCGGAAGCGCTAAAATGCTGCAAGTATTGGACAGCGAAGCATTTACGGCAGATCCCGCTGATCCTTTTAACGGGGTCATTAAAGAGTATTTTGAAAAAGGCCTGGAACATTTCAGAAGAGGGGAAAAGGACAAAGCTCTGCAGGAATGGGAAAGAGCTTTGAAAATAAGCCCGTCTAATAAACAGCTTCTATGTTTTTGCGGGCTTGCAAGCACTTCAGTTGAGAAAAAGGAAAATCCCGTAATAGCGGGGAAAATATCCGCGAAAATAGAAGAAAAGGCCGGGTCCGGAGATAATGAGCCTAAAAAGCAAAAACAGGTAAATTCGGGTACTGAACCTAAAAACAAAATTGATGAGAAAAAGGTTTCTGACCTCTACTACGAAGGCTTAAAAGCCTATAAGCTTGGGGATCTAAGAAAGGCAATAAAGATCTGGGAGCAGGTCTTGCTCCTGGACCCCGGTTTGAGCAAAGCCAGAAGAAATCTTGAAAACGCAAAAAAACAACTTGTACAGGGAGAACAAAAATGAATATAGTGGTGCTGGGAGCTCAATGGGGAGACGAAGGAAAAGGTAAAATTATTGATTTTCTTGCAGAAGGTGCCGCGGTTGTTGTCCGTTATCAGGGCGGAAATAATGCCGGACATACGGTGGTAATTGACGGCAAAAAATTTGCGCTGCGCATGGTTCCTTCCGGGATCCTTCATAAGGGTAAAAAGTGCGTGATCGGGAACGGGTTGGTTATAGACCCGAAAGCGCTTTTGGAAGAACTGAAATATCTAAAAAAGAACGGAATATATACCGGTAGTAATCTGCTTGTAAGCGAAAACACAAATGTTATTTTACCGTATCACAAACTGCTTGATACTTTAAATGAAAGTAAAAGTAAAAAAGGAAAAATTGGAACCACCAGCAGGGGTATCGGCCCTGCTTATATGGATAAAATGGGCCGCACCGGGATCAGGATGGTTGATCTGCTTAATGCCCGGGTACTTAAAGAAAAACTTGAAAGAAATCTTCAGTTCAAGAATTATGTATTAAAAAATTATTACAGGGTTAAACCTTTCAATAAAAATGTTTTATTTAAGGAATATCTTGGGTACGGTAAAAAGCTTAAAAGGTATATCGTAAATACTTTTCCGTTCCTTTATGAACAGGTGCTTCTTGATAAAAATATACTTTTTGAGGGAGCTCAAGGTACCATGCTGGATATTGATTTTGGCACTTATCCCTTCGTAACCTCCTCAAATTCAACCTCCGGGGGAGCGTGTACCGGTTCAGGTGTAGGCCCTAATGCCATAAATAAGATAATAGGTGTTACCAAAGCGTATACTACACGTGTCGGGGAAGGGCCTTTTCCTTCCGAACTGAGTGATGATTTTGGCGCTATGCTCCGGAAGAAAGGAAATGAATACGGGGTTAACACCGGAAGGCCCAGAAGATGCGGTTGGTTTGACGCGGTCGTGGGCCGTTACTCCGCGATGGTAAACGGGCTTACCGGCCTGGCCGTGACTAAACTTGACGTCTTAAGCGGTATCAAAGAATTGAAGATTTGCGTTGCCTATAACATAAACGGTAAGATCGTTAAGGATTTCCCGGCGGATATGGATAACCTTGCCGCAGCAAAGCCGGTCTATAAAACAGTAAAGGGCTGGGATGAAGATCTTACCCGTATAAATAAATACTCCGAACTTCCAGGAAACACAAAAAAATATCTGAAAGAAATAGAAAAACTTACAGGGGTGAATATTTCAATTCTTTCTATCGGCCCGGAAAGGAGCCAGACTTTTATTCTGGATAAAATATGGAAAAGATAAAGATATTAATTTTCGTTGTTTTATCCGGTGTCTTTCTTCTTCAGGAAACACCCGCCAGGAATCCGGCAGCTAATGGCCTTAAGGAGCTTCCGGTTAAGAACTTTTGTGTGGTTATTGATCCCGGACACGGTGGAAAAGACGGTGGAGCCGTTGGAAATAAAGGTACGCAGGAAAAGAATGTTGTTCTGGATATTGCGTCTATGCTGGCTAAGGTACTCGTGGATAATGCCGGAAGAAACTATAAAGTGGTATTAACGCGCGCCGAGGATAAATTTATTGCCCTGGAAGACAGAATTACTTTTGCGAATCAAGCCGAAGGGGATATTTTTATCAGTATTCACGCCAATGCTTCGGAAAGCAGAAATGATAACGGGTTTGAGGTATATTACAATTCACTGGCTACTGATGATGCTTTGACGAATGTCGCCAGGCGGGAAAACGCGGGAGCTGCTGAGAGAAAAGATCCACAACCCACCGATTCGATGTTTGTCCTCTGGGAACTTGCGCAGAATGAATTTCAGAAAGAATCTATGAATTTCGCGGACGCGATACAAGCGGGAGTTGAAACAGCTGTTTCTAAGCCAGGGGAGAATGGGAAAAAATATTTAATGCGGAACAGGGGTGTTAAACAGGCAGGTTTTGCCGTATTAAGAGGTGTCCGGATGCCTGCCGTGCTTGTTGAAACTTCCTATCTCTCTAATGAAAACGACGAGAATAATCTTAGAAGCCCTGAATTTAAAGAAAAAATGGTGGAAGGGTTATTTGAGGCAATAGAGAAAATTGCCGGCAAGATCAATAGACGGCAGGATGGGCTCAAGTGAAGTTAAGAACAAAGCTGTTACTTGTTTTTATTCTTACGGCGACGGGTGTCATAGCAGGGTACAAGGTTGTAAATAGTATTTTCTTTCGGCCCCAGAACCCCGCTTTTAATTACGCGCCTGAAATTAAAAAGATAAAGTTGTATTTTATAAATCGTGACGGTAAATTACAGGCAGAAAAAAGGGAGATACAAGGCGGTGTCGGAATTCTAGAAGACGTAAAGATATGTGTTAAAGAACTTGCCGCCGGGCCAAAGGAAGCCGGACTTTTTCGAGGTTTGCCTGCTGGAGTAGTTCTAAACGGTGTTTTTATTGATGATAACCGCTGTATTTATCTTGATTTCAATCAGAACATTGTTGAAAATCAAGCAGGCGGAACTACAAGAGAAATGCAGATGCTTTATTCGCTTGTTAATACGGTCCTTGATAATTTTACCCAGGTCACGAGCGTAAGGATCCTGGTGGAAGGGCATGAGATAAAGACGCTTGGAGGCCATCTGGATATTACGCAGCCTTTAAGGAGCAAGCAACTTGAATATTAGTGACAGGCCTATAGGAATATTTGATTCCGGTGTCGGGGGGATAACAGTTTTTAAAGAGATAAAAAAACTTCTTCCCGGTGAAAATATAATATATTTCGGGGACACCAAGCATAATCCGTATGGTTCAAAATCAAAAGATGCCGTTACGAGGCTTTCAACAGAAAATGTCCGCTTTTTATTGGGGAAAAAAGTTAAATATATTGTGGTTGCCTGTAATACCGCTTCTGCCTTGAGCCTCCCGTTCCTTAAAAAGATATTTTCCGTGCCCATGAGCGGAGTTATTGAAGCCGGGGCTAAAGCCGCACTTGAAATAACAAAAAATAAAAAGATAGGGGTCATCGGGACCAGAGCGACAATTGAAAGCGGGGCCTATTTAAAAGCTTTATTAAAATTAGATCCTAAATTAAAGATAAAAAGCCTGGCTTGCCCTTTGTTCGTACCTTTAGTGGAGGAAGGTTGGGCCGGCTCAAAAATCGCGGAATTGACCGCGCTTGAATATTTGAAAATATTTATGGAGTTCAAAGCGGATACTCTGGTTTTAGGTTGCACGCACTATCCATTTCTTAAACCGGTAATCGGAAAAATACTTAAAAAAACGGGGCTTATTGATTCTGCCGCGGAAACAGCCAAAGCGGTAAGAAAAGAGCTGGAACAAAAATCGCTTTTAAGAAATAATACTGCAAAACCGGCTTATGCTTTTTATGTCACTGACGGCCCGGCAAGGTTTAAGAAAGTTGGCAGTTCATTTCTTGGATATAATATCGGACCGGTAAAATTAATTGAAATGGAGTAAAAATGCGGATAGATAATAGGGAAAATGCTGAGTTAAGGCCTTTGAAAATATTTCCGCACTATATTAAATATGCGGAAGGTTCAGTTCTTATTGCCTGCGGCTATACCAAGGTTATTTGTACAGCGACAGTAATTGAGGATGTCCCGCCATTTTTAAAGTCTGCGAACCGCGGGTGGATAACCGCGGAATATGGGATGCTCCCCAGAGCTACCCTGGAAAGAAAAAGCCGTGATGGTGTAAAAGGCAAGGTTGACGGCCGGTCACAGGAAATTCAAAGGTTAATAGGCCGGTCGCTTCGCGCCGTCGTGGATCTTGAAAAACTTGGTAAAAGGACAATAATGCTAGATTGTGATGTTATTCAGGCCGATGGCGGAACCAGGACGGCAGCTATCTCCGGCTCTTTCGTGGCTATGGTTGATGCTCTCAAATACCTGCATAAAAAAGGAATTCTGGCAAAGAATCCGGTACGGGATAATATTGCCGGGATCAGCGTGGGGATAGTAAGAGGAAAAATCATGCTGGATCTTTGTTATGAGGAGGATTCAAAAGCGGAAGTTGATATGAATTTTGTAATGACCGGCTCCGGAAAATTCGTAGAGATCCAGGGAACTGCGGAACATAGTCCTTTTAACAAGCAGGATGTTAATTCCATGATGAAGATGGCGGAGAAAGGGATAAAAGAAATAATAAAAGCCCAGAACAAGGTGTTAGGCCCTTGGAAATAGTACTCGCCACCCGCAACAAAAATAAAATAAAAGAGATTTCCAGGGCATTGAAGATCCCGGGATTGAATATCCTTACTATGGATAATTTCCGGAATATTCCGGAAGTAATTGAAGATAGAAGGACTCTGAAAGAAAATGCGCTAAAGAAAGCCAGTGAAGTAAACAGCAGGACAGGGCATATATCTCTCTCTGACGATTCCGGATTGGAAGTTGATTTTTTAAAAGGCGCTCCCGGTGTTTATTCCGCAAGATTCGCCGGAGAAGGTTGTACTTATCAGGATAATAATAATAAATTATTAAGATCTCTTGACGGCGTACCGCAAAGTAAAAGAGGCGCACTTTTTCGCACGGTAATAGTAATAAAAGTTCCCGGCAGAGAACCGGTAGTTGTAGAAGGACGCTGCAGAGGCAAAATAGCATTTAAGAACAAGGGAAGCAGAGGCTTTGGTTATGATCCTATTTTTATTCCATCAAACTATAAAAAAACATATGCCGAAATGTCTCTTTCTTATAAGAATAGGATAAGTCACAGGGGCAAAGCTTTAGAAAAAGCAAAAAGAGTTCTTTTATCATTGATGAAAAAATTATCGGGGCGTAGCGTAGGTGGCTAGCGCGCCTGCTTTGGGAGCAGGAGGTCCCCAGTTCAAATCTGGGCGCCCCGACCAAAAAAGCGGATCTACCGTACTTTCACCGCCTCCGGAATTGCTGTGGAAGTATTCCCCGGATTTTGATGCAGGTTTTTTGAACGAAATATCCATAATAATTAATGAATTTAATTTTCAGTTAGAGTATAATGAAAAGCGGAACAAAACAAATACTTTTGAATAAAGGAGCTCCGGAAGATGGACTCTCAGAGTAAACATAATGAGCAGGAAATAATAAAAAGCAGGGAATTCCCTCCGGAAATTAAAAAATCAGATAAAGAAAGACGTCAAACCGATGATATTTTTAAAGTTTTATTCAATTCAATGATGGAGATGGTCGCTATTCATGAACTTATTTTTGATGAAACAGGCATTCCTTCAGATTATATTATCCTGGATTGCAATCCGGCGTTTACAAAAATTACCGGTTTGACCCGCGAAATCTCCTGTGGTACTACCGCTTCCAAACTGTATAAGACAGGTAATCCGCCTTATTTATCCTTATACGCGGAAGCCGCTGTAAGCGGAAAAACTATTAAATTTGAAAGTTTTTTTGAACCGATGAATAAGTATTTTTCCGTAACAGCTGTTAATATTGGCAAAAATAAATTTGCTACGATAACTGAAGATATAACTGAAAAGAAAAATGCTGAAACAGAACTTGTATCCAGCGAGCGGCGTTTCAGAGAGATAGTAGAAAATATCAATGATGCTTTTTTTATTCATGATTTTTCTGGCCGGATCCTTGATTGTAATGATAACGCGGTAAAGCTCCTGGGTTACAGCAGAAAGGAACTACTAAAAATGTTCCTTTATCAGATCGATAATCCTGAAAATGCCGGCATAATCCCGGAAAGAATGAAAATACTTTCAGAAGAATATGCACTTGTTTTTGACTCCGTGCACAGGAAGAAAGATGGAAGCACGATCCCGGTAAATATAAGTGCAAAGGTAGTTTCCCGGGAAGACTGCGGCGTGATCCATAGCTTTTTCAGGGACATTACTTATAAAATAAAAGAAGAGGAAGAAAGAAGGATCTTTGAGATCCATGCGCAAAAAGTCAAAAAGATAGAAAGCCTTGGCATTCTTGCCGGAGGAATAGCACATGATTTTAACAATCTTTTAACGGGTTTGTTCGGTTATATTGAAAATGCCCGGACACATGCCGGCGACAAAGCTAAAGTTGACACCAATTTGGTCAAAGCAATTGCTGTTTTTGACCGGGCGAAGGAACTTACTAATCAACTTCTAACATTTTCAAAAGCCGGTTTGCCCCGGACAAACACGATTGATGTTAGAACAATGCTTCAAAAAACTGTTAAATTTATGACCAGCGGTACCAGTATTAATGTGGTTTTTGATTTTGCCAAAGAGCTCAGAAATTGCGATTTAGATGAAAATCAAATTATCCAGGCAATTGATAATCTGGTGTTGAATGCGAGACAGGCAATGTCCGGCGGCGGCACACTTAGAGTAGCAGCGCTTAATACAAATAAAAAAGCGGGTGCTCCTTCCGTCCTGGAAGACGGAAAAGAGTATGTTGAGATAGTAATATCAGATACCGGTCCGGGTATACCAGCCGACAAATTACCCAATATATTTGATCCCTATTTTTCTGCAAAGAAGCATGGCAGCGGGTTAGGACTTTCCACCGCATTTTCAATAATAAAGAGGCATAAGGGGTTCATTGAGGTAGAATCAGATAATAAAAAAGGCACCTCAATGCACATCTATCTGCCTGCCACTGACAGGGTAGTTCAGAAACCCGGTGAAATCACCAGGATTAAAATAGCCGGTACGGGAAAAATACTTATTCTGGACGACGAGCTTTTTATTCTGGAATTATTAAAGGGTATTCTTAATGAACTTGGCTATAAGGTAGATACCTTTGAAAAAGCCGAGGACGCCTTGGGGGTATTTGAAAAATCCGTGTCAACAAATGCCAGATACGATATTGTTATCCTCGATCTTACTATCCCCGGCGGGCTGGGAGGCAAAGAAGTCGTAAAAAGATTCAAAGAACTGGACCCGGCAGTCCTGGCTGTCGCTTCAAGCGGCTATTCCGATAATGAGATCATGGTCAGGCCGAAAGACTTCGGCTTTGACGCGAGTCTGGCTAAACCCTACTCACTGGAAGATCTTCTTAAGACCTTGCAGGAGGTAAATTCCAGGTAACGGCGGTGAAAAATGGATTCTTTTAAAAAATTTGAAGTGACTGAGATAAAAGATAACCCGTTTAAGCTCATAGGCAGGGATTGGATGCTTATTACAGCCGGAAATATTGAAAAATTCAATACTATGACGGCGAGCTGGGGAGCTCTGGGAGTGCTTTGGAATAAAAATACAAGTACCGTCTATGTGCGCCCGACCAGATACACTTATAAGTTCTTAGAAAATAATGACTATTATACACTCTCCTTCTTTCCGGAAAAATATCGTTCAGCTTTGAACTTCTGCGGAGCAAATTCAGGTAAGGATATTAATAAGGTAAAAAAGACGGGGTTGTGTCCGCTTAAAGGCGAGTTTGGAGTATATTTTAATGAAGCCAGGCTGGTGTTTGAATGTAAAAAACTTTTTTATTCTGAACTGGCTCCCGAGAGATTTATTGATAAAAGCCTTGATGAAGCAAATTATCCCAACAAAGATTATCACAGGATGTATATTGGCGAGATTCTTAACTGTCTTGTCAAAGAATAAGAAAAATGAGTGCTTTTCGTAACTTTTTATTAAAAACCCGAAATTCAAACTGAGAATAATAGATCCGGAAAAATTGAAATAAAAACCCGTCCAAAAGTTATGGACGGGAAATTATTAAAGGGTTAGGGTAAAGATTAACTATTTTGTCTTTCTTTTCAGGCACTTGGCGCAGATATTCTCACCATTAATCTTTCTCAGATTAGGGTAAGCTTTCCTTAAATGCTTTTTGTTCGAGTGTGAAACCAGATTTATAACCAGCGGTTTTTTACCGCAAACGGAACAGATTCTGGACATATTTCCCCCTAAAGAAAACAAATTGAATTTTGTTTGTATTTGTGCTAATTATGTATTATAAATAAAAGATATGAAAAAGTCAACATAAAATTAAGCGCAGAAAAAAGAGACTTTACCGGGAGCTCGAGTGAATGAAGAAGAGCTGAGATACATAAAAGGCGTCGGGCCTCAAAAGGCTGCCTCGCTTAAGAGGATAGGGATCAAGTCTATCAGGGAACTACTGTTTTTCTTTCCAAAATGGCATATTCATAGGTCCATTATCACACCGATAGCTTCTATCAATTCAGGCGGAAAGTATTTTCTCCTAGGAGTTATTTCCGGTTTTGAAGAGATGAAACGGCCGGGCAGAAATATTATTAAAGTAATTATTGAGGATGGAAGCGGTGAAATACTTAACTGGGTCTGGTTTAACCGGCCGTATCTGAAACCCTTATTCGTAAAAGGCAGAAAAGTAGTAATTCACGATATGGTTGAAAATACAAGATGGGGAAAACAGATAACCGGCACTAACGATTCTTTTGAGTTCCTGGACGCTTTTGAAGAGCAGGCTATTAATTCCGGTCAAATATTGAGTTTCTATAAAACGACCAGGATACTTTCAAATTCTTTCTATCGTGAAGTCCTGGCCGGGCTTATCAAAACTAATCTGGTGGATATTACCGAAATATTATCTCCGGGCCTTACCGCCAGGCATGAATTCTATATTATGAAAGAAGCAATAATGAAGGTACACTTTCCGCAGACTATTGAAGAACTTGAAAAGGCCAGAAAGAGGCTTGTTTTTAATGAGTTATTGATAATGCAGATATTCTTGGCCAAAAGGAAAATATTTCTGACAACGAAAATAAAAAACAGGAATTACACTTATGATACAGCAGCTTATGATGAATTAATTAAGAAACTGCCTTTTAAGCTCACAACAGCTCAGGAAAGGGTGTTAAAAGAGATAAAAACAGATCTTATGCGATCTTCTCCCATGAACCGTTTGTTGCAGGGGGACGTAGGTTCGGGGAAAACAATTGTAGCGCTCCTGTCTGTCTTGACCGTTCTTGAGAGCGGTTATCAGGCTGCTGTTATGGCCCCTACGGAAATACTTGCGGAGCAGCACTATAAAAGCTTTAAAAAACTATTTGCTTCTATTGGTTACGGAAAAAAAATACTGCTTCTAACTTCCGGGTTAAAAGTGAAAGAAAAGCGCGAAGCTTTGAATGCCATAAAGGACGGAGCCTGCGATCTGGTTGTTGGGACGCATGCACTTTTGCAGGAGGATGTTGCTTTTAAACAGCTCGGTTTTATAATTATCGACGAACGGCACAAATTCGGGGTCTTTCAGCGCCTGGCTCTTGAGTCTAAAGGTATTTTCCCCGATGCGCTTATGATGACTGCTACCCCGTTTCCCAGAGCCCTGGTACTTACGCTATATGGTGACACGGATCTTTCGGTCATAGATGAGCTTCCTGCCGGGCGGCAGCCTGTCTATACAAAATGGCAGACTGAAAAGAAGCGCCAGGAATTATATAATTTCATTATTCAGCGGTTGAAGGCGGGCGAACAGGCATTTATTGTTTACCCGCTGGTGGAAGAATCAGGCAAATCACTGCTTAAGGCCGCGGAGCAGGAAGCGGTACAGCTGCAAAATCTTGTGTTTAATGATTTCAAGGTAGGGCTTATTCATGGCAGGCTGTCCGCCGAAGAAAAAGAGCTCATAATGAGAAATTTTAAAGATAAAAAAATAGATGTTCTGGTATCGACCACAGTTATTGAGGTGGGTATAGATGTTTCGAATGCAACTATTATGCTGATCGAGCATGCTGAAAGATTCGGCCTTGCGCAGCTTCATCAGCTTAGAGGCCGGGTTGGGAGAGGCAGCGCGCGTTCTTACTGCTATCTTATGACCGGTTGGGTTTCTTCGTCAGATTCTTTAAAGAGAATGAAGATAATGGAAAAAACAAATGACGGTTTTGCCGTTGCGGAAGCTGATCTTGAGCTCAGAGGACCCGGTGAGTTCTTTGGAGTTAACCAGCACGGAGAACTTGACTTTAAGCTCATTGATCTAAAAAAAGACCTTAAACTTCTTGAGCTCGCAAGAGAAGAGGCATTTAATATCATAAAAAATGATCCGGAGCTCAATGCTCCTCAAAATACGGGGATAGGCGGTTTTTTTAGGGAAAGATTTTCAAAGGACCTTGAAATGGTCACAATAAGTTAAAAAAAGGTTCTGGGTGTCAGGTTCTAGGAAAAGAGGAGATAAATGAGGATCATAGGCGGTTTGGCAAAGAGCAGGCGGGTAAGAATGGACCAGAGGCTTGAGATACGGCCTATCAGCGACCGGGTCAAGCAATCCCTTTTTGATATTCTTATGTATGACATTGGCGGAGCAAGATTTCTAGACCTGTTTGCAGGTTCCGGAGCCGTAGGGATCGAAGCCCTGAGCCGCGGGGCAAAAGAAGCTTTTTTTGTTGATGTAAACGGAAAGTGTGCCGATCTTATTAGAAAAAATTTAAATGAACTGGGTTTTAGGAATTCAGTGGTTCTGCTTTCTGATTCTGTTAAAGCGGTGGAGAGCTTTAAAAAGCAAGGCGAGTACTTTGATCTGGTTTTTGTTGATCCTCCTTATGAGAAAGACTTAATAAAAAAAGCGTTGAAAGTCCTTGAAGATAATGATATTCTAACAAAGAAAGGCTGTGTTATCGTAAAGCATCACAAAAAAGAACCCGTCGTAACCTGTTTGCAAATATTTGATGAGCGCAGGTATGGTGATACGGTCTTAACTTTCTTAAGAAAAACCAGATAAATATATTGGAGCTGTGAATGAAAACCAAAGCCATATATCCCGGGAGTTTCGATCCTATTACATTCGGCCATCTTGACCTGCTTAAGAGAAGCTGCAAAATATTTGAGGATCTGACAATAGCAGTAGTTGTTAATCCCCACAAAAAAGCGCTCTTCAGCGTGGAAGAAAGAGTAGCTATGATCAGAAAAGTTACAAGCAGTTTTAGCTGTATAAAAATTGATAAATTTGACGGCTTGCTTGTTGATTATGCCAGAAAAATAAACGCTAACGTGGTCATCAGGGGTCTTCGCGCTATCGCAGACTTTGAATACGAATTTCAAATGGCTCTGGTTAACCGCTCGCTAAACAGCCGGCTTGATATGGTATACATGATGCCTTCGGTAGAATATACCTATTTAAGCTCAAGCATTGTAAGGGAACTGGCTTCACTTCAGGGTGATGTTTCAAAATTTGTTCCGGCCTATGTGGAGAAGAAGCTGAGGGAAAAATTTAAATATGCCCGGTAATTCCATCCGAGAATTCCTTCTGGCCTTTATCCCGCTTTTTGTGGCACTTAATGCCATCGGCATTGTTCCCATTTTTTTGTCCTATTCGCAAAATATTAAGCGTGTGGAACTTAAACATATTTTATACCGGGCAACATTTGTCTCCTTTACTGTCGGTATTGCCTTTGTCCTTATAGGGGAATATGTTTTAAAGTTTCTAGGGGTCAATATTTCTGATTTTAAGATCGCCGGGGGGCTGCTGCTGCTGATATTTTCCATTAAGGAAATATTCAGCGAGCAAGCAGAACTCAAAAGAGTAGAAGGTGACTTCTCCGTAGTACCTCTGGCAATACCTTTATTACTTGGTCCTGCGGTGCTTACAACTTTACTTGTTTTTAAGGGGATCTACAGTATTGCGATAATTGCCCTGGCGTTATTCACAAATCTTATAATAGGGGCTCTGATCTTATGGTATTCAGACCTGATAGCTAAACTTATGGGTAAAGATGGAATGAAAGCTGCCGGAAAGATCGCTACAATTTTACTTTCTGCTATTGCCATTATGCTGATCAGAAAAGGTATCCTGGAAATATTTATTTAGGAGGAGGCTTGAAAATTATTTATCCCGGAACAACCCAAAGGAAGATCTCAGTCCTGCCTGGGAGTAATAATGAGCGGAGCTGACAGGTATTTTATTCAGGATGCCGAGAATAGGCTTAAATCACTTCTGGTTAAACTCTTTAGCAAGAGCAAAAAAATTTCTCCGTCCGGAGTTGAGTTTTCCGGGCTCAAAAGTATTCTGGTCATCAGGCAGCATGATCCTATGGGAGATGTCCTGTTAAGCAGCGCGGTGTTCTCAAATCTTAGAGCATATTTTCCTGCCGCAAAAATTGATGTAATTACCAGGCCGGGATTAAAAGACATTTTTCTCAATAACCGCTATATTTCCGAGGTTCTGGTTTTTGAAAAGAAAAAAATGTTCCTGCCCTGGTATTATTTTAAGATAAAAAGGCAGTTGCAGAGCCGCGAATACAAGCTGGCACTGGTTATCGGGTCAACTTCAATATCATTTTTAAGCCTTTTTCTTGCCCGGCTTTCCGGCGCCGGCCTTACGGCCGGTTATGACGGTAAAAATTTTAATCACAAGGAATATACCGAAAGATTCCTTAATGTTGAGGTCCCTTATGACGAGAATAACTCACTGCACCAGACGGAAAAAAACCTTGATTTGCTAAGATATCTGAATATCCCGGTAATAAGTAATTCTCCGCATATGGATACTTCTGCCGAAGAAGATAACCTTGCAAGAGCTATTTATGAAAAGAATGGGATCAAGTACGGGCAGCTCTTAATAGGCCTCCATCCGGGAGCCAGCAGGCTCGACCACCGCTGGCCTTTGGAAAATTTTGTTTCTGCGGGAGACCTGCTTGCAGAAAAATTGGGAGCGCAGATAGTCGTGTTTTCCGGAGCCTCGGAAAGACATTTGTCAGAGGAATACAGGAAAAAAACAAAACATAAGGTCTTTACCGCACCCTTGCTTGGCCTTCGTGAATTTGCGGCACTGGTTAAACCGTTATCCTTGTTCATATGCAATGATACGGGAGTTTTGCACATAGCTGCTGCCCTGGATGTTAAGACTCTTGCAATATTTGCCAGGACAGATCCCTTAATTTGGAATCCTGCAGGCTCAGGTCATTACTATCTTCGCGCGAATGATAGAATAATATCATCTGTAAAAATTGAAGAAGTAACTGCCAAAGCTTTTGAAATATTGGCTTAATAATATCCGCTGTTTTTATCTAAAAATCTATTGAAGAAAACCAGGCCGGAATGATATAATACGCAGAAGACGTAATTATAGTGTTTTTACCTAAATTAAATAATGTTATCAAGGTTGTTGCGGGATACTTATTTTTTGATTTTCCAAGGAGGAGTTTATGGCCTGCTATTCAGTAGGGAACTACGAGTTCGATCTGGAGAAATTTTTCACAAAGAATATGTTCGACGCGATAACTGATATCAGAGTGGACTCTCCGGATGTTATTGTTAAAGAGGCCAGGGCCAGAAGGAAAAGGAAAAAAATAACAAAAGACGGAAAACTTACTATCCTGGCGGCCGATCATCCGGGCCGCATGGTCAATAAAAATGGCAATGATCCCATAGCTATGGCGGACCGTTTACAGTATCTTGGAAGGGTTTTGCGGGTTGTAACCCATCAAGACTTTGACGGGATCATGGCAACAACAGACATTATTGAAGATCTGCTTATTGTCAATTATCTTGTAAAGAAAAATGGCGGCCGGTCTTTTCTTGATGAGAAAGTAATGCTGGGCTCCATGAACCGGGGCGGTTTGGCCGGCACGAAATTTGAAATGGATGATACTTTTACCTGCTTTTCTTCGGAATCCCTGCGCTTACTCAATATGGACGGTGCCAAGACGATGTTCCGGCTTGATGTAACCAACCCGGATTCTGCAAAAACAATGCTTTCCTGCGCTAATATGATAAGTGAACTTAATAAATATGAAATGCCGAGTTTTATGGAACCTCTTTTTGTCTCCTGCGAGGGCTACAAGGTGCAAAAGACCCTTACGGAAATGGTCAAGATCATCGGGGTCGCTTCCGCCATGGGAGATTCTTCCAGAAACCTCTGGCTGAAGATCCCTTACGGTGAGAATTTTGAAAGAATTGCCAGAGCCACAACTCTTCCGCTTCTTATGCTGGGAGGCGAATCGGCAGGCGATCCGACAGGAACTATTGCTGATTTTGAAGCCGGGATGAAAGCCGGAAAAAATGTAAGGGGAGCTCTTGTTGGAAGGAATATCCTGTTCCCGGGAAAGGAAGATCCTCTGGCCGCGGCGCTCGCGGTCAACCAGGTCGTTCATAATGGCTTTAGTAAAGATCAGGCAATTGATTATATTATGAAAAACCGCGATCAAAATATGGATGTGCTATCGAAGTTTATCAAGTAATATTGCTGCAGGGAAACTGGAACTTTCGTTTTGCAGTTTATTAATTTATATTATTATTTTGGAGGAATTAGTAAATGGCGTTAAAAGGAAATGCATTGTTTGCGCAATCCGGAGGCCCGACCGCGGTTATCAACAGCAGCATCTCCGGAGCCATTCAGGAAGCCGGTAAACATAAGGAAATAACCAATATGTATGGTTCGATAAACGGCATACTTGGGGTCCTGAATGAAAACATGATCGACCTTAATAAAGAAAGCAAAAAAAATATTGAATTGCTCCGCTTTACCCCGTCTTCCGCACTGGGTTCCTCCAGGCATAAACTAAAAACGGAAGAAGACTTTAATAAACTTTTAAATGTGTTGAAAGCCCATGAAATCAGGTATTTTTTTGTAGCCGGCGGCAATGACTCAATGGATACCGCAAACAAAGTTCACAAGCTGGCAATAGCGGAAAAGTACGAGTTAAGGGTGATGGGCCTTCCGAAAACTGTTGATAATGACCTTCCCGTAACCGATCATTGTCCGGGCTACGGTTCGGTTTCCAGGTGGCTTGCGCTGGCGGTGCGGGATGCAGGGCTGGACACAGAAGCGATATATACTTCGGATACAATTAAGATCATAGAAACTATGGGACGCAACGCCGGCTGGATCACGGCTTCTACGGCGCTGGCAAGGCAAAAAGAAAATGACGCTCCACATCTCATCCTGCTTCCTGAAATTCCTTTTAATCAGGACAAGTTCATAACTGAAGTTGAAAAAGTCTATAAAAAGCTCGGGTATGCCGTGATCACGTGCTGCGAAGGTTTAAAAGATGAAAGCGGAGAGTATTTGACGGCTTCAAAAAGAAATATTGATACCGATAAATTCGGGCATAAACAGCTGGGCGGTGTAGGAGAGACGCTTGTTTCCATTATCGCTGACAAATTGAAACTAAAAGCACGTTGTGATAAGCCGGGTACCATTCAAAGGGTATCGGGTATTGCGCAGTCAACTACGGACCGGGAAGAGGCCTACATTTCCGGAGCCATGGCCGTAAAACACGCCGTTCTCGGCAAAAACGGGTACATGGTTACGCTGGTACGGGAATCTGATGCTCCCTATAAATGCGGGACCGGAATAAGTGAATTGGACAATATCGCCAATAAAGAACGTAAAGTTCCGGAAGATTTCATTAACGCCAACGGAACCTGGGTTACAGAAAAATTTTTAAAATATATCACGCCGCTTATAGGGGAACCCCTGCCGGAGTATGCGCGTCTTGAAAAGAAATTAATAGGCAAAAAACTGTCAAAGTAAAGGAGCGGGAATATGAAGGAATTATGGCACGGTTATTTGAGTCTGGGGATAATACATCCCATGATCTACCCCGGCTGTATGAAAGGCGAAGGCCCTATTCTTGAAACTTTATCAAATATAGCCCTGGATCCTTTTTTTGGGACCGTTGAAGTAAGACGGCCTCTTGATACAGCATTACTTCCCAAAATGAGGAAGATACTTGACGTCTCCGGCTTAAGGGTCGGAATAGCCGGGCAGCCTCCTCTTTTAGTCGGAAAGTTCAACCTGAATTCTGAAAATGAAGAGGACCGGCAGAAAGCTATAGCCGATGTTAAACTGTCTATTGAGGCCGGTGCCGCGCTTTTTGCGGAAAAAGTTATTGTGCTTTCGGGCCCTGCTCCGGAGAGCAGCAAAAAAGCTGCCGCAAAAAAACTGCTTATTGCTTCTTTAAAAGAACTGGCTAAGTGCGCAAAAGATAAAGGACTGATATTTTCTCTTGAAACTTTCGATGCTTCGGTGGATAAGAAGTGCCTGGTCGGCCCTTCAAAAGAAGCCGCAGAACTTGCCGCAGAAGTAAAAAAGGACTTCCCTGATTTTGGTTTATGTTTAGATCTTTCACACCTTCCTTTATTGAACGAAGAGTCCGCGTATGCGTTAAAAACGGTAAAAAAATATCTCAACCACGTTCATATAGGATCCGCGTTTGTTGAAGATAAAGCCAGTCCTGCCTTTGGTGACCAGCATCCCAGATTTAATTTGAAAGGCAGTATGAATAGTCCGAAAGACCTTGCGGAATTTATCAGAATGTTGTTTAAGATAGGTTATCTGCCGTCTTCTACGGTTGCCCGTCCGCCCGTGGTAAGTTTTGAGGTTAAACCTCTTCCTGAAGAACCATCGGAGCTTGTTTTAGCAAATACTAAGCGGGTATGGAAAGAAGCCTGGGCATTGGTGTAAGTTAGAAGATGTCTATAAGGTTTGTAAAGTTTGTAAGGTTTTTAAAGTCTAAGATCGTTGAAGGATATTTTTTATTTTTTTAAGTTCAATCAGAAGTTTTGCAATCTGTGGAATCGCTTTAAAGGAGGAATAAATGTTCCAGGGCAAAAATGAAAATCCGGACATAAAGAAACTTGAACAACATACGGTCAATATAAGAAAAAGTATCCTTGTCTCTCTTAACGCGGCCGGTTCCGGCCATCCGGGAGGTTCCCTTTCTATGGTGGAATTTCTCACGGCTCTTTATTTTGCTGAATTAAGGCATGATCCTGCTGATCCCAAATGGGAAAAAAGAGACAGGGTTTTTCTTTCAAAAGGGCATGCTAACCCCGGACTTTATGCCGTTCTGGCGGAAACCGGGTACTTTCCTGTGGAAGAACTTCTGACTTTAAGAAAACTTCACAGCCGTTTACAGGGGCATCCTCACAGTGTTAAGACTCCCGGAATTGAAATATCGGCGGGTTCGCTCGGACAGGGCCTGGGTGCCGCAAACGGCGCAGCAATGGGCTTAAAGCTTGACGGCAGCGACGCAAGAGTATTTTGCATCCTCGGTGACGGCGAGCTGCAGGAAGGTTCTGTCTGGGAATCTATTATGACCAGCGCTCATAGAAAACTGGACAATGTACTGGCCTGGATAGACTACAATAATCTCCAGATAGATGGAAAAGTGGAAGATGTAAAAGGTATCGCTCCTTTAGCCGGTAAATTAAAAGCTTTTAACTGGCATGTGATAGAAATAGACGGGCATTCAATTCAAGCTCATCTTGCAGCTTTTAAGGAAGCCAGGGCGACTAAGGGCAAGCCGACCGTAATAATTGCGAAGACCGTAAAAGGCAAGGGTGTCTGCTTTATGGAAAACAAGGCGGAATGGCACGGGGTTGTTCCCAATAAAGAGCAGCTTGCGGACGCGCTTAGCGGGCTTTGTGTTGTTAACGGGCCGTCAAAGAACCAGTTAGAAAACGCAGACGCTTAAAGGTCCAGTTTTACTTACATAGAGTTTAAGTTTGTAGAAAAAAATAATTTCCGGAGTCGATCCTTATACTGCAGGACACATACGGAAAATTGAAAAGGAGGAGTTAAAATGGTTGGAAGTATAGTTGCAAAACTTGGCCAGCTTGCCATAAGCGTAAGTGAAGCCAACCTCAAATTGCCTGAATTCGGGCCATATGAGAACAAGGTGCTTGCGGTTGTTTTTTGTTCCGCACTTATTGCACTTTTTTACGGCGTAATACTTGTAATAAAGGTAATGGCACAACCGGCAGGCCCAAAGGCCTTGACGGATGTGTCTGCGGCCATAGAACAGGGTTCAATGGCATATCTTAAGCAGCAAAGCAAGATAATGAGCGTTTTTGTTTTGCTGGTTTTTATTACCCTGCTTTCTATGTATTATTTTGGTACATTTAAAGATGATCCAAAGAGAATAGAGCTTTCCTGGGGCATAGCGCTTGCCTTTGTTGCCGGGGTTCTCTGTTCTTATGGAGCCGGTTTTGTAGGCATGAAACTTGCAGTTAAGGGCAATGTCCGGACCGCAAACGCGGCCCTGACAAGTTTTTCAAAATGTTTAAGAGTTTCTTTTGATGCGGGTGCAGTTTCAGGAATGTTCACGGTAGGTTTCGGGCTTCTGGGTGCTACCATTATTTTCTGGTTATTTAAACAGGATGCCATGAAAGTTCTTGTAGGTTTTGGTTTTGGCGGCTCGCTTGCAGCTCTGTTTATGAGAGTGGGCGGCGGTATCTATACTAAAGCGGCCGATGTAGGTGCTGATCTTGTCGGAAAAGTTGAAGCCGGTATTCCGGAAGATGATCCGAGAAATGCGGCAACTATTGCCGATAATGTCGGCGACAATGTAGGTGACTGCGCCGGTATGGCCGCGGATATGTTTGAGTCCTATGAGGTTACCCTGGTCGCGGCGATAATTCTTGCTGCTTCGTTAGGTGAACGGGCTCTGGCTTTCATCATGTTCGCGCTCCTTATCAGGGCTCTTGGTGTATTTACTTCTATCATCGGAACCTGGTTTGTCAGAGGTAATGATAATGCAAAAGTATTTGACCCCATGAAACCCATAGTTGTCGGCTACTGTGTTTCGGCAGGGCTTTCCATACTGGGTTTCTTCGCACTCTCGTACTGGAGATTCCACAATGGAATAGATCTACTCTGGCTGAAACTTGCTCTTATAACTTCAATAGGCATACTGCTTGCGGTAGCCACGCTTATCCTTACAAATATCTTTACTCATCCTGATAAGAGGGCGGTAACGGAAACGGCAATTGCCACTAAGACCGGGCCCGCAACGCTTATTCTTAACGGTTTGGCTGAAGGTATGGAGTCCTCTGTCTGGGCAATAGTTCTGATCTGTGGAACCATTGTCAGCTCTTTAATAATATTCAAAGGCAGTCCTGCAATGGCGGCTTTTGGCGTGGCTCTCTCCGGCCTTGGCCTTCTTGCTACTACGGGTTTTGTACTTGCGATGGATACTTTCGGGCCTATTACTGATAATGCCCACGGTATTTTTGAGATGTCAAAGATCAAGGCAACAAAAGCTTCAGACACGCTTGCCTGGATGGATGCAATTGGTAACACAACAAAAGCTCTTACAAAAGGGCTTGCAATTGCAACTGCAGTAATAGCTGCAACAGCGCTTTTTAGGTCCTATATTGATGAAGCAGCTCTTGTTGCTTCCGGTATTCAGATAAATATTCCCGAGATATTTGTCGGGCTTATGATAGGTGCCGCGGTGCCTATGTTATTTTCGTCTTTCATGTTAAAAGCTGTCGGCAGAGCGGCTTTCCTGGTGGTCCAGGAAGTTCGCAGGCAGTTTAAGATGCACCCCGGTATTATGAAAGGAACAGAATTGCCTGAATACGGCCCTTGCGTTGCCATAGTTACCGAAGCGGCGCAAAGAGAACTGGTAGGCCCGGGCGTTCTTGCTGTTGCCACTCCGGTGCTTGTTGCCTTTACTTTAGGCGTGGGTGCTCTTGGCGGGTACCTGGTCGGAACAATTGTTGTCGGGCAGCTGCTTGCGGTCTTTATGTCAAATACCGGCGGGCTCTGGGATAATGCTAAGAAAAAGATAGAAGATGGTTTTATGGGCGGTAAGGGTACGGATGCCCACAAGGCAGCGGTTATAGGAGACACAGTCGGTGACCCGTTTAAGGATACAGCAGGCCCCGCAATTAATCCTATGATAAAAGTTATGAACCTTGTTGCCATCATTTTAGCGCCAATAGCCCCGGCAGCGGTAATTTCTATGAATGATGCGGATTTTGGAAAAAAAATACTGATCGCTCTGGTATGCCTGGCCGCACTGGGCTATGCTTTTGTTGCCAACAGAAGAGGTTCCCTGCTTAATAAGGAAGTTTCAGCAGCGAATAAAAGAACAAAGAAAAAATAGCAGATTTAGATATGAGTAATATTGCCCCGCGCGCGAGTGCGGGGCAATATTTACTTTAATAACAAGGATCTTTTTTTAAAGGAAAAGCGAGTGGCTAACAGGAAAATGGATGTAGTCATAGTCGGTGGCGGTATGATCACCGCGGTTCAGATACTTCCTTCCATATACCAGCTTCAAAGAATGGGAATTGTAGGTAACATTAGTATTGTTGCCTTGAACGGAGCTCCGCTAAAAGCGCTTGCGGAAAACGCGATGTTAAACAGAGCCTTCCCCGGTCAGTCCTTTAAACCGTTTCCAGATCATACAAAAGGTGATCTTTCGAATAATTACCCGGAGTTGTTTAAGGAAGTTATTAAGAATATGCAGCCCGGGAATCTTGTGTTTGTGGCAATGCCTGACCAGCTCCATTATCCGGTAATAAAAGAAGCGCTTAAAAATGATCAGCATGTCTGCAGTGTAAAACCTTTGGTGCTTAAATATAAAGAAGCCAAAGAAATTGAAAATGAAGCTTTATCAAAAGGCCTTTTTGTCGGAATAGAATATCACAAACGTTTTGATGACCGCGGTTTGATCGCCAGGCGCAGGTATCAGAACGGAGAATTTGGAGAATTTAGAATAGGACAGGCGCATCTTGTTGAACCCTGGTACTACAGGCATTCTAACTTCCAAAATTGGTGTACGGTAAAAAACTCTGATGCTTTTTCCTATGTGGCCTGTCATTATATTGATCTGGTTGCTTATATTACCGGGCTCCTGCCGGTCGAGGTTTCAGTCTACGGGCTCCTGGAAAAGTATCCTAACGGCAATGATGGTTTTCTCTGGACAGACGGAAGGATTATCTGGAATAACGGAGCCTGCCTGAATGTTGTAAATGGTTTTGGCTATCCGGATGAGGCGCCGGGGGGAAATACCCAGGGCCTGGTACTGCACACGGCAGGTAAGGATTCAGGCGGCATAATTTCGCATTCTGACCAGTTCCGGGGCGTAAAACATTCAGTACTGACAAAAGGAAATGAGCCGGATGATAAGTATTATTATGAAACGAACCCTGATTATTTTCAAATGGTTTACAAGGGCAAAGAAGGGTACGAACCGGTCGGGTACGGTTACAGGTCAATAGAGGCAAATTGTCTTGCGGCTGCACGCGTCAGTGAAGCTTCAGGCCTGGAAGGCAGAAAAAAGACTATTATTAAAATAGATAAAGAAGGTGTTATTGCGACTCCGGCAAACAGTTTTTATAATGAACTGGTCATGGAGGCCGGCCGCCTGTCAATTACCGGCGGGGGAAAACCTGTAATAATAGAATACGGCAAGGAACCCCGCGTAAGATTTAAGCTTGATTCTGAGTATAAAAAATACATTTAAGAGAAGAATAATGCCAAAGCTTGACTATACTAAATATAAATTAAAGAATAAAGAAGAGCTGCTTAATATTATCGGGGATAATGCCCGGATATATATTGTCTCCTGCAATAAATGTTTTAGTGAGCTTAAAAGTACTTGTGAACCGGAAACTGCGGAATTAAATAAACTGCTTAATGAAGCCGGTAAGACTACTGCCGGTTTCATGCCTTTAGATTTTCTCTGTAATGAACACCTTAGTGAAAAAGCCCTGAACAGTGTTAAACAGGATATTTTAAAAGCTGACGCGGTTGCCGTCATTTCCTGCGGTATCGGTATACAAACTGTTGCCGGGCTGCTGGCCTTACCTGTCCTGGGAATGTGTGATTCGGTATTTCAGGGAGGCTATCACGGAATATCCCTAAATACCGAAAAATGCGGTGCCTGCGGCGACTGCTATCTTACAGCTACCGGAGGCATCTGTCCGGTGGTTGACTGCAGTAAAGGATTGATCAACGGCCCTTGCGGCGGGGCAAAAAATAGTAAATGTGAAGTTTCTAAGGATAAAGACTGTGCCTGGGAAAGTATATACAACCGCCTAAAAAGCCAGAACCGGCAGGACGTTTTCATTTCTGAGGCGCCTAAAATAAGGAATTATAATAAAAATAACGCGGACTTTATGGATAGCAATGTTAAAAGGATCCAGGCTAAAAGAAACGAGGGATTTTATGGCGGGCTTTATCCTGAAGAAAGAAAAGAGCTTACGGAAAAGCTGGTTATAACTAAAATAGCAGACCCTGAAATTGTAAGTATCCCTTTGCAGCAGCACGCAGGAGCCGTTTGTGAGGCGCTGGTAAAGGCCGGTGAAAGAGTAAGTTTGGGACAGAAGATAGGCGCTTCAAAGGCTTTTGTTTCTGCTTATATTCACTCAAGTGTTTCCGGAGAGGTATTAGCTGTTGAACCAAGAAAGCATCCACTGCTCCCTTTTCCTGTTCTGAATGTCATAATCAAAAATGATAAGAAAGATGAAATCGCGCCTTCTGTGGCTTCAAAAGGGTCTCTTTCCTCGTGTACCGGGGAAGCGATTGTTCAAGCCATAAAGGATGCCGGCGTGGTCGGCATGGGAGGAGCGCAGTTTCCGACACACATTAAACTAAGTTCCGCTAAAGTGCTGGATACGGTCCTTATAAACGGATGTGAATGTGAACCTTTATTAAACGCCGATAACAGGCTGATGATAGAGCGGCCTGAACAGGTCTTAACGGGACTCAGGCTTATCATGAAAGCTGCCGGGATAAGTAAGGGAATAATCGCGTTAGAAGACAATAAAATAGAGGCTTTTGAGAGCTTAAAGTCAAAACTCGCGGGTGATGCCTGTATTGAAGTTATCTCTGTCAGGACGAAGTACCCTGAAGGCGCGGAGAGGATGCTTATCAAGAGAGTACTAAACCGTGAAGTTCCGCGGGGAGGCCTGCCTCTTGATGTGGGTGTTATTGTTAATAATATCAGTACGGTGGTTGCGGTATATGAAGCAGTTTATAACGGCCTGCCTCTGGTCCGCCGGGTAGTGACCGTAGCCGGAGCAGGTGTCGAAAAGCCCGGAAATTATGAGATAAAGATCGGAATGCAGGTAGCTGATATAGCCCGGGCCTGTGGAATAAAGGTCCCGGATAATTTTGAATTAAAAATGGGCGGGGCGATCATGGGCTTTGTGCAGGACACGCTCGATGTTCCTGTTATTAAAGGAACTAATGGAATTATTGTAGTGAGAAAAAAGGATGAGCTGACAGCTGAACCCTGTATTAAATGTGGAAGATGCGTTAATGTCTGCCCTATGGAATTAAAACCTCACAAGCTGGTGCTCTTTGCTCAGGCAGAGAATTGGGAAATGGTTGAAAAAGAAGGTGTTATGAACTGCATAGAATGCGGCTGCTGCGAGGACATTTGCTCCTCAAAATCGCACATGGTTGAAATATTTAAAAGCTCAAAGAAAGCCCTTAAGGAGAGAAAGAAATAATGCTGATCACGCAGTTGAAGAAAAAAGAAGAGTTACTGCCTTTTTTTAAGGAGAATATTCTTTTAATAGCATGTTTTGGCTGTAAAGAAGTCCATTTCCCGTCAAAGGAATATGAACTGCTTAAGGCAGAACTAAAAACCCTGAATTTAAACATTTCAGGCGAAATTGTGCTTGATTATCTGTGTAATGAAGACTATACGGCCAAGAGGCTTGAGCTCTACAGGAACGAAATTACAAAAGCCGGCACACTTCTGGTATTTGCATGCGGGGTCGGGGTGCAAACTCTGGCGGCCCTGCTCCCGGATAAAACAATTCTTGCAGGTTGTGATACCTTCTATGTCCCGGGATTTTCCGGATTTACCCCCACCTCTTATGATTGCGAACAATGCGGGGAATGCAAGCTCGGGCTTACGGCCGGTATCTGTCCTCTTACGGCGTGTTCCAAAGGGCTGTTAAACGGGCCCTGCGGGGGGACAAAAAATGGTAAGTGTGAAGTTTCCAAAAATATGGACTGCGGCTGGGAGAAGATACTTTTAAAGTCTAAAGCTATCGGAGAACCTAACCCGAGAATAAAGGAAATAGTTTCAATTCGTGATTACAAAAAAAGCTTTTCTTGACAAAAGTTATTTATTAATGCTGACAAATGTTATCAAAGCAAGATCTAGAGCCGCTTAGGGGGAAGAATGAGATTTACAGAACTAACAAAAAATGGAAAATTCATAGTGACCTCGGAACTTGGCCCGCCTAAAGGATTTCATATAGAAAAAGCCCTTCATGAAGCGGAAATGGTCTGGCCTTATGTGCATGCTATTAATGTTACCGATAATCAATCTTCAGTGATGCGTCTGGGCGGCCTGGCAATGTGTAAAGTGCTTAAAGAGAAGAATATTGAACCGGTATTTCAAGTAACCTGCCGGGACAGGAACAGGCTGGCTTTACAATCTGACATTTTAAGCGCTGCTTTGTTTGGTATTGATAACTTGCTGCTTCTTACCGGAGATCATACCACTCTGGGCGACCATAAAGACGCTAAGCCGGTATTTGACCTGGATTCCGTATCTTTGTCCCATATGGTAAGGCAGCTTGAAGCAGGAAAAGATCTGGCAGGCAATCCTCTTGAAGGAGAACCGCCAAAATTCTGCAAAGGCGCGGTTGTTTCTCCCTGTGCGGAACCGTTGGATCCGCAGCTTTTCAAAATGGAGAAAAAAATAAAGGCCGGTATCGAGTTCTTCCAGACACAAGCCGTGTATGAAGTGGAAAAATTCGCGAAATTCATGAAAAGCGTCAAGGAGTTTGGGGTGCCTGTTTATGTCGGTATCGTAGTACTTAAGGGGCCGGGTATGGCTAAATTCATGAATGAAAATGTCGCCGGTATAAATGTTCCCCAGGACCTTATTGATGAACTAAAAAAGGACAAGGAAAAAACTAAATCCGGACAGACGGGTATTGAAATAGCCGCTCGGCTCATCAAAGAACTTAAGCCTTTTTGTCAGGGTGTTCACCTTATGCCCCTGGGTTGGGATGATAAAGTGCCCCAAATACTCAAACTTTCCGGTGTAACGGCGGAGAAGTAGAATATGCTCAACGAATATCTTGCAGTTTTTATATTTCTGGTAATTGCCCTGGGTTTTACGGTAGCCGGGCTGGTAACCGCTTTTTTGGTCAGGAATTCTAACCCAAATTACGAGAAAGAAACAACCTATGAATGCGGTGAAGAACCTGTTGGCGGAGCGTGGATCCAGTTCAACATGCGCTATTATTTTTTTGCTATTCTTTTTGTTATTTTTGATGTGGAAGTAATATTTTTATTTCCCTGGGCAGTGGTATTCAGAGAATTGGGGCTTTTTGCTTTTATTGAAATGTCTCTCTTTCTGGGAATTTTAATAGTGGGACTGGCGTATTGCTGGAAAAAAGGACATCTTAAGTGGGAATAGAGCCGATATTGATAATGTAAAGGTTTTGTGGCGTTATTTTAAGTAAAAGGCTATTTATGAAGAGATCGTCCCTGGTTAGGCTCAAAATTAAGAATAGTTTAAGAATTAAGCTAAAGAAAAAAAGACTCGCATTAAAACTGCTTATCTTAAAACGTAAAAACCGTGCTATCACCAAAAAGCTGTTTTCATTAGAAGAATTTCAAAAAGCTAAAAGTATATTGTTTTACGTTTCATTTAATAATGAAGTTAGTACTTTCAAGATGATAGCAAAGGCTTTACGGCAAAAGAAATTAGTTTATGTCCCGATAACCGATATTAAGAATAAACGTCTAACTATAAGCAGGATAAGGGTATTTCCCGGCAATCTAGCCCGGTCTTCATATGGAATTCTTGAACCCAAATTAAAATATAGAGAATTATTCTATGGCAAAAAAATAGATATAATTATTGTTCCGGGCCTTGGTTTCGATATTTTGGGGAATAGATTAGGTTATGGCGGTGGTTTCTATGACCGGCTTTTAAAAAAGATGGGCGGGCTAAAGATAGGGCTTGCTTTTGACTTTCAGGTCTTAAGGTGCATACCTGCAGATAATAATGATCAAAAACTGGACCTTATAATAACTGACAAAAGAAAGATTAGAGCGTAATTTGTCCAACCTAAAGCAATATATTTCACAAATCAGCTTGTTCTAATATGAAGCGCCTAAAACTGTATATTCTCAGCTGAAACTAGTGTTGTTTTATAAAAAGCCATTGACATTTGCTAAGTTATGGACTATAATTAAAACTAATTAGGAAGGTTATTCACGGAAAATGAGATATTTAATTTGGTTATTAAACATAGTGAAAATTTACAAATCAGAAGAAGACTCTGTATTTGTTTATAAGAATTCTGTTTATTTAGCAAAAACTGAAAAAGAAAACCTTTTCTTTTTCAATATACGCCTACAGAATTCTGCCAATTTAAATTAAATCCTCGTAGTTTCCTGCAATAACCTCGACTTTCCTAAAATTATTCTTAATATTAAGGAGGATCTAAATGGATATTTTAAAAGTTATTGTTCTAATAGTTGTCGGTATTTTTGCCGGTATTTTTATTGGCTGGATACTCAGGAAGAAAACAGCCGAAGACAAGATACAATCGGCGGAAAAAATAGTCAAGCAAAAACTTGAAGATGCCGAGAGACAGGTAGCTTCCCGGAAAAAAGAAGCTATCATTGAGGCAAAGGAAGAACTTTTTAAGGCAAAACAGCAGTTTGAATCGGATACAAAAGAAAGAAGGTTGGAAATTCAAACCCTTGAAAAACGTTTGACCCAAAGAGAAGAACATGTCGATAAAAGAGCGGATCTTCTTGACCAGAAAGAAAAAGAAAATAAGGGCCGCGAGACCGAGTTACAGCAGAAAGATCAAATTATCAAGGATAAGGATGATAAGCTTAATAGAATGATAGAAGAAGAACGTGTTAAGCTTGAGCGGATCTCCGGGCTCACCACGGAAATTGCCAAAAAAATGCTTCTTGAGATGCTGGAAAAGCAGGCTCACAATGATGCTGCGGTCATAATAAAACGTATAGAAGATGAAGCAAAAGAAGAAGCAGAAAAGAAGGCAAAAAAGATAATTTCGCTTTCCATACAAAGGTGCGCAATTGATCATACGGTAGAGTCTACCGTTTCGGTTGTGCCGCTTCCCAATGAAGAAATGAAAGGGAGAGTTATCGGAAGAGAGGGGCGGAATATTCGGGCGCTTGAGGCGGCCACGGGAATAGATGTAATTGTTGATGATACTCCCGAAGCGGTCGTTCTTTCAGGTTTTGATATGGTGCGCCGTGAGATAGCCAGGATATCTTTAGAGAGATTAATATCAGACGGCAGGATCCATCCAACCCGTATTGAAGAGGTTGTTGAGAGAGTAAAAAGCGAAGTTGATGAGAAGATAAAAGAAACAGGGGAAAGAACAGTTATGGATATGGGCCTTTCCGGAATACACCCGGAATTGGTAAGGCTTATAGGCCGGCTCAAATACCGTACCAGTTACGGACAGAACATTCTTCAACATTCCATTGAGGTGGCCAATTTGTCCGGTATGATAGCAGGCGAATTAGGGCTTGATTCTGTAATGTTTAAGCGTGCCGGCTTATTGCATGATATCGGTAAAGCTGTCGATCACGAAATAGAAGGAACACATCCCCAGATAGGAGCGGATCTGGTCAAAAAGTACAAAGAGAGCCCGCGGGTTATATCTGCTGTGGGAGAACATCACGGGGATGACCAATTAAGGACCATAGACGCCATTATTGTTCAGGCCGCCGACTCTATTTCAGGCGCGAGGCCGGGAGCCAGGCGCGAATCTTTGGAAACATATATTAAACGTCTTGAGAAACTGGAAAATATCGCTGAATCTTTTACCGGAGTAAAGAATTCTTTTGCCATGCAGGCAGGCCGGGAAATAAGGATCATGGTGGAATACACGGAGATAAATGACGCCCAGGCCCTTCAACTGGCGAAAGATATTGCAAAACGCATAGAAGAAGAAGTTGAGTATCCGGGCCAGGTCAAGGTAACTGTTATAAGGGAAATGCGCGCTTCTGAATATGCGAAGTAAGGCTGGCGCCTGATGGCACAGATGGGTAAAGAGATGACACAGATGGTGGGTAGAAATACGGATGGGTAAAGAAATGGCACGGATGAGGAAAAAAATGACACAGATACAGCAACAAAAAGGATAAGATGAAACTATTGTTTTTAGGGGACATAATAGGTGAACCCGGAAGAATAGCTGTTAAAGCGCTTTTACCGGGCCTAAAAAAGGAACTGGGTTTGGATTTTGTTGTTGCTAACGGAGAAAACTCTGCCGGTGGATTTGGAATTACGGCAAAAGTTCTGGACGAACTTCTGGCTTCGGGTATTGATGTTGTTACTTCAGGGAATCACATTTGGGATAAAAAAGAGGTAATGCAGATAATTGACACTGAAACCAGGCTGCTCCGGCCGGCTAACTATCCTGAAGGAGTTGCAGGTTTTGGTTACAGGGTTTATGATACGCCCGGCGGCTTAAAAATTGCTGTACTAAATCTTGAAGGCCGGGTCTATTTATCAAATATCGATTGCCCTTTTAGAACAGCAAAAAAGGCGGTCAATAAAATTAAGGAAGAAACAAACATTATTGTCGTGGACTTTCACGCCGAGATCACTTCGGAAAAGAATGCTCTGGGCAATTATCTTGACGGGGAAATATCTGCGCTTTTTGGCACGCATACGCATATTCAAACAGCCGATGAAAGAATTCTTCCCGGCGGCACAGCCTACATCACGGATGCAGGTATGTGCGGTGCAACAGATTCCGTAATAGGTATAAAGAAGGAAATGGCTTTACAGCGTTTTCTTTACGACATTCCTGTAAGGTTTGAAGTTGCAACCGGCAGTGTTAAGATCAACGGAGTTTTTATTGAAATAGATGAGCAAACCGGAAAAGCCCTTTCGATCCTCAGGCTTAGCCGGGAACATAAGTAAAAAATAAGCAACAGGTTCTGGGCCCTGGGTTTTAGGCGCTTGGGAAGTATAGGTCCCATAACACCCGGGACCATTTTTTAGGAGAAATTATGATCTTTATAACTTTTGAAGGCCCTGAAGGCAGCGGCAAGACCACACAGATAGATAAATTGCAAAAATACCTGAATAAAACGGGTTTTACAACGATCAAGACCAGAGAACCCGGGGGTTCTCCTATAGCTGAAAAGATCAGAGAACTGCTTCTTGACCCGGCCAATAAAGAAATGGCGGCTGCCACTGAACTTTTACTTTATCTGGCAAGCCGTGCTCAGCATGTACGGGACAAGATCCTACCGGCACTAAAAAAGGGTAAGGTGGTTCTTTGCGACAGGTTTAATGATTCTACGCTGGCCTACCAGGGTTATGCCCGGGGTTTTTCAAAAGAAATAATAGAGAAATTTAATAATTTTGCCGCGGGAGGATTAAAACCGGACCTGACCATATATCTGGATCTGGATGTTAAGCTGGGACTTAAACGGGCGCATAAGAGAGCGGGGAAAAAAGATAGATTAGAACTGGAAAAAAAAGCTTTTCATGAAAAAGTCCGTAAAGGCTACCTGGCAATTGCGAAAAAAGAACCGGGCAGGATCAAAATAATCGACGGGCTTGCTTCAAGGGAAGAAATTACTGATAAAATCGCGGTATTTGTTGACAGGAAACTAAAAAATGCTGGAAAAAATTCTCGGACATGTTAAACAAAAAAGGATCCTTTCTGCTTCAGTAAAAAACGACCGGCTGGCTCATGCTTATCTTTTTACCGGCAAAGATGGAGTAGGCAAGAGGTCCTTGGCGCTGGAATTTGCCCGTTTAGTTAACTGTGAAAATCCGGATCATATAAATTTTAAAGCCTGCTCTGTTTGCCTTTCCTGCGAAAAACAGTCAAAAGGGCTTAATCCGGATATTGAACTTGTTGAACCTGACGGGAATTCTATTAAGAAGGAACAAATAACGGGGCTTCTCGGAGCACAGTCGCTTTCTTCACTTTTTAACAGGTATAAATTCATAATAATAAATGAGGCCGGAAAACTTTCCCGGGACGCGGTTCCGATGCTTCTAAAAACAATTGAAGAGCCTTTGCAGAAACGGGTCTTTATTCTTATCGAATCAAGAGCAGATCTTCTTCTTGATACCATAAAGTCGAGGTGCCAGACCCTGAAATTCGGGCCTTTGCCCCCGGAACAAATAAAGGATATCCTGGTTTCTAAGGGTACGCCTGTTTCAGATGAAAGAATTTTTGAATACGTAATCAGGGCCTCCGAAGGCAGTGCTGCCAAAGCGCTTGAACTTACCGGAGAGAAATGCCTTGAGGTGCGCGGATATATTTTTACGATGCTGGAAGCTTATTATACCAGCAGGCAGCTGCTGGAAATAAAGACAGCTAAAAAAAAGTTTGAAAATATAACCGTGCTGGTTACGGATCTTTTATCAGGGTTTTTCTATGATGTATTTAAAGATAAGACAGGCCAGGGCTTACTGTGCAATGTGGATAAAGAAGAGCTTGTAAAAAAATATTCAAAGCTTCTGCCGCTTGATAATATAATGAATATGTTGAGCGAAATAGATATTTCAAAAAGCGTAATTTCCAGGAACAGGATCTTAAATCAAGACCTGGTACTTAATAATATTCTGGTTAAAGGGGACACAAGAAATGGATGATATTAATAATAAACAAAATATTGGCGGCCCGTCAATAAAACCGCCGGAACAGGCCCAAACTCAGCCGGTTCAAGCATTGCCCGGGATACCGGCAGCGCTTGCTTTACCGGACCAGCCCCAGCAGCCGGTACAGGTTCAACAAGCCCAGCCGATTGCGGCTGCCGTTCCATTTTATCAGGTTCCTGTAAGATTCCGGGACCGTTGTAAAATAATTAATTGTTTCAGTACTGATGCCAATATTAAAGAAGAAAATAATTGTGTGGTAGATACCGCGGACGGCCCTCAGTTCGGCCAGGCCGTAAAGGCCGCAAAACTTATAACTGACGGTAAAATTGACGGGTTTTTAAAATTACTCAGGATAGCCGCCCCGGAAGATGTCAAGCATTTTTACGAAAATATTCAAAAAGAAAAAGAAGCCTATAAGTCCTGCCAGCAAAAAATAGAAGAGAAAAGTTTGGAGATGAAACTGGTGGAAGCAGATTATTCCCTGGATAGAACAAAAATAGTCTTTTACTTTACTGCGGAAAAACGCATGGATTTTCGCGAGCTGGTGAAAGATCTTGCGTATCTGCTTAAAGCGCGGATAGAGATGCGGCAGATAGGCGTAAGAGATGAAGCCAAGATGCTGGGCGGCTATGGATGTTGCGGCAGGGAATTATGCTGTGTTTCTTTTCTTAAGGATTTTATTCCCGTGACCATAAAAATGGCCAAGGTTCAGAATCTTCCTTTAAATCAGACAAAAATATCCGGTATGTGCGGCAGATTGATGTGCTGTCTCGCCTACGAACAGGGCCAGTATGATTCACTGCGGGCGGCAGCGGCGGATACAATTAAAAAAGGTACCGGTATTCCCGCGGGGGAAAGCCAAAATATAGAAGCAGCGGAATTTAATAAAACTTTGGATAAGGCGGCACCTGCTGCCCCGGCAGTGTCCCAGCAGAAAGGACAGCAAAGACCCAATCAACCCTGGAACAGGACTCAAGGTTCAAATAACCATCAGGGTGCCGGTTCTGAAGGAAGGAATAAGGACGGCCAGAGAAATAATAACAGTAATCGTAACCGCAATAACGACCGGCAAAACAGGCGGAATCAGGATAACAACAGAAACAACAGGGACTGGCAAAGGCAGGGGGGGAACAGGCCCAATAATAATCAACAAAATAACACACCGCGCAATAATACTCCTGCCGGCGGGCCGGGGCCGGATAAAAGTGGAGCCGGTAAATGAAGAAATTCTATGTGACAACACCGATATATTATCCAAATGATATCCCGCATATCGGGCATTTCTATACAACGCTCGCGGCTGATATACTGGCCCGCTGGCATAAGCTAAAAGGAGAGGATGTTTTTTTCCTCACGGGTACGGATGAGCATGGCAAAAAGATAGAAACTGCCGCACAAAAAAAGGGAGAAGAGCCAAAAGAATTCGTTGACGGCTTGATCCCGAAGTTTATTGAAGCCTGGAAAAAACTGAACATTGACTATTCCCGTTTTATCAGAACTACGGAAGCCGCGCATATAGATACTGTAAGATTTATGTATGATAAGTCCTACAAGAAAGGTGATATCTATAAAGGTTTTTATGAGGGCCTTTATTGTACCGGTTGTGAAGCTTATTATCAGGAAAAAGAATTAGAAACAGGCTGCTGCCCGGTCCACAAAACAAAAGTTGAAATACTAAAAGAAGAGAGTTATTTTTTTAAGCTTTCAGCTTATAGAGACAGGCTGCTGGAACATTATGAAAAGAACAAAAGTTTTGTCAGGCCGGAATCAAGATATAATGAAATACTTTTCAGGATCAAGGAAGGTTTGCTTGATTTTTCAATATCAAGAAATAGTTTTAAATGGGGAATAGAACTGCCCTTTGATAAAGAGCATATTGCCTATGTCTGGTTTGATGCCCTTACAAATTATCTTTCCGGGGTAAATTATCTTACAAATAAAGAGCAAAAATACTGGCCGGCAGATCTCCACCTGGTAGGCAAAGACATTCTCTGGTTCCATGCTGTGATCTGGCCGGCAATGCTTATGTCCGCGGAGATCCCGCTTCCCGGACAGATCTTCGCACATGGCTGGTGGACCTTTAATAAAGAGAAAATATCCAAGTCCCGCGGAAAAGTGATAAATGTCGATGAGCTTATCGCGATCGCCGGAGTGGATGCTGCCAGATATTTTCTTTTTGCAGAGACCACTTTTGGACAGGACGGTGATTTTTCAACGGAGGGTTTACTGCGAAGAAGAGATGCTGATCTGGCGAATGAACTGGGAAATCTTGTCAGCCGGGCGCTCACGATGTGTGAAAAATACTGCGCGGGAAAAGTTCCCGTTTACAAAGAAGAAAACTGTGCTTTGGGTGCCGGGGAAATAAAGGAAGCTGCAATTTCCGCCGTTGCAAGGTGTTGTCAGTGTATGGAGGAAATAGATTTTTCCGGGGCTTTGAACGGTATCTGGTCCTTTATTAAGCTCTTAAATCAATACGTGGAAAAAACAGCGCCCTGGAAACTGGCAAAAAACAACGAAAAAGAAAAACTTGATACGGTCATCCATGTAATGCTTGAAGGTATACGGCTGACAGCCGTGCTGCTGGGGCCGTTTATTCCGGAAACCTCAGAAAAGATACTCGGCCAGCTGGGACTTGAAGCTCAGGAGAAAATATCTTTTGAAAATAAAGCAAAATGGGGGCAGTTACAAGCGGGTACTCCGATAAAAAAAGGAAAAATTCTTTTTCCCAAGGACCTGACTACTAAAAATGGCTAAAACATGCTGATAGATACTCATGTACATCTGGACGATGAGCAATATTCCTCTGACCGCGAAAAAGTTATAGCGGCGGCTGAAAAAGCCGGGATTAAATATCTTGTTAATATCGGCACTGATCCGGAGTCAAATGCTTTTAGTTTAAAGACTTCCGCTGAATATGCTAATATATATTGTGCGCTGGGGATCCATCCGAATTATTGCTGCGGGGCGGACGAACAGGTCTTTGAGCTGATTGATAAACAGGCGGCGCAAAAGAAAGTTTCGGCTATCGGTGAAACCGGCCTGGATTATTTTAGAAACACAACACCCAGGGAAACGCAGGAAAAAGTTTTCAGGCGGCTTATAGGGCTGGCAAAAAAGCACAATCTGCCGCTGGTTATCCACAGCCGTGATGCCAGCCAGGATACACTTAAAATACTAAAAGAAGAGAAGGTACAGGAGCTGGGAGGCGTGCTTCACTGTTTTACCGGTGAGCTGATGCTGCTGAACGAATGTTTAAAACTCGGTTTTTATATTGCCGTGGGAGGGGCGGTTACCTATCCTAATGCGGCGGCTTTAAGGGCGGCAGTTAAAAATATTCCTTTGAGCCGGCTGCTGCTTGAAACTGATTCTCCCTATCTTGCTCCCCAGTCAAAAAGAGGCCAGAGAAATGAACCGGCCTATTTAAGAGAAATTGCGGAAAAAGTCGCCGAAGTTCAAGGGAAAAGCCTGGAAACGATCTCCAGCTGGTCCGGAATAAATGCGGGTTATCTTTTCCGGCTGGGCGTGGCCGGGCAGGGTAAAATAGTCTATGAGCTGAACGGGTCTTTATATATAAATCTTACCAACAGGTGTTCTAACCACTGCGGTTTTTGTGCCAGGAACGAGAGCATAATGGTTAAAGGGCATGATCTTTCTCTTGAACGCGAGCCGGGTGCTGAGGAAATAATCAAAGCAGCGGGAGATATTTCAAAGTACAAAGAGGTTGTTTACTGTGGCTTTGGAGAGCCTTTTATACGCCTTGAAACGCTGAAAAAGACCGCGGCAGCTTTTAAAGCAAAGGGCGCCAGGGTCAGAGTTGATACTAACGGCCAGGGAAATCTTATTCACGGAAGAAATATATTACCCGGACTAAAGGGGCTGGTAGACGCGGTTTCGGTAAGTTTAAATGCCCCTACTGCCGAAAAGTATCAGAAAATATGTTCTTCCCAGTTTGGGGAGGCAGCTTTTAACGGGCTTAAGGAATTTATCAGCGAGGCCGCAAAATACATTCCTGAGGTAACAGCGAGTGTTGTAACTGTACCGGGGATAGATATTGAGGCCTGCCGGAAGATCGCGGAAGAAGAACTGAAAGTAAAATTCCGCGTACGTCAGTTTGGAAAGGTTGGCTAAATGAAAAAATACCTGATAATAGTGATCGTGCTGGGCGGAATTCTCTTCACGGGAAATGTTTATTTTAATCCGTTTAAAGGAAATGTTAAGATACTGGCGGACGGCCGGATATTTGAAGCGCCGGTTAAGAATTACACGGTCTATGATGTACTTAAAGAACAAAAAATAACGCTTGCCTTGCAGGATATTGTTTTTCCCGGCCTTAATACTTTAGTTACCGACGGCATGATGATAAAAGTTCAGCGGGTAAAAGAAGTAAATATAACGGTCACTGAAATATTAAAATATGGAACTACAACTTTAGGGGACAAGTATCTGAACACCGGTGAAGTTATTGATTTTCAAACCGGCATTGACGGATTTCTAGAAAAAGAAGTTAAAGTAATGTATCATGACAACAAAGAAGTCTGGCGGAAGGTATACAATATAGCAAATCAGAAAAAACCTCAAAACAGGATCATTCTGCAGGGAACCGGCAAAAATAAGAAAATGTATATGTTGCCCAGAAGAATGATGGTCACCAGAATATACAATTTGCTGGCAACAGGCTATTATCCCGGGCCTGAAGATTGCGGGCCTGAAGCTGACGGGCTTACCGCGAACGGCATGAAAGCCGGTTACGGTGTCTGTGCAGTAGATCCCAGGGTAATTCCGCTTGGCACCAGGCTTTATGTGGAGAATTACGGTTATTGTATAGCTGCCGATACCGGCGGAGCAATAAAGGGAAATAAGATAGACCTGTGTTTTGACAAATATTCAGAATCAAGCGTCTACAATCCTAAATTTGTCAAAGTGTATGTATTAAAATGAGAAAAGCAGTCATTATCGCGGATGATCTGTCCGGTGCGAATGATGCAGGCTGCAAAATATTTGAAAATGGTTTTAAATGCACCACGCTGGACGCTTCAAGTAAAGATCTCGGCTCTTTTCTTGACGGCTTCAAAGGTATTGCCGTAATAAATACTGCCAGCAGGCTGCTTGCACCGGCCGCTGCCTATAAAACCGTCTATTCCGTTGTATCTGCCTTAAATACCTGCGGGTTTATTTATAAGAAAATTGATTCTACCTTAAGAGGGAATATTGGCCCGGAAATAGACGCGTGTATAGATGCTTTAAAAATAAAAGCAGTAGCGCTGGTTCCCGCCTATCCGGAACTTGGCCGTAAGACCGTATATGGAAGACATTTTTACAAGGAAAAACTTCTTGAAAATACTGAATTTTTTCTGGATCCCGTGGGCCCTGTATTAACCTCGGATATTTCCTCTTTGCTGCGAAAACAGTCAAAGTACGGTTCCGTATTAGTGGATATTGATGTAATACGTCAGGGCAAAGAAGCTTTGAATAGATTTCTCAGATCAAAAATCGGAAAAGAACCTGTAATTTTTATTTTTGACTGCCTGAATAACTCTGATCTTAAAGTGATCGCGCAGGCGGTAAAAAACTTCAGAGTTGTAGCCGGGGCCTCCGCCCTCGCAGGCTATATTTTTCCCCGCAAGAAGGAGCACATTTCGGTTTACCCAAAAGTAAATGAGCGCACGGCCTACTTTATCGGAAGCCTGAAAGAAATCACCCACAAACAGGTGGCCCGGTTAAGAAAATCAGCAAATATTTCTGTTTGTCAGGTTATTTCCGACAGCAGGAGTCAAATAAAAGGCAGGGATATTATTTTTACCGTAAAAAAGGGTAAAAGAAGGAACACGGCCGCAATGAGAAGAAAGATAGAAGCTTTTTTCAGCCGTAAAGCTGTAGAAATTATTAACAAAGAAAAATTCGGACGCCTTTTTATTTCCGGGGGAGCTACAGCCGAAACGGTTTTTAAAGCCCTAAAAATAAATTATACGGAAATTAAAGCTGTAATATTTCCCGGGGTGCCCTTGACCTACAGCCCGGAAAAAAATCTATATATAGTGACAAAACCCGGGAGCTTTGGCGATGAAAACGCCTTGCTTGGCATCTACGACAGGTTTAAGCGCCTGCTTTAACAGTTTTTGTACTTTTAATTGCCGTATAAGAGAAAATATGCTAAAATATAACCCGGAACTTTAAGGAGCTATTTATGATAACAAGAAAAGATGTTGAGCATGCAGCAAAACTTTCGCAGCTAAAGTTCGGAGAAGAAGAACTTAACCGGTTAACGAAACAATTAGAAGATATTATCGGCTTTGTGGATAAGTTAGCGGAATTGAATACCGATGGTATTGAACCCACCTCCAGCGTTATTCCCGTGGTCAATGTTACAAGAGAGGATGCCGTTAAACCTTCTTTTGACCGGGAACAGGCTCTTTCCAATGCGCCGGAGAAAGAAATGGGACACTACAAAATACCCAAAATAATGGAGTAGAATATGCGCTTAACGGAACTCTCTGCCGCTGAACTGGCAAAAGCTATTAGGAACGGGGAAACTACCTCGAAAGATGTAACTGCCGCTTTTATTAATAGAATAGAACAGAAAAATAAAGGCTTAAACGCTTTTGTTTCTAAAGAATTCGACCTGGCGCTTAAGGCCGCCGGGGAATACGATAAAATACCCGCAGGGAACAGCAAAAGATCTTCTCCGCTATTTGGCGTACCGATAGCGTTAAAGGATAATATGTGCGAGCAGGGGACAAAAGTTACCTGCTGTTCAAAAATACTTGAAAACTTTATTGCCCCGTATGATGCAGCGGTCGTAGAAAAGCTAAAAGAAGCCGGAATGCCGATTCTTGGCAAGTCTAATATGGATGAATTTGCAATGGGTTCTTCCACGGAAAACTCCGTCTACGGGCCTTCCCTGAATCCCTGGGACAAGCAAAGGATTCCCGGAGGTTCTTCCGGCGGTTCAGCCGTTGCAGTCGCCGCAGGACTGGCTCCGGTTGCGCTGGGATCGGATACGGGCGGATCCATAAGGCAGCCCGCTTCCTGTTGCGGGGTTGTCGGTTTAAAACCTACTTATGGCCGGGTTTCCAGGTACGGGCTTGTGGCTTTTGCTTCTTCGCTTGACCAGATAGGGCCGTTTGCGAGAAATATTGAGGATACCGCGGCGCTGCTCCGGGTAATAGCCGGCTATGATCCTAAAGATTCTACTTCAATAAAAGAGGAAGTTCCTGATTATTCCGCGTTTTTAAACAAAAGCATTAAGGGAATGAAGATCGCGATACCCAAAGAATACCTGGGCAGGGGGGGCTTAGCACCGGATGTTTCCGGCTCAATAAAGTCCGCTATTGAGATCTATCAGAAACTTGGCGCGGAATTTGGAGAAGTCAGCCTGCCGCATACCGAATACTGTTTGGCGACTTATTATATTATTGCGACGGCTGAAGCAAGTTCAAATCTGGCCAGATATGACGGCGTGCATTATGGCTATAGAAATAAAGAGGCTAAAACTCTCTCGGAAATGTACTCGTCAACCAGAGCAGAAGGTTTTGGAGATGAAGTTAAGAGAAGAATAATGCTGGGTACCTATGTGCTAAGTGCCGGTTATTATGATGCTTATTATCTTAAGGCACAGAAAGTGAGGACTTTGATAAAACGTGATTTTGACAATGTATTTAAGAACTATGATTGTTTGCTTACACCGACAGCGCCGACTCCGGCTTTTAAACTTGGCGAAAAAATTGCCGATCCTATTCAAATGTATCTTTCCGATATTTTTACCATATCTGTGAATCTTGCCGGTGTACCCGGCATTTCAATACAGGGTGGTTTTTCAAAAGAGAAACTGCCTATTGGTATTCAGCTTATAGGTAAGCCTTTTAAGGAAGGAGAGCTCTTTAAACTGGCGTATGCTTACGAACAAGCGGCACTCTGGACAAAATTCAGGCCGCCGGAAACGGTATGAGATGAATACGATTACAGTTCTTCCCGAAGAATTGGTAAAGAAGATCTCAGCAGGCGAGGTTATAGAAAGGCCCGCTTCGGTAATTAAAGAATTGCTTGAGAATTCCATTGATGCGTCGGCCAAAAATATTTCTGTTGAAATACGGCAGGGCGGGATCAAGTTCATAAGGCTCAAAGATGACGGGCAGGGCATGAGCAAGGCGGATCTTCTTCTGTGTACCGACCGGCACACCACAAGTAAAATAAAAAAACTTGAGGATATTTACAACATAAATACTCTGGGTTTCAGAGGTGAAGCGCTCTCTTCCATCTCCGCGGTTTCAAAAACAGAAATATTAAGCAGATTTAAAGATGCTGCAAGCGGCTATAAACTGTCCCTGAACGGCGGCAAAAAGGAACTGCTAGAGGCGCAGGGCGCGAAAGGGACCATGATCACCGTAATGGATCTTTTCTATAATGTTCCTGCACGGCTTAAATTCCTGAAAAGCCCGCAGACAGAAACCGGACATATAAATGATGTTGTTTTTAGACTCGCCTTGTTTAACTATAAGCTGGGGTTTGAATTAAAAGCTGAGGGCGTTGAGTTACTGAAGGTCAGCCCTGTTAAAACACTTAAAGAGCGCTTATTTCAGCTTTTTGGCGGAGAGACGGCGAATAGTCTTATGGAAGTAAAAAAGGAAGAGGACGGGATCTTGATCTCCGGATTTATTTCCACTCCGGATAACGCTAAGAGCAGCAGGAATTATATTTATACTTTTGTAAATGGCCGGCTGGTAAGCGACAAGACCGTTAATCATGCCGTTTCCTCAGGTTATGGAAATATTGTCCCTTTAGGTAAATATCCCCTGGCAGTTCTTTTTATAAAATTAGAGCCGGGGAAAATTGACGTAAATGTTCATCCTACAAAACGCGAGGTAAAGTTTTCCAATAGCAATCTTGTTCATGGAGTTGTAGAGCATGCCGTAAAAGAAACACTTTTGAGGGAAAAACCGGTATTTGAAATAAAAGCCGGCGGGAGCACGGCCGGTTCTTTGGAAAAAACCGGAAATAATGCTTACCTCCCGGTTTCAGGAACTCCGGCTGGTGCTTTTCCGGAGGCTTTTGAAAAAAGAGCGGCCTTTGTTCAAGAAGGACTGCTAAACGAAGACAAGTACCGCATAAAACCTCTCTATCAGGCCAAAAATATGTATATCTTGGCCGTTGACGGGGAGTCCGTATTAATAATTGACCAGCATGTCGCGCACGAGAAAATATTATACGAAGGTTTAAAAGAAAAAAAAGCCGAAGTTCTGGGTTCCCAGCAGCTTCTTGTTCCGGTAAGCATAAATCTGGAGCTGAAGCATTCACTAATCCTGAAAAAGCATCTCACCGAACTTAATAATTATGGCTTTGAAATTGTGCCTATCGGTAAAGATTCCTTCATGATAAACGGTGTTCCCGTATTTCTGGCGTTAAAAAGCCCGGAAAAAATTCTTATCAGTGTTATTGAACAACTTGAGGAAGAACTGGCAGGTACTCACTCCATTAAGGATAAACAGGATACTTTAATTAAGACTCTCGCATGTCATTCTGCCGTAAGGGCAGGGGATGCGCTTGGTTATGAACAAATGCTGCTGCTTGTTAATGACTTTGCTGAATGCGGCCTTCCATATTGCCCTCATGGCCGGCCGGGGATGATAAAGATAACCTTTAATGAGCTTGATAAAAAATTCAAAAGGTCCTGAAAATGCAAGTCTTTGGGTCCTCGTGGGGCCAACGGCTTCCGGAAAAACATCTTTGGCTATTGAGCTTGCTAAAAAGGTTAATGGTGAGATTGTTTCTGCCGATTCGCTTCAAATTTACAAGGAATTTGATATTGGCTCAGCCAAACCCTCGAATAGCCAGCTAAAGGAGATACGGCATCATTTAATTAGTACAGTCTCTCCGCTTAAGGTATTGAATGCTTATGAATACAGCTTGATGGCAAGAGCAGCAGTTCTGGATATTATTTCCAGGGGAAAACAACCGATACTTACCGGCGGCTCCGGACTTTATATCAGGGCTGTTATTGACGGCCTGCTTAAAATAGAGGAGCACTCAAAAGCGCCCAAGGAGGCGCTCTATTCGGATATAAGGGAAAAAGGCCTGCCTGCTCTCTATGAGGAGTTAAAAAAAGTTGATCCGGAGGCGGCCTCAAAGATACATCTTAATGATGAGTTCAGGATCATAAGAGCCCTTGAATTGTTCAGGCTTACCGGGAAGACGCGCAAGGAGTCTGCCAGGACCGGTGAACCTTTTAAGATCGGAACCATTATTTTTGCCGGGCTTTATCTGGAAAGGGCTCTGCTTTATCAGCGTATAAACGAAAGAGTTGACCTGATGCTTGAGAACGGCCTGCTGGAAGAAGTCAGGAAGCTTACCGGAAAATACGGATTTGAGATTCATCCGCTGAAAGCTCTGGGTTACAGCCAGTTTATTGAGTATTTTAAAAAAAATATCAGCTTCGAAGAGGCTGTGGCTTTAATTAAATCCGGTACCAGGCAGTACGCAAAAAGACAGTATGTATGGTTCAAAAAGGACACTAGAATTAACTGGCTTGAAGCGGCCGGAGCTAAGGCTGAACTATTAACAGCGGCCTATAAAATATTCACGGAGAAAAAGTGACCATAGAAACCGGAGTACTTGCGGGTATTTCAAAGGATGATAGGGATTCTTTTGTCGAAACAGAAGCTCTGGCGGCAACTTCCTCTGTTAAAATATTGGAGACAATAATTCAAAACAGAAAAGTGCCGGATGCTGCCTATTACATCGGACGGGGAAAGGTCAGCGATCTAAAACTCAGATGTGAAGAGTTAAAAACCAATATTATTGTATTTAATAATAATCTTAAACCCAACCAGCAGCGCAACCTTGAGGATATTACGGGGAAAAAAATCATAGACCGGTGTACTCTTATCCTGGATATATTCGCAAAACACGCGCGGACTACCGAAGGCAAACTACAGGTTGAACTCGCACAGTTAATATATTTTTTACCGCGTCTTTCGGGACACGGTGTCGGCTTGGCCCAGTTCAGCGGCGGGATAGGAGCCCGGAGAGGCCCCGGGGAGAAAAAGCTGGAACTGGATAAACGCAGTATCAGAAACCGGATAGATTTTTTAAAAGATAAACTTGAAGTTGTCAGGAAACACCGTAAAGTCCTCAGAGAAAGCCGGAAATCAAAAGGTTTTTTAAATGCCGCGCTTGTCGGCTATACCAATTCCGGTAAGTCGACGCTGTTGAATAAGATGACCGGGGCAGATGTTATTGTGGAAAATAAACTATTTTCCACTCTGGATCCGACAACCCGGAAAGTATTTATGAAGGGGGGACAAAATCTTTTATTGACCGATACCGTAGGTTTTATCCGTAATCTTCCCGCAGAACTCATCACTTCTTTCAGAGCAACACTTGAAGAAATAGAGTTTGCGGATATCATTGTCATGGTGCTTGACGCGGGCCGGCTTGATATTGATATTCAGGTAGATGCCGTATACCGCGAGCTAAAGGCCTTAGATGTACTGAATAAACCGGTAATTACGGTCTTGAATAAACTGGATATAGTCACTCCGCAGCGGTTGCTGAGGTTAAATAATGATTTTCCTGAAGCAATCCCGGTTTCTGCGGTAAAGAACGTTAATATTGACAAGCTCCTGTCCAAAATAGCTCTAGTATTTAATGAGTTATTGACAAAAAGTTAATAATCTGTTAAACTAAATATGCTTAATTAAAATAAGGCGGTTAACCAATTGAATTCAACTATTAATGAATTCTTACTCGTAATATCTGTTCTGCTGCTTATTTTTTCCTCAAGGCTGCTTTTTAACAAATTAAAAAAGGAAATTCAAAAGTTGCTGGACCAGTTCCAGAATCTTTATGAGAAGTTTAAAAGTGTTAACCGCAGCAGTGAATTGATAAGTTCTTCCCGCGCGCCTTCAGATATTCTAAATGTGATCACAATAGAACTTGCAAAAATAATCGGGAATTGTGCTTCCGGCGTCTTTATTTTTGAAGATAAAGAAAAGATAAATTTTTTAGCCGGAAATGAGTCTTTCAATAAATGGTCTAAACAGATCTCTTCTAGCCTTAAAAAACTAAAAGAAATTTGCCCTGACATAAAAGAAAATAAGATCGTAGAAATTAAAACACCGGTTAATCTTATTCTGGTTCAATCCGCGATCTTTATGCCTATTACCGTCAAAGAAAAGGTTATAGGTGCTTTAGCTGTCTTGAGCCTTAACAATCCCAGGTTCTTCTCGGAAGAAGAAAAAAACTATATCAAATTATCCGCTTCTCAGGCCTCTCTCGTTGTAGGGAACATAAATCACATTGACACCGAGAAAACCTACAAAGAGGAACTTCTAAGTTTAAATGCCATTACTGAACTCGGCCTCCTCTCTTTAAACAGCGAAGAATTAGTGGAGGTTTTTGTTAACAGGTTTGCAAGTATAACTAAAGCCGAATATTCGATACTTTTTATGAGGATCTCACAAACCAGTGACTATACGGTTGCAGGAACCTGCGGTCTTAAATTTAAAGAAGAAGCCGATATTATGAACTCAAATATGGAACTTCTAAATAATGTTTTTTCTTCGGGTAATACCTGCAGGATGGGAAATAAAATAGGTTTACCGCTCAAAACAAACTACCAGGTCTTCGGTTGTATTGTGATCTCCAAAGAGGACATAGAAGAAAAAGAAATACTGCATTATGGAAATTTGGCTGAAAAAGCTTCCATCATTTTTGAAAGGGCAAAAATAAACGAAGCTACTTCCACAATGATAAATGAATTGTCTGCAGTCTCCTATATCGGAAATGTCATTCTTTCAACGCTTAGACTGGATGATGTTTTAAATCTTATTTCCAAATCTGTCTGCGAAATTATGGATGCCAAAGGCGCGACACTCAGGCTTTTAGATATCAGAAAACAGGAGCTTGAACTCTGTGTTTCTTATGGACTTTCATCAAAACTGGCCGGAGAGGAAAAAAAGAGGGACTTTACGGCCACCGAAAAACAGGTTATTAAAACACATCAAATTATCGAGATCACTGATCCTGAAAAAAGTGAGTATAAAGAATTTAACCAGTTAATGAACGAAGGTGTAAAATCCCTGGTTTGTATTCCTTTACTCGCAAAAAACAAAGTAATAGGAATTCTTACCCTCTATTTCAGATACAAAAAGGTCCTTTCAGAGAACGATAAAAAAATAATGACCATATTTACTTCGCATACGGCAATAGCGGTTGAAAATACCAGATTATTCAAATCCTGGAAAGAAATGTATATCAACGTCATTAAGTCGTTTGCCACCGCGCTTGATGAAAAAGATAATTATACAAAAGGCCACTCAGACCAGGTACTTAAATACGCCACAGATATTGCTTTGGAGATGAAACTGCAGGAAAGTGATGTTGAACTATTGCAATACAGCTCTATTCTTCATGATATAGGAAAAATAGGCGTTTCGGATCAAATACTGAGAAAACCCGACAAACTGACAAAAGAAGAATATGAAATAATTAAAAAACATCCAGTTATTGGCTCAAATATTATAGGAAATATAGAAGAATTTAAGGAAGTTGCTAATATTATTAAACATCATCACGAGGCCTATGGGGGCAACGGGTATCCCGGCGGACTTAAAAAAGAAGAAATACCTTTGCTCTCGAGAATAATTGCCGTTGTGGACTCCTTTGAGGCCATGACTTCAAACCGCACTTACAGAAAAGCAATGAGTCATACAGAAGCCTTGAAACAACTTGAATTAAATAAAAACATCCAATTTGACCCGAAAATTGTGGATATTTTCAAAAAGGTGCTGCAGCCAAAATAGAATGATAAAACAGATCAGTAAATTTGTAAATACTTTCATCAAAGAAAACAGGCTCAAATTGATGCCCTGGCTGATCCGTACCTCAACACTGCTTATACTCCTGTTGCTCGTAACTTTTGTACTACTTGATTACGAAGAGATCAGTGATCCTTTTTTTAAATACGGAATATTTATTTTATTCGTTTTCTTCTTTGTAAAGAATGATATTTCAAATTACTGGCAAATCCGCGGGTTGCAGCATATGTACGATGAATTCAAAGATATCAACCGTATAACTGAAGCTCTAAGAAGTACCATGAAACTCGAAAATGTGCTTGACATGATCATGTCCAACCTGACCAGGGAGCTTAAATATGAGAGGGCTTTCATCTTCCTGGCCCTGGAAGAAAAGCAGAAAACAGTGCTCCGCGGCGTGCTGGGTATGGGTGTGTTAAATGAAGTGCTGCGCCAGCAGGTGTTTGAAATGGATGATTCTGAAGGAATTATTGCGAGATCCGCGCTGGAAAAAAAACCGTTTATTATTAAAGACGCCAGAAATGACCACCGTTGTGAACAAAAGCTTGTGGATCTGTTGAACCTCAAAGAGTTCGCTGCTATTCCTCTTATTATCAGAGATAATGTACTCGGAGTCCTGGTTGTTGTTGCTGACGGTTTTACAAAATCTGAAATATTTGAAGAAGATCTGATCCTCCTGGAAATATTTGCCAATCAGTCGGCGATAGCGATACAGAATGCCAGGTTATATGAAAGGATAGAGAGTCTTTCGGTTTCAGATGAACTTACGGGGCTTTATAATCACAGATATTTTCAGGAAAAACTCATTTTCGAATTCTCAAAGGCAGCAGAGAACAAAACAATTATCTCTCTTATTTATTTTGATATAGATGATTTTAAATATTATAACGATACTTTCGGGCATCTGATGGGGGATAGTATTTTACGTTCGATCGGTAAGATCCTCCGTAGTTTGCTTCACAATGATAATTCCTGCGCGTCAAGATACGGGGGTGAAGAGTTTGCCGTTATCCTGACCGGCCTTACCAGGGCCGAAACAACCGCACTGGCTGAAATGATAAGGGTAAGCATAGAGAATTTTGAATTTGAATACAAAATAGAAAACAGGCAGAAGAATCTTACAATAAGTGCCGGAATAGCGGTGTTCCCTGATGATGTTAAAACCTCCCGGGAATTAATAGATACGGCAGATGACCGTCTTTATAAGGCCAAACGAAGCGGTAAGAACAAGGTGGTTGCGGAATGAAGACATTCACGGTCCCTAATTTTCTAACCTTACTCAGGATCCTTGCGGTTCCGGTTTTTATTATATTCTTTAAGAAAAATATTTCCATAGCCGCCGTGATCTTCTTTTTTGCTATTATTACGGATGTAATTGACGGCATAGTTGCCCGGCTCGCGAGGTCACGCAGCGTGCTTGGAACCATGCTGGATCCTCTGGCAGATAAACTTTTAATAGATACGGCGTTTATTCTTTTTGCCTTTACGGATATGATACCTGACTGGATAGCCATCGTAATTATAAGCAGGGATATTCTGCTTATCATCGGCTGGCTGCTGGTCTATATTATCACTCACAATATGAAAGTTGAACCCAGCGTCTTCGGAAAATTCACCAATTTTCTTGAAAGTACCTCGGTAATGTTTCTTTTATTAAACTCGGTATTTATTTTGGGCCTTGATCTGAAACTTTATTTATATGCAACGGTCTTAATGTGTGCTATTTCTCTGGTGGATTACAGCTGGAAGGGGATAAAAAGGTTTGGTTGATTCTATTCTTCATATAACTTGTGCGGTAGTCCTTTCTTATCTGCTCGGTTCAATTCCCTTCGGGCTGATGCTCGGCAGGATTTTCTACAAAAAGGACATTCGCGACCTGGGCAGCAAGAACATCGGGGCGGCAAATATAATGAGGAATTTTGGGACCTTACCCGGGGTGCTGGTCTTATTACTGGATGCGTTAAAAGGTTTTCTGAGCGCGGGAAGTATTCCTTATTTATTTGGCTTCGTTATTAATAGCCGGGTCCAGAGCAGTGAACTGTTTATTTTAGTGTCAATATTTTGCGGTTTGGCAGCTATAGCCGGCCATAACTGGTCCATATTTATTAATTTTAAAGGGGGCAAAGGCGTGGCAGCAAGTATTGGTGTAGCCCTGGCTCTGGCTCCGAAAGAAGCAGGAATAGCCTTCGCTGTCTTTATGGTACTGGTTCTGATAACCGGGTATGTTTCTATAGGTTCAATAGCAGGCTCGCTTATTTTTTTACTCGCACTCATTCTTATAAAAGAGCCTCTGGCTCTGCAGATATTTGGCATTCTTGCTTTTGGCCTGATATTTATAAGACATATTCCTAATATAAAGAGATTAATTAAAGGAACGGAACCTAGAGTATGGCAGAAAAAATCGCAATAATAGGCGCCGGCGGCTGGGGAACGGCCTTAGCAGGCCTGCTTGACGAAAACGGGCATAAGGTCACTATTTACGAGTATTTTAAGGCCTATGCGTCCCGGCTTGAAAAAGAAAGGGAAAATAAAATATTCTTACCGGGTGTTAAGCTTAAAAAGACCATTAAGATAACAAATTCAATGCCTGAAGCAGTAAAAGATTCAAAAATAATAATACTTGCAGTTCCTTCTAAGTTCGCGGCTGTCTTTATTGAAAAATTAAAGGAACTTAAACTGCCTGCCGGTACGGTCATACTAAGCGTAATAAAAGGGCTGGATACCAGAACACTCGAACGAATTTCAGTAAAGATAGAAAAATGTCTTGGAAAAAAAGTCAAGCTGGCCGTGCTTTCCGGACCGAGCCATGCCGAGGAAGTAGGTAAAAGAATGCCTACCGCGGTAATTATAGCCTCAAAAAATATTAAAACGGCAAAGTACCTTCAAAGAGTATTTTCTTGCGGTCATTTCAGGGTTTACACCAGCAAAGATGTGACGGGGGTCGAACTGGGAGGGGCGTTAAAGAATGTAATAGCTATTTCCAAGGGCATACTTGACGGTATGGGACTGGGTGACAATACCAAAGCTGCTCTGCTTACAAGAGGAATGGCAGAGATGAAGAGGCTGGCTGTCCGCCTGGGCGCAAAACCGGAAACTTTGAACGGCCTTGCCGGGTTCGGGGATCTGATAGTTACCAGCATGAGCAGTCACAGCCGTAACCGCAGTGTCGGCGAAAGAATAGGCCGGGGGGAGAAACTTTCCGCCATAATAGCCTCAATGGATATGGTTGCAGAAGGCGTAACAACCGTCGCAGCTGTTTATAAGCTGGCAAAAAAAAAGAAAGTGAAGATGCCCATAGTTGAAGAAACTTATGGTATTCTTATGAAAAACAAAGACCCAAAATCCGCTATTTATGAGCTGATGACCAGAAAATTAAAGAATGAAGAACATTATTAAGGGGAAAATCATGGGCACCGTGACAAAAAATGATCTTGTAAAAAAAGTTGTAGCGCTGGGGGTCAACGGGAATGTTGCTAAAGTTGCCGTGCAGTCTTTTATTGACTGTATTGTGGATTCTTTAAAGGCCGGCGTAAAGGTGCAGCTAAGCGGTTTTGGAACATTTGTTATCAGGTCAAGAAAGGAAAGGCTCTGCAGGAATCCGAAGACAGGCGAAAAAGTAATGGTCCCGGCCAGAAGTTCGCCGGCTTTTAAACCCAGTGAAATACTTAAAAAGAGGATAGAGCATGGAAAATAATCAGGTTCAAGAAGGTATTAAGATCCCCGATAAATTATTCTTCACTATCCGTGAGGTAAGCGACATCACCCGGGTAAAATCTTATATTCTCCGCTATTGGGAAAAACAGTTTAAAATATTAAAGCCCGTAAGAAGCATAGGCGGCCAGCGTGCTTATAGAAAAAAAGATATCGAAATGGTCCTGCTTATCCACGGCTTACTCTATAAAGACGGGTTTACGATAGAGGGGGCAAAAAAGAAACTCAAGGATCTTCGTAAAAACGAAGTTCAGATGGAAATAAATTTTAAGGAACTGGAATTTATAGAAACCATAGCAAAACTCAAGAAGAAGTTAGCCGATCTTAAGAAAACAATGGAGTAGTTACTAACTAGCAGCTTGCCTTCTCAAAGTACTTCCAAAATTAAACTCTTAATTTATATAGATTTTTTGCGCCCGTAGCGCAATTGGATAGAGCATCTGGCTTCGAACCAGAAGGCTGCAGGTTCAAGTCCTGCCGGGCGCACCACAAAAGCCGGTCCAAAAGTTAAAAATCCATAAAGAAAAAGAGTGAAAACAGCCAGTAAATATTCATGCCGGTAGTATCTTTGAAGTTGAAAACAACTGATATTTGTGATATTATACTACCCATTAGAAATAAAAGGCCGTGAAAAGGCCGGGGCGTGGCGTCCTCCGTAAACAGAGAGATCTCGCCGAAGGCGGACAGGTGGCTAGGGCATCCACCTAGGTGGATGGTCGCCCGAAAATCTTGAAATATATTGTTTAATAAGTATAAGGTCGGGGTGTGGCGTCCTCCGTAAACGGAGAGATCTCGCCGAAGGCGGACAGGTGGCTAGGGCATCCACCTGGGTGGATGGCCGCCCAAAAATCTTGAAAAGAAATATTTTAATAAGTTGATAAGGTCGGGGCGTGGCGCAGGTGGCTAGCGCATCCACCTTGGTGGATGGCCGCCCTAAAATCTTGAAAAGACATATTTTAATAAGTTGATAAGGTCGGGGCTTGGCGCAGGTGGCTAGCGCACTCGCTTGGGGTGCGAGTGGTCGCCCGTTCAATTCGGG
>CAITEH010000009.1 GCA_903891415.1 Candidatus Firestoneibacteriota bacterium
CCAGGCAATTGTATGAATGCAATCCGGCGCTTCCGTGGTAATCAATATTTCACTATCGGGAGCAGCATCTTCCATCTTATACGTTTCATCAATAATGTCCCAGGATTGCAAGCCGGCCGTAATCGGATGTTGGGTGGTGGAAACCTCCACGTGCATCGTGACGTCGTCTTTCGCACCCGCTCCGCCGTTTGCGATGCCGCTGAGCTTCGTCCACAACGGCCACTTTGCGGAAGGCCGCCCGTCCGGATATTTTTGATCCGCATTTGTTTTTAAAGCCGGTTTCAAATTATTTTTCATTTATATCGGAACAACCCACCAGTTCCACATCCGGGAGCTCCTTATATTTCGCAATGTGGTGTTTTCCTATCTGCCCGACACCGATAATTCCTATTCTTATTTTCCTGTTAACGGCCATAAAACCCCCTTTAAAAAAATATTTCCCGCTCTTAACTCCGTGCCGGCGGCTTTTCATATCCGCCAATATTTTTCAAGGTTTACTCTTCAATCTATATCATTTTATAGCATTATTTGGGGTTTAAGCGCAAGTTCATTAGACCGCTTTCAGGGATAAGGCTATAATATTTTAGGGCAGGTCAATTCGACCCTGCCAATTTCTTGCCAAAAAAAAGGCACCCGTTTGAAACTACGACGTCCTTACGAAAATTATTAACCCTTAATTGACCAAAAGAACGGCATTTGAACTCTATATATCGGCAGCATAGTTTGTCTAAATTCATCGGTGCTTACAGGTATCTGTTCTTCTCTAAGATCCTCGGTAAGGCAGCGGTTACCTTTTAACCCGGCAAAAAGTACGGGTTTAAGTTTTATCCTACCGGCGGGAGATATTTTAATTTGAGACACATCCGATACTGCTCTGGCCGGAAGAGAATATATAGGAATTTCTAAACTTGGCCAACCATTTGTCGTACCGGCCTTCAGTCCTTTAAGTCCGTTCTTTCCTGAAAGAGAGACAGCGACCTGATCCACTCCCAGACCTTTTGGAGGGTTTTCCATAGCCATGATAAGCGGTCCGACCGCCAGTGCGCACTTACCTCTTGCCTCAAAACCTGTAAGAAGTAACCGCGGAGCCATTCTCATTTCCACACAAACAGTCTTCTTTCCTTTCCCTTTAATAATCAATCTCCTTTTTTCCTCGGAAACCGGTACTCCGTCCACCGTCATTTTAAGACACCATCCGGGTTTCCGAAGAGCCAGGACCCATGTCCCGAGAGCTTCCACTTCAAGCTCGACCTTCCCGTCTCGCGGAAAATTTGTTTTCTGAGTAATAGAAATATTTTCTGACTTTGAGTTTTCAAAAGTCCATTTTCCTGTACCGTAAAAATTTACAAATACTGTTCCATCTGCGCTAAGTGTGACTGCATAAGTTGGTATTATAGCAAGCCCGCGCTGACCGTTTGTGTGACAACAGGTAACAGGCGCTCCTTCATATTTCTTACTACTTGTTCCCTGCACCCATTTTCTGGGAAATCTTTTAGGACCTGTTATGGGAAGCATATAGGTCCACATACTTCTATCAGGACTTATCGCAGGAAGAAGCTGGTTCCACGCCGCTTCCTCAGCGAGGTCAAGGGCTCTCTCATCTCCGGCAATCTCAAAAAGCCGCAGGTTAAATTGTATCCAGGTAAAAGTCACGCAGGTTTCAACCAAGGCTTCTTCCGGTAAAATTCCCGGCGACATAAAGTGTTCTCTACGGCTCATCGCGCCTGTCGGGTAACGCTGTGTATCGGCCATGCGGTCCCTTGCATCCAGGAGCATCTTTATAATATCTCCCCGCCCCACCGCGTGAGAGTATTCCGTGAGTCCCACAAAACAACTCGTCATTTCGTAGGCTTTGCCTTTAGCAATAAGACTTACAGCTTCCCGTTTCCGAAGTCTTTGCATGAGCCTGGGTCCGTCTTCTTTTTCCCAGGCAGTCTCAACAATATAACGGGCAAAAGTCAGGTATTTTTCTTCCGGAGCATACCTGTATAGCCGCATAATTGCTTCGAGTATTGAACCGCTTGCCAGGCCGCCATGGCTGTCACTTTTGTTGATGTCTTTCTTCCCTATCCCATATTCGGCGGCAACAACATCACCGGCTCTCTTTGCAGCATTAAGCGCTTTAACATCCAGTGTTTCCTCATAGTAAACGAGTAGCGCCAATATGCAGTATTTGTGGACCCAAAGGTCCCAGGTTAATTCATTCAAATTTGATGAATTGTCCATCCAGCGTTTTCCCTTTTCATATGTACCAAGATAACCGTCTCTTTCCTGTTCTTTTATCAACCGCTCTACAAGACTTTTTACCTTTTTTTCTAACGCCTTGTTATCCAGCATCAAGGATGTAGGAATAGAAGCCAGAAGAAATTTCCCGATATGTTCCCCGATAAAAGCCTGGATACCCGGCTTGGCGCGGAATCCGTCCAGAAGAAGATCATCGCTAACCTTCTGGAGATAGTTTTGACAACTATCCTTAAGAATATCTCCCCAGGTTCCCTCAGGCTGAACATTCCGGAAAAGCGGTGTCTTATTCATGCGGATATTTGTGTTCTTCATATTTCTCCTTATGTGGTGGAAGAATTAACTGAATTTGCATTTTCCAAACGGTTTCAATAATTTTCAAACATTTCCCACTTTCAACATCGTCGGGCTGCCCATTCGGGCGAAGCGGTCCTCCGCACATTATAAAATCATTGCGCTGTGCTCCAGACAATGCCACGCTCTAAGACGATCCGAAAATTTTCATTGGGCCAAGCTTGGTTATCGTGGCCCAATTCCAGACAAAACACGCGGGACTTTCCAAACTTCCGTGTCCAGGCAATTGTATGAATGCAATCCG
>CAITEH010000010.1 GCA_903891415.1 Candidatus Firestoneibacteriota bacterium
CTTTGAGACGGTTCTATATTAGCACCAACTCTTCATAGTGTCCACTTTTTTGGGGAAGACTCAGGTAGTAATTATTATTTTTTGTATATTGTATTTTATTCTAAATTTATGATAAGTACCTAACATTGACAGTAAATCCCCCTAAAAATAAAAAAAACCATTTACTTTTTATGTAAATGGTTTAAGTTTTATTCTATTTTAATATACTGTTTAGTAAAAACCCTGCTTTTATATATTATCCGTTCAAGGCGAGTCATTACACCTCCTGAATAAGTTATGTTGATACTATACTATCCCGCCCCAAAATTGTTTGTCAACACATAAATGCAGTATTTGTCTATACAGTTGGCCTTAAAGGAGAATAAATTTTATTGGTTTACTAGGTTTTTAATTAGGGTTTAATTAGAATATTTTTTTTGATTTGTCGTGTGCCATCTGTGTGCCATTTTAAATGAAAAACAGTGAAATTGAGTGAAATCCAATGAAGTGGAATATTAAGGATTGATCTTATAATATAAGACTTTCCTTGTTTTTTAAAGATTTTTCCGAAACCCCTGTTTTGCCCCATAGACAATTACTAATTACTAATAACTGATTGCAATTAAAAAGAACAAAAAATAAATCGCTTTTATCTGAATCATTAGTTATCAGCAATCAGCTACTAGCTATCCTTTTACCTCTCCATCAAAAAAAGCTAACTTATGTGATTATACAGGTATTTTGCGGTAATATCAATATTCCGAAACAAATTAGGGACAGCGACCAATTAACAATTGGGCGCTGTCCCTAATTTATTACTTGCCTAAAAAGGTATCGACAAAGCTTGTGCTGAACTCTCCTCTTCTAAAAGAGGAGTTCTGCATTACTTTTTTGTGGAAAGGAATGGTTGTCTTAATACCGTCGATGACGAATTCATCCAGGGCCCTCGCCATACGTTCAATAGCTTCCGTACGGTCATCTCCAAAAGCTATAAGTTTGGCTATCATTGAATCGTAAAACGGAGGAATACTGTAGCCCGCATAGACCTGGGTGTCGACCCTTATGCCGATGCTGCCCGGGACTATGAACTGGGTGATCTTGCCGGGAGAGGGTAAAAATCCTTTGTCGGGATCTTCCGCGTTGATACGGCATTCTATGGCATGGCCCCGGAAATGCATTTCTTTTTTAGCAAAAGACAGATGCTCACCAAACGCGATCTTTAACTGCTGCTTGATCAGATCAATGCCCATGACGGTTTCGGTTACGCCGTGTTCCACCTGTATTCTGGTATTAACTTCCATAAAATAATACTTATTATATTTATCAACAAGAAACTCCATGGTTCCGGCGTTGGAATAATTTACCGCTTTTGCGCCTTTAATAACGGCGCGGCCCATCTCTTCCCTAATCTTGGGATTTAGGCCGGGAGACGGAGCTTCTTCTATCAGTTTCTGATGCTTTCTCTGAACAGTGCAATCCCGTTCGCCCAGATGGACCACCTCACCATATTCGTCGCCGAGGAATTGGAACTCAACATGCCTGGGTTCTTCAATATATTTTTCTATATAAACTGCAGAATTGCCAAAAGCCGATTCGGCTTCGGCTCGCGCGGTAAGATATCCGTTAACCAGAGAAACATCATTATGAGCGATCCTCATTCCCCTGCCGCCGCCGCCCGCTGAAGCTTTGACAATAACGGGATAACCGATGGCTTTTGCTATTTTTAGCGCTTCTTTATCATCCTTTACGACTCCTTCGCTTCCGGGAACTACGGGAACACCGGCCTTCCTCATGGTATCTTTCGCGAAAACTTTATCCCCGAGTTTTTTTATTGCTTCAGGAGACGGGCCGATAAATTTTATGGAACAATCCCTGCAGATCTCCGCAAAGTGGGCATTTTCAGCCAGAAAACCATAGCCGGGATGTATTGCTTCCGCATCGGTTATCTCCGCGGCCGCGATCAAGTTAGGAATGCTTAAATAACTCTTGTTGGACTGTGCGGGGCCTATACAGATACTTTCATCCGCCTGTTTAATATAGAGAGAGGTTTCATCGGCTCTGGAATATACCGCTACCGTGCGTATTCCCATTTCCTTGCAGGCCCGTATTATCCTCAGGGCAATTTCTCCCCTGTTGGCTATTAATATTTTTTTAAACATTCGCTTTCCTTTAAGTCAATTTAGACGGGTTCAACAATAAATAGAGCCTGTCCGAACTCCACGGCCTGGCCATTTTCGACCATTATTTTAGTTATCTTGCCTTTGGTCTCTGCCTTGATCTCATTCATAAGTTTCATGGCTTCAATGATACAAACCGTCTGGCCTTCTTTAATAATATCTCCTTCTTTAATAAAAGGCGCAGAATCAGGGGCGGGAGATCTGTAGAAAGTCCCCACCATAGGTGAATTGATAGTATTCCCGGCAGGTTTTGCCGGTTCTGCCGCGGGAACAGCCGGAATTATTACCGGCGCAGCAACAGTTTGCGCGACCGGAACTTGCGCAACCTGCGGCGCGGCTATAACGGGGGTAATTACGGGCGCGGAAGCGCCTTTTTTAATATGGATCTTCACCCCTTCACGTTCAATTTCTATTTCGGAGACATCGCTCCCCTTTAATAAATCAATGAGTTCTTTTATCTCTTTTGTGTTCATATTCCCCCCTTAGCAGGAATTTACCGTTACTATTCGCTATATACCGGCCGGTCTGGCATGAGCTTCCGGAACGGCCTTAAAACAAAACCTACCAGTAAAAATTGCCTCAGACTGCCCTCTGTGCGGCAGTTACTTTTTACTCTGCACCCTTTCCAAATACTGGCCCGTTCTCGTATCTATCTTAATTGTCTCGCCTTCTTCTACAAAAAGCGGAACTTGCACTACGGTACCGGTCTCCAAAGTGGCCGGTTTTGAACCGCCGGAGACCGTATCGCCTCTGATACCGGGAGGACAATCTACTATCTTCAGGTCTACTGCATTGGGCAGCTGCACCCCTACCGGCTCCCCGTTATGCACCAGGGCATAGATGATCATATTTTCTTTCAGGTATTTTATTGAATCACCCAGAGAAGCAGGGCTAAAAGCCTGTTGCTCAAAGGTTTGCGTATCCATAAAAACATAATTTTCCCCGTCTTTATAAAGATACTGCATGTCTTTCTGCTCCACATCCGCAAGCTTAAGTGTAATACCGGCATCGAAGGTTTTTTCAATGGTAGTATCAAGTTTAATATTCCGGATACGGGTCTTTATGTTGGTAGCACCTTTCCCCGGCTTGTGCCTGGAATAGTCAACCACCTCGTAAATTATGCCGTCCAGGTCTAAGAGTACACCCCGCTTTAGATCACTTGAATCTATCATTCCGTCTTTTCTCCCCGATTTTTAATAGGAAACAGGTACCATATACCGGGTACTGGATCTTTCCCAGCACCTAGAACCAAGCACCTGGCATCTTTTTTTACTTTTAAAGGACTACTAACCTTTGCTGATCTTTGCCCAGGATTTCACAGCCTTTGTCGTTTACAATTATGTCGTTTTCTATTCTTATCCCTGAGCCCCCGTTAAAATATACTCCGGGTTCGATAGTGATAACCATATTTGTTTTTAAAATGCCTTTAATTTTACTGTTAATAGAGGGGTTTTCGTGTATTTCCATCCCAATGCCGTGCCCCAAACCGTGAGTAAAATACTTCTCCATACTGTGTTTTTGAAGATAATTTCGCGCTTTTTTGTCCGGAACGGACAGGATTACTCCACTTTTTATACTAGAAATTGCCTTTTGCTGGGCGCCATAAACCACTTTGTAGCGGTTCTTAAATAACCTGTTTATTATACCCAATCCCACCGTCCTTGTCAAGTCAGAACAATAACCCTTATAAACGGCTCCAAAATCCAGGACAATTAGTTCCCCCTTATTTACCTTCTTCTCTGATGCCACGCCATGAGGCAAAGCACCTCTTTTTCCAGAAGCTACAATAGTCGGAAAAGAGGGCCCTTCCGCCCCGGAAAGACGCATATTATATTCCAGTTCCGCCGCGATCTCATTTTCCGAAATCCCGGGTTTGATCTTTTTCAGAGTTTTTTCAAAGGCTATTTCCGCGATATCCACGGCTTTTCTTATATATGCAAGCTCCTCTTCCGTTTTTATCTCTCTAAGTTCCTCAATAAGCCCTGTTTGTCCGCTAATTTCTTTCTTTGGAAGATATTTTTTCAGTGTTTCATACTGTGAAAACACCAGATTTCTTGATTCTATCGCCAGCACATTAACTTTATCTTTTTTTACTATATCAACTATTGTTTTATAGTACTCTTTTGTGCTTTTTATCTCAACAAGTTCAAATTCTCCGTTTATTTCTTTTTTTGCCTGTTCTGTATAACGTGAATCAGTTACAAAGAGCGCGGATCTAAGCGTTACCACAAGAAAGGCGGTGGAGCCCGTAAACCCGCTCAGGTAATTCCTGTTAACCGGCTTTGTAACCAGAAGGGCGTCCAATTTTTTGTGTAAAAGTTTTTTTCTTAATTCAGCCAGGCGTCCCAAGATAGCTCCTTTTATTTATAACTGCTTCATATTTTAACGGCAGCTTGTTCATCGTAAACTGCCTCTATCTTTTTTACCATTTCATCCTGATCCCAGGCTTTACTCAGGGCAAAGCCTGCCTCGCCCATTTTTTTGCAAAGTTTTTCATCCAAAAGCAGCTGCACGACCCTTTCAGCCAGCGCAAAATAATCTCCCGGCGCGGCCAGGTAGCCGTTCTTCCCGTCTATTACGGCTTCTTTTGAGCCGTCAACAGCGCTGGCAACAAGTGGTTTTTTGGCGCACATTGCCTGCGGCAGGACGCGCGGCAGGCCTTCCCAGAGGGAAGTAAGCACAAAAACATCAAGAACATGGATAAACCGCGCCACATCTTCGCGCCAGCCGGTTATAATAATATCTTTTTGAAGATTCTTTTCAGCTATCAGCTTTTCTATTTCCGGCCGGAGCTCACCATCCCCTACAAGTAAGAATCTTGTTTTGGAATGTTTCTCTTTTACCAGCCCGGCCATCCTCACAAAATCAAGCGGGTTCTTCTGTGGTTTAAAACAGGCAACCATGCCTACAACTTTATAGCCATCCTCTATTCCCAGTCCTTTTTTTGTCTCCGCATTATTCTGCAAAGTAGTAAATTCGTTAAGATCGAACCCGCTGTAAATTACCGTATACTTTTCCGGCTTGCCTATCTTTGCCTTTAGGCCTTTTTCTATATCCATACCGGTAACCGCTATTAATTTATCGGTGTATTTTGCCGCAAGGCGTTCCAGAAAGATATATAGCTTTTTCTTTAAGACAGGCTGAAATTCATTAAAAGAAAAGCCATGCACGGTGTGTACTATTATTTTTACTTTTGCTAAACGGGCGGCAAGCCTCCCTAAAATTCCCGCTTTTGAGCTGTGGGTATGGACCAGGTCTATTTTTTCCTTTATAAACAATTTTCTCAGGGTAAAAAGACAGCGCAAGTCGCTCCACGGGGAGAGCTCATGTTTTAAGCCGGGAAGCAGGATTACTTTTACATCTTTCAATTGCTGCGCCTTTTTTACCAAAATCCCCTCAGTTCCAGAGACCAAAAACACATTATATTTACTGCGGTCATGTTTTAAAAGACAGTAGAGGGTGTTTTGTTGAGCCCCTCCTAATTCCAGTTTTGTTATTATATGTAATACATTCAATTTCACGGTTTCCTCGTGTTTTTCCGCCCAGGCGGATTTCTCAAAGGAGTTATGGATAGATATTTATTCCTTTGCTCAAGCTGAGCACCTCCTAATTCCAGTTTTGTTATTATATGTAATACATTCAATTTCACGGTTTCCTCGTGTTTTTCCGCCCAGGCGGATTTCTCAAAGGAGTTATGGATA
>CAITEH010000011.1 GCA_903891415.1 Candidatus Firestoneibacteriota bacterium
CCGGCTTGGTACAGGAAAACGATATTTCCTTATTACAAAAAACTCTGGCAGCCGCTTTTATCCGCCGGCAAGAAGCTGATGTTTACTTCAGACGGAAAATATGACATGTTCTACGACGATATTATAAAGTGCGGCGCGGGTTCTCTCATCCTTGAACCGTACAATGACCTGGAGCTGTTTGCAAAAAAATATGGAAAAACACACGGGTTTGTCGGGAACGCTGACACCAGGATCCTCCTTTCCGGAACGAAAGAGGATATATATAAAGAGGTCGAACGTTGCATGAAAATTGGCAAGGAATGTCCCGGCTATATCCTGGCCGTTGGCAACCACATCCCTGTTAACACCCCGGTGGAAAATGCCCTGTATTATAACGAGGCGTATTTAGAGTTATCAAAGAGGTAAACAAAGCAAAACAAATATGCCGAAATCCCGTTGAGCAGTTAGATATTTTTTAAAAGGATAAGGTAATGAAAGAATTAACAACGCATGAAAGAATGTTAAGAATGTATGAACACAAAGAAGCCGATAGGGTTCCGATTACCGATGGTTTTTGGGATTCTACGATAAAAAGATGGAATAAAGAGGGGCTGCCGGAAGGGGTCTCACCCGATAAGTATTTTGATCTGGACAAATTCGCCGGTTTTGTTGCGAACAACAGCCCCAAACTGCCCGAGAAAGTAATTGAAGAAACGGAGGAATACAGGATCTTCACTTCCGACTGGGGCGTCACCATGAAAACCTGGAAAAACCACGGCGGCACGCCGGAATATATTGACTATACAATTAAAGATCCTGCTACCTGGAAAAAAGTAAAAGAAAGAATGACCCCCGCAAAAGACCGTATAAACTGGGCCCAGCTTGAAAAAAATTACAAGCAGTGGAGGAAAGACGGCACCTGGATTACCGCGATCTTCTGGTTCGGCTTCAACGTTACCAGTTCGTTTGCGGTCGGAACCGAGCGTACTCTTATTGCCTTAATAGAGGAGCCCGAATGGATAATTGATATGTACAACACCTATCTCGAAATGCATTTCGCGCTTTATCAGATGGTTTGGGACGCAGGCTATCATTTTGACGAGATAATATGCTACGACGACCTGGGTTATAAAAATAAACAATTTTTTTCCGTGAAAATGTTCCGGGAAACCTTAAAACCCTCTTACCGGAGGGCTTCTGATTGGGCCGCAGAAAAAGGTGTCAAATTCCGCCTTCATTCCTGCGGAAATATCCTTCCCTTTATTCCGGAGTTCATAGATGCGGGGATAGGAATGCTTAATCCGCTTGAAGTTAAGTCCGGGATGGATCCGGTAGAGATAAAAAAACAATTTGGTGCTAAAATAGCTCTTCATGGAGGGTTAAACGCCACCCTTTTTACCCGTCCCGAACAAATGTGGACAGAGATGAAGAGAGTTATTCCCGCCTGCAAAAAGAACGGCGGCTATATGATATCCTCCGACCATTCTGTCCCTGAGTCCACTTCCTTTGAGCAGTTCAGAGAGTTCGTCAGGCTGGGTAAGGAGCTTGGAAAATACTGAGAGACATCCACCCTTTCCGGCTTCTGTTAAAGTTAGCAAGAGCTTTGTATAATAAACCAAATTCTTCCGGCCGTTGTTCTTATAACCTTTGGAGATGACTTTGTACGGGGTATTTTAATTCAATTGAAAAGAGCTCCTTTTTCGGTTAAAATATGTCCATGAATCCGGTACTTACTTTTATCATAGGTTTTGCTCTTGGGCTTCTCTCCTACTATATTATTCACCGGATGCGAAAAAAGGAAGAAGAGGCCGGTTTAAAAGAAGCCTTTAAGGCCATGTCCATGGATGCCTTTAAGGAAATGAGCCCGCTCTTAAAGGAAATGCTCTTAACTCAAATAGCTTCCGGAGAGAAGGATCTGGAAGGGAAAAAGCAGCTTATTGATCAAACCCTTAACAATATGAAGGGTGACCTTTCTAATGTTGAAAAACTCATGAACAACCTTGAAAAAGACCGGGAGAATAAATTCGGAGAACTTACCACCCAGCTGAAGCAAACCGCGGAACAAACCGGCAAATTACAGCAGGTAACAGAAAAATTAAATACTGCGCTATCGTCTTCACAGGCCCGGGGCAAATGGGGAGAAAGAATGGCGGAGGATGTTCTCAGGTTGACCGGGCTTTCAGAAGGTGTTAATTATGAGAAGCAGCAGAAAAACGAATCCGGAAATAAGCCCGATTTTACTTTTAAACTCCCCAAAGGCCTTAAAGTTAATATGGATGTCAAATTTCCCCTGGATAACTATTTGGGGTTTCTAAATGCAGGAAGCCGGGTGGAAAGGGAAAACTACGAAAAGAAATTCATTTCTGATGTTAGAGGAAGAATAAAAGAAGTTACCACCAGGGACTACATTAATGCGGAAGAAAACACCCTGGATTATGTGATCGTGTTTATTCCCAATGAGCAGGTGTTTGCATTTATGAATGAGAAAGAACCCTTGCTGATGGATGAAGCTCTTACAAAGAAAGTCGTTCTGTGCTCCCCGCTTACGCTGTATGCATTACTCGTTATTATGAGACAGGCGATCGATAATTTTAAAATGGAAGCTACTGCGGCAGAAGTATTAAAACTGCTTTCGGCCTTCAGGAAGCAATGGGAAGAGTACACGGGCAGTTATGTGAAACTCGGAGAGAAAATAGATGAGGTCAAAGAAGAGTTCAGCAAATTAGTTACGACGAGAAAGAACAAGCTGGATGTTGTGGTCGGTAAAATAGAGAACCTGCAGGCACAAAGCCATATCGAGCTTCCCGAAGAGAAGGAATGAGCTGCTTTGAATAAAAAACAAAGACTTATAGTCCTCCTGGCCGCTTTTTTAATGTCCCTGTGCTTTGGCGCGGGCTATGCCTGGAGCGTCTTCGCGCAGGAACTGCACAAAAATTACGCCTTTCATATGCGGGATGCCCAGATGGTCTTCGGTCTTTTTCAGGTTTTTTTTGCCATGGGTTTTATCGCCGGCGGCCGGCTTATAAAAAAAACCGGGCCGGGGCGCCTTGCCTTCCTAGGCGGAATAATTATGGGCCTCGGTTTTTTTTCTGCAGGGATGTTTGAGCCGTCACCGGTAATTCTTTTTATCGCCGTGGGTTTTTTTGGCGGCGGCGGAGCGGGCCTTGCCTATATCTGCCCGCTGGAAACCGTCCAAAAATGTTTTCCGGATAAAAAAGCGCTGGTAACGGGCCTTTCCGTGAGCGGCCTGGGAATTGGAGCTTTCCTCATTGCCCTGGGCGCGGATTACTTAATAAAAAGCGGCGTGCGCATAACGGATATTTTTAAATACGCCGGAGGCCTGTTCCTGCCCCTCATCTGCCTGCTTGCCTTTTTTCTTAGAACTCCGGGTGCGGACGGCTGCAAAGAAGAGGAAATAGAGCCTTTAAAATATAAAGAAATATTAAGTTCCAGAAAGTTTTGGGCTTTATTCGCTGCCATGTCCACATCCTTATTTGCCGGGCTTATGGTTATCGGTAATATGAAACCCCTGGGAATGAAGTGGGGCATAGCCGAAACTACCGCAACTGCCGGCGTATCCGTGCTTGCCTTATCCAATTCCGGGGGCAGAATGGCCTGGGGGTACATAACACATAAGATAGGAGAAGTAAAAGGGATCTATATTTCTATTATTTTCCAGGCGGTGGTGCTGTTCTTGGCCGCTTTTTTAATAAATAATACATTTCTGTTTTTTCTTTTTGCGGTACTGTCCGGCCTCAACTACGGCTGTGCCCTTGTTGTCTACGCTTCTTCCGTTTCCCGGTATTTTGGCATAGAAAGGCTGGGGCAGATCTACCCCTTGATCTTTGCCTCAAATTTCATAAGCGGCCTGACTGCTCCGTCTTTCGGAGGTTTTATTTTTGATAAAACAGGCAGTTATAGTTACGCCCTGCTCTTTGCCTCCGGGATACTGATAATGGGCGCTGTTATTTTTTCTATTCTCTTTAAAGATCCGGGAAAACCGGCACAAAGCGTATAAGCGGTTAATTTAAGTATCCGGAGCCGGGATGATAAAACTCAAAAAACATAACCGGCTATTATTCCGGTGGCCTTAAAAAAAGAGCAGTTTCTTGTTTGACCCGGAAAAGTTTTGCGGCTGGAAAAAGATACTTTTCTAAGAGGGGGTTGTATGCCGGAATTTTTAATTGATGCAGGCAAGACGGGAGAAGACCTGGATATCGGACGATTCGCCGCGGGACAGGGCGGAATTTCCGCTGAACCTATGATAGATATGCATCTTAATGAATTGAGAAACCTTAAGTTTAAGCTCATTCGCCTGTTCTTGCAGGATTATTTTGAGGTTTACCCGAAGCGGGGTGTCTATAACTGGAAACTGCTGGACCGCTCGGTTGACGCCATTCTTGCGGCCGGGGCCAAGCCGTTAATGTGCATCACCTTTAAACCGAAAATACTATTCCCCGAAATAGATCAAAAGAAAGTCGAGCCCAATGATCTTAAACAGTGGGAAAAACTTATTTATGAACTTGTAAAACATTACAACACGGATAAAAAGTACGGAATAGAATACTGGGAAATCGCGAACGAACCCGATATCGGGGAAGCGGGAGGCTGCCCGTATCTTTTTACGCCGGCTAATTATCCCGGATTTTATGAACATACGGTAAAAGCGGTGAAACGGGCCGATCCGGCGGCGAAAGTAGGCGGCCCCGCGCTTGCGAATTACAAAAGCCCCATTTTACCCGCGCTTCTTAAATATTGTTCAAATAAAAAGGTACCTGTAGATTTCGTTTCCTGGCATATGTATAACGATGATCCGGAAAATTTCAAAAACTCCATACTCCATGTGAAAAAGCTGCTTAAAAATTATCCAAAACTAAAATGTGAAACCACGATCAACGAATGGAATGTTTCTTTCGGGGCTTCCCTTATGAAGCATCTGGCTTTGCCGGAATACCAGCCCTGCTTTATAATAGAGGTGATAAATAACATGATAGAACAGGGGCTTTCCAATTGCTGCTACTATCACATAAGGAACGTGAACGGGTCCAAAGATACCTATAGTTTTCTTTCCAGGAACGGCGCGGCAGGGGCGGCCGACGGGCAAAATTATCTTTTTAATTTACTCGGCCTTTTTGATTATCAGGGGATTATGCGGCCGGCGTATTTTTCCTTTAAATTATTATCCCGCCTGCTTGGTAAAAAAATAATATTAAAAAAACAAAACAGCCATGTAAAGGCGCTGGCTGCCTATGACCCTTATCAGGAGGAGGTAAATATTTTACTCTGGAATTTCGCGGTCAAAGCTCCGAAGAAAGAAAAGATCAAGCTTAAGCTGACCGGCCTGAAAAAAGGCACCTATGGCTATAGAAGGTTCCTCCTGGACGCGAAAACAACTTCGCTGGAAGAGGAAAAGAAGCTAAAGGTTATTAACTGGGAAGACACTAAAACACTTAATACTTTTAAAACCTCTTTTGACCTGGCGCCCTACGGCGTAACGATGATCAACTTTAAATTAAACAAAACAAACAAACTGGTGCTTTACTAAAGGAGCGGGGCAATGCCGGATATTAATATAAATGTAAAGGCCGCCGGAGAAGATCTTGATATCGGAAGGTTCGGCCTCGGACAGGGCGGGTTCACCAATAATGCGCAGTTTGATTCCCATATACAGGATTTAAAGAATCTTAACCATAAATATCTCCGGGTATTTGTGCAGGAGTATTTCAACGTTTACCCCGCGCACAATGTTTACAACTGGGAACTGCTGGACAAAATGGTCAAGGCCATTCTGGCAACAGGGGCAAAACCAATTTTATGTATATGCATAAAACCAAAAGTGCTTTTTCCTAAGAATGACGAAAATATTATCCATCCAAATAACTATAAAGAATGGGACAAGCTCATCTACGAAATGGTTAAGCACTATAAAAAAATGGGAGTGAATATGTGGGAGGTGCTTAATGAATCCGACGCCGGCCAGTGGGGCGGGGCGCCTTACCACACAAAACCTGAAGACTACGCGATATTTTATGAGCATATCGCCAGGGCGGCAAAAAAAGCAGATCCCAAAGCCAGGCTAGGCGGCCCCGCGGTCTCTAATGCCAGTAAGGAAGGAAGCAAAATAACCCCGTACTTGCTTCAGTATTGCAGTGATAAGAAGCTCCCGTTTGATTTTCTTACCTGGCACCGCTACGCGGATAACCCGCTCAGGATAAAAGAATCCATCGTTACCATGAAAAACCTGCTCAAAAAATACCCCAAAATAAAATGCGAAACGGGAATTACCGAGTGGAGTGCTTCGTTTGCTGCTAACTATATGAAATATACAAAAAATCCCGCGTATATGCCGAATTTCATCATTGAATCAATATATCACATGGTGGAAGAAGGGCTTTCCTTCTGCAACTACTACCATATACGGAATCTTAACTTTACTGAGGACATTTTCAAGGAATGGATATCTAAAAAGGTCCTCAGCACCTTCGGCTGGTGTAACTACTGTTTTACCCACCTTTCCCTGTTTGATTACCAGGGACAGGTACGGCCGGCATATTTTGCTTTCAAACTTCTTTCCCGGCTTGCGGGAAAAAGGCTCAGGATCTATGATGTAAACGGCAATGTAAAGGTCCTTGCGGCCTATGAGGAGGACTTTAAGATGGTAAATGCCCTTATCTGGAACTTTGCCGCGGAGAAGCCTAAAAAAGAAACTATCAATCTGAATATCTTTAAAGCGGAAAAAGGCGATTGGCGCTATACCCGGTACCTTCTGGACGTAGAAACAAACAGCAGCGAGGAAGATAAAAAACTGAAAATTGTGACGCGGAAAATTTTCAAAGCTGCAGCGCAGGTAAAGGAAACTTTTCTGCTGGAACCGTACGGAATAACTCAGGTAAATTTTAAAAAGATCTAAAAATAGGTTAGCGGCGGGTATTATTAAAGGGGAACAGAAATGAAAAACCACGGGCTTCTGCTCTTAATATCAGGGGGACTGATCTTTATGGGCTTTTCTGAACCGAAAGAATTTACTTTTACGGCAAAACTGGATAACTCAAACCAAAAGTATATGGAGCTGCTGCCTGACAATTTTAACAGCGCCGAAAAACATGACCTCATGCTGGCCCTGCACGGGCACGGTTCGGACCGGAACCAGTATGCGAAAGACCCCAGAGGGGAATGCAAGGGAGCCAGGGATGTGGCCGAAAAATATAATATGATATTCATTTCCCCGGACTACCGTGCCCCGACCTCCTGGATGGGGCCCAAGGCTGAAACCGATGTGGTCCAGCTCCTGGAAGAACTTAAGAAAAAATACAAAATAGGTAAGGTCATATTTGTCGGAGGCTCCATGGGCGGAACCTCGGTTTTGATATTTGCCTCCCTGCATCCTGACCTGGTGGACGGGGTCTCGGCGCAAAATCCAACTGTCAACATGGTCGAATATAATAATTTTCTGGATGCCATAGCCAGGTCCTACGGAGGGACAAAAACAGAGAAACCGGAAGAATATAAAAAAAGAAGCGCGGAACTCAATTATAAGAATCTGAAGATGCCTGTGGCAATTACAACCGGTGGAAAAGATACTGCCGTCCCGCCCGAAAGCGCTCTCCGGCTTGCCAAACTTTTAAAAGAACTGGAGCCCGCGAATATATTATTGCTCCACCGTGAAAATACGGGGCATAGCACAAATTATAAGGATACTGTGGAAGCGCTTGAGTTCGTTATTGAGCGTTCAAAAAATACCGGAAAGAAATAGAGCTGAATAATGCCCAAATTGTAAAGCTGGCCGGCGCGTTATCCTGTTTGGTATTGACAGTGCCATATTGCATGTGAGATAAAGGAAATACTTAAGTTATAATACCTTTTAAGGAAAGATAAACCTAATAAGGAGAAAGCTCATGGGCTTAGAGATAGGCATGGCAGTAGAAAAAATAGACTTTAGGGAGGGAAAATCCTTAATTGGCTATCCCCATCCTGAAAAGCGGAAAAATATCGGGACCAAAGAACCCCTGCTGGCAAAAGCGCTTACCTTTAAATTCGACGAAAAGGTAGTGTTGACCCTGGTAACGCTTGATCTTATAGGGCTCGGGTACAGGTTCATTGATAAGGTAAGAAAAAAAGTCCCGAATGAAATAATAGTTGCCTGCTCGCACTCGCATTCAAGCAGTATCGCGGGTGTGGCAGAGGACAGTTCGGAGATCTTTGAGAATGACACAGCGTTTTCCGAAGCCGTGCTGAATACTATCGTTAAAGCGGTCAAGGCCTCTTTGCATAATTTTGTCAAGGTCAAAGCCGGCGCGGGAAAAGGCAGCGCCGATATCGGGCATTGCCGTAGAGTCGTGACCAACGGAGTATGCGTGAACGCCTGGACGGATGTTGAAAAAAAACATAAAGGCCCGACGGACAAAGAAGTGGGTGTGGTAAAATTTGAAAATGAAAAAGGCGAAACGCTGGCTGTGCTTGTGAACTACTCCTGTCATCCCGTTACCATGGGGCCTGCCAACCTGTATGCATCTCCGGATTTTGCAGGGTATCTCCGGGATTATGTTCAGAAAAATATGAAAGGTGTTAACGTGTTCTATACCACCGGGGCGGGAGCCGATACCAACCCTTACGACTGTCTATCCGCTGATTTTGCCGTGGCGCAAAAAGCCGGGGAAACCGTCGGCAAAGAAGTGCTTGAAGTTCTAAAAGCCATTAAGACGCGAGAGGTAGAAAAAGTCAAGTTTTCCAGGAATGAGGTAATTTTTAAGGTCAGAAAAGACCTTAGTAAAGATAACAAAATGAGGTTCAAAGAGCTCGGGGAAAGCATAAGCACCGAAGTGGATATGTTAAATATCGACGATGTGCTGCTGGTCACCCTTCCGGGAGAGCCGCTGGTCGAAATAGGGCTTAAGATAAAAAAAATGTCAAAATATAAAAATACTTTTGCCTTGGGCTATACCAATGACTATCTGGGCTATCTTTGCCCGGACTCCTCTATCCCCGAAGGCGGCTATGAAGTCACAGGCGGGGCCTTAAGCCATGATGTGGAGAGGCCTATTCTTGAATGTGTCGCAAAAAATATTCCGTAAAAAAGGAAAAAAATAAATGTTTGGAAAAATAATACAGTTCTTAAAAAAGCCCCTGCTCTGTGTTTTTATCGTGCCGGGCCTGCTGGCCTCGAATTATGACGGAACGCAGATTAATGATAACCTTAACGCCGCTTCAGTTCCGGACCATGTGGTACTCACCTGGACCGGCGATCCCGGAAGTTCGCAAACCATAACCTGGAGAAGCGCGGCCGCGATAAACAGCGGAGAGGTGCAGTACCGGGAAGCGGAAAATTCAAAAGCCGGTTATTTATCGGAAAAAGCCGCGGTAAAAAAGTTCAGCACGGTCACAGGCGACAAACCCGGCAGTTTTAATATTTTTTCCGTTACCTTGAAAGGCCTCAAACCGGATACCCGTTATGTTTACAGGGTAATTTCCGGCACGGTGCCCGGGCAGGAAAACTCTTTTTCAACAGGAGTTACGGAAAACGAACCTTTTACGTTCCTGATATTCGGGGACAGCCAGAGCGGGGATAATAATCCTATATTTTCCCCCTGGCATGAAACTGTGGCAAAGGCCTATGCGGCTCATCCCGAAGCCAGATTCATGATAAATATGGGCGATTTGACCGAAACCGGTATGAGTTATATCCATTGGGATAACTGGTTCAGCGCGGCAAAAGATGTGCTCAGCAGAATTCCGGAAATGCCTATTATCGGAAATCATGAAAGTGTCGGTGAAACAACAGCGGCTAATTCGGCAAAGCCGCTTTATTACCTGGAACAGTTCCCTCTTTTTCAGAATGGCCCTAAAGATCTAAAAGGTGAAGCTTATTCTTATGACTATGGCAATTTGCATATAACGGTTTTAAACAGTGAAGAAGTTTATAGTAAAGATGAAGTTTCACGCAGCCAGCTTAACTGGCTGGAGCAGGACCTTGCGGCCTCGAATAAAACCTGGAAGCTGGTATTTTTTCATAGGGCTCCCTTCTATAATAGGGCGGCCCGGTCAAATGAAATGGTAAAAAAAACATTTTGTCCTATAATAGACAAATACCATGTTGACGTTGTGTTCAATGGGCACGAACACGGAATTGCAAGGACCTATCCTATCCGCCAGGAGAAAATGTACTCCACCCCCAAAGACGGCACGGTCTATTATACTACCGGCAGAAGCGGCAACTCCGTTTATAACGACCTGACAAAAAAATTCTGGGACGCGTTTTTTTACGACCCGCAGGACCAGCCCTGCTACGAAACGGTACAGGTGAATAAAAATACCCTGACCATCAATGCCTATAAGCAGGACGGGACTTTAATAGACAGCTATACCATAGACAAGGAAAACAACGCAAAAAGTAGTTTAACTCCCGCCCCTGCCAGGTATGAAGTAACGCATTTTGTAATTTACGGGGATCTTTTTACCGGGCCGGCTGCCGGCAACGCGAGAACCGCGAAGAAAGTTGACGATAAATGGTTCGTAAACGCCAAGGTGTTTATGGGGAGCATCGGGGGCGGCGCCGCGTTAAGTTCGCAGAAAGTCGAGTTATTCTATGAAACCAGAAGCCTGAAAGTGCCGCCGGAAAAAGTGGAGATAACTGAAAAGAAAATAGTCTATATTCCGGTGGATCTTATCAAACAATTCGTCGGGTTTGATTATTATTATGATGAAGCCCTGAATGTTTTATTCTTTACCAAATGATCCCGGCCTGTAATGGTTATTAAGCCGGAAGCAGCAGAAATCCCTCAAAAAGGGAAAAGTGTCTGGTTTTTTTTGTAGTTGCTCAATTTATTGAGTTCTTAAAGGCGCCCGATGAATCGGGCAGCTACAAAATCACCAAAATAACTGTCATGAGGAATTTCTGCGGAAGCAGGCTGTAACTTGACAAAGCAGGGAAAACTGCATATTATATTGTATAGAGTTATATAGGCGGCCATATATGAAAAAAATAACGAAGCTAAGTTCCATAATACTGCTCACGGCGTTATTCCTCTCTGTTTCTCTGTACGGGGAAAATGCAGCTTTGCCTCTTAGTTTGAAAAAGAGGGTACTTGTTCTGGAGGGGACCGCCACCTCAAAATATTTTAATAGAAGCACGAGCGCGCCTCTTTCAATTATGTGGAGTAATTTTTTAAAGCAAAAGAATGCTTTATATGAAATTGTGTCACAAGAGCAATTTGTGAACAAAGATCTGAGAGGATATGATATCTTGATCCTGCCTTTTATTCTCTGTGTTTCCGACCGGGAGATAGAAAAAATAAAAGAGTTTGCCCGGTATAAAGAAAAAGGCCTGATCCTTGACGGTTTTACCGGCGCCCGGGACGAAAATGGCGGCTGGCGGCAAGTTTCATTTTTGAGCGAAATATTAGGCGGAGATTCCATTAAAGAAATAAAAGGCGAGGGTGTCGGCGGGGCGATTGCCAATCTTATTCTTGACGGAACCAGCAGGTTAATTGCGGATGTAGAGCCCGGGTTCAGGCTGGAACTTAATACTTATAACAGGCCGGTCACCGCCAATATTATTGAGCCCCGGTCGGAAATTGACGGGTTCTGGGAATCCACGCCGGCGATCTATCAAAATAAATTATCTTCCGAGGAAGCGGGGCTGGTACACGGTAAATATCTCGAAGCGCGGTTCGCGTGGCTGGGTTTTACCATGGGCTCCGTAGTAGGCGACATTCCCGATCAAAAAATCTTTCAAAAAGTTATCGATAACATCTTCAGCTATGTTTCTTTTTGGCCCCTTATCTATAAAGAACGCTGGCCGGAAGGGAAAAAAGGCGCGGCTATTTTTGCCCAGGACACCGAGGATAAATTTGAAAATGCGCTGAATACGGTTTCTCTCCTGACCGCCAAAAATATTCCAGCCACATTTTTTTGCGTTCCTGAAATGGCGGCCAAGTATGATAAAGTATTTGCAAAGATCTATGCGCGGGAAAATTTTGAGGTCGGCCTGCACGGACTTGACGTCTACCAGGGCCAGACTCTGGAACTCCAGCGGGAGAGATTAAGATCCGGAAAAAGTATATTGGAAAAGATAACGGGCAAGAGGGTAAGGGGCTTCCGGCCGCCGGAGGCCATTTACGACAGGAACACCCTGCTGGCGCTGGTCAATTTAGAATATGATTATATGGCCGGAGATGATATTAAGCAGTCCTGCCCGGAAATAATGCCTGATAAAAAAAATCAGGAACGCACCCCGGGAAGGAACCAGGAGGCGCTTGTTAAATTTCCCAAAACAAGCGATGATGATTACGATCTTATAGAAAGATATAAAATGCGGGATAAAAACAAAATGCTGGAACTTCTAAAAAAGGATTTTGATAAGATCTATCAGATCGGAGGGCTTTACTACTACTCTTTTCACACGCAAATAATGGCCAAGGAAGAATATATTGATGTTTTGGGAAAATTTATAGATTACGTAAAAGAAAAAGATTGCTGGATCGCCTCTTTTTCAGAGGTCAATGACTGGTGGCTGAACAGGTATGCGAATATTAAGGTTACCGGGGTCCAAACCGGGCCCACCCGCACTTTCGTAAATATAACCAATAATTCCTTTCAAAAAGCGTCCGGGGTCAAGATAAACCTGCTTCTGCCTCCTTCCAGAAGGCCGGTTAAGATCATTCAGGGAACATCGGGCCCTGCCGTTCCTTTTTACGAAGGTAAAGACGGGAATATTGTCGTTGAGATACAAAATATAGAGAGCGGTGAAAGTATTGCTTTTAATTTTGAGTATGAGTAAAAATAGCTCGATATTATTGCGTGTTTGCGGCAAACGGACCGTGAAGTTACGCTGAGCTCGCACCGGGCCTATTGCCCGTTTTCCCGCGTGGAACCGGCTTGCTCATGGAGAAACTTTGAAAATCATTACTATTTTAATGATTTCCGTATTTTATCTTTCTTTTTCCGGCGCCGGAGAACCCCGGAGAGAGAGCTCTTCAGTCCTCGGCTACGACAAAGCTCTGCACTTTACCGCGGGGTATGTTATCTCGGACACGATCTTCGCCCTCCAAAGATATAATAACGCGCTTTTGCCTTTTCTTGTCCCTGCCGCCGCGGGCGCGGGCAAGGAACTCTACGACAACTATTTTGACTGGAAAGACTTTGGCTGTACCTGCCTTGGCGCGGTTACAAGGATCTGCATCCCTCTTACCGGCAAGGAAGAACTCCGGCTTGGAAGCCTTACGGTGGAATATAAAAAGGTGCTGGCTTTCGCGGGCGGCTATATAACGGCTGAACTGGTTTTTATGTTCCAAAGATCCGATGACGTTTTCCTTCCAATTTTACTCCCCGCGGCGGCAGGCGCGGGAATAGAACTTTTGGAAGGCGATTTTGACGGGAGAAGCGCCGGGTACGCCGCGCTGGGTGCGGTTGTAAGATCCGTGCTCCGCCTTGGTTTTAAATTTTAAGAAATTGCCCGGGAGGAAGAATTATATGTTCATAATCTATCAAATTAAACGGCAGGCCTGTGTCTGTTTTTTTGTGTTAATTTGCATTTCAGGGGGTTTTCCTGCCGACCGGGCGGCAGACGGGGACAAAGAGAAAAGAGATAATATTATTAAACTATTCAAGCTCAAGGGAGTTGACAAAGCCAATAAGCAAATACTGTCGGGCCCGGACAGCATTTTTACGGAGAAAGACCTTCAGGAGCTGAACGAAAAAAGAATTTCTCTATATATGAAATATTATACGGGGGAAGAAATACTGGAAATGCTGAAATTATTTGAAAATCCCGTCTGGAAAAAATTTCAGGACAATGAAGTATTGATGCTCAAAGAAATGTCCGAGTTCAGTTCGGAGTGGGCGAAAAAAGTCCTGGAAAGAGCTAAAACTGACGGAACAATTGAAAGGCTCAAAGCGGATCCAAACTTAAATTACGGCAAAATGATGAAATTAAGCTATGAGGGCGCGACCAGAGGGAACTTGGCAGCAATAAGGTCCGCGATCACGATATATTACTCTGAAAAAGAGGGTACGTGGCCCCGGGACATAACAAGCGGTTTTGAAAAGTATCTTTCTCCCCTGCCACCGGAAAAAATAACCGGAAGCAATAGAGTGGTAAATGAATTTGACGGCAAAGGCGGCTGGTATTATATTAATGACCCAAAAAATGCCAAATGCGGCTGTATATTCGTTAATATTGAAGGGAAGGATTCTAAAGGCAAAGAATATAAGGATTATTAAGCTCATAATTTAATGCTGTCAGCGACAGTAAAAAGAATGAAAATCTGGAGGTTCACATGATAAAAGTTGTTGCTTTTAACGGGAGCGCGCGGAAAGACGGGAATACAACCATCCTTATTGAACAGGTCTTTCACGAACTTGAGAAAGAGGGTATAAAAACGGAACTGGTCCAGCTTGCCGGCCAGAAACTCCAGGGGTGCATCGGCTGTAGAAAATGTTTTACCAACAAAGATAAAAAGTGTGCCGTGACCGGAGATATAGCTAATGAATGTATCTCTAAAATGATTGCGGCGCAGGGAATAATATTTGGTTCTCCCGTGTATTTCGCGGATTGCACTATTCAGATAAAAGCCCTGATGGAGCGGGCAGGAATGGTAGGTTCGGCTAATGGGGATCTTTATAAATATAAAGCCGGGGCCTCCGTAGTTTCGGTACGGCGCGGGGGAGCTATTCACGCTTTTGACACAATGAACCATTTCTTTTCCATAAAACAGATGTTCATTACCGGTTCCTCGTATTGGAATATGGGTATAGGCAGGGAACCGGGAGATGTAAGAAAAGACGAAGAGGGGCTTTTGACCATGTCCAACCTTGGAAAAAATATGGCCTGGCTCCTAAAAAAAATAAACGTGTAAGAATATTCTGCCGTTGCCGCAAAAGCGCCCGGTAGCCCGTGAAAGGGTAGGGCAGGCAAACTGTAAAGACCCTGTTGATTAAATAAGGGTGGCTGTCCCTCTTTATTTTTACTCAACCGGAGCATATAAAGAAGGCAAGGCATTTGATGCTGCCGGAAAAACCGTAAATGTATATGAAAGTACATTGAAACAAATAATAGCTGGAGATTACGATTCAGATTTTGAAAGATTGAGAATGGCTTTTACCATAACCGCTAATTATGATCCATATAATTCTGATAAAAAACAAGACAATATGTACGAGGCGTTTAAGAATAAGAAGTATGAAGATGCCATTAAACTTGGTAAAGTAATTCTGGAAAAAGAATATGTGGATATGGATGCTCACAGAATATGCTTGCTGTCTTATGGCAAAATTGGCGATAAAAAGCTGGCGGAACACCACTGGCAGGTTTATTCGGGGCTTCTTAATTCCGTATTAAATTCCGGAGACGGTAAATCTCCAGAGAGTGCGTATCGTGTAATAAAGGTAAGGGAAGAATATATTTTGCTTAATGAACAGGGGTATGAAGTTGAAAAACAAAGCCTTGTTTCAGGCAAACTTGGGAACTGTGATTTGATGGAAATAAAAGATACAAAAACTGGTGAAAAACTTAACTTATACTTTAATGTAAAAATAAGCATGGATTTCATGCTCAATGTATTTAAGAAGCTAAATGAAAAGAAAGAATAGGCTATATGCTAAATGCTTTTTATCTCTAAAATAAATCTCAAGTTATCATACTGCCGGAAAATTAAAGAGGGACAACAGCCACCCTTTACGTTGTAAATTACTTTTGCGCGGCTTACCCGCGGCTTACCCGCGGCTTACCCGCGTGTTTATGTTTGAGGTAATAAATGATATAATACTTTTTACGGGTGGATCTTAAAGAGCGGGTAATTTAAGCGGCATGCAGGGGAAAAATGCGGATACTTGTAATAGAGGATGAAAAGAAAATAGCCGGGTTTATAAAAAGGGGCTTAAAAGAGGAAGGTTACGCGGTTGATACGGCCTCTGACGGAGAAGAGGGCTATTACCTGGCCCGGACAAATGATTATGACCTTATACTCCTGGATGTTATGCTTCCGAAAATTGACGGTATCAAACTGTGCAAAAAGCTGAGAAAAGATTCGGAAAAAACTCCGGTCATAATGCTTACCGCGAAAGACCGGGTGAAAGACAAAGTTGAAGGGCTCGATTCCGGCGCGGATGACTATATCACCAAACCTTTTGTTTTTGAAGAACTCCTGGCGAGGATCCGGGCCGTTTTAAGGAAAAAAGCAGGTTCTTCCACGGTAACAACGCTGGCTTTGAGCGATCTCTCCGTGGATCTGTTATCCCATAAGGTTATAAGGGCAGGCAGGGAGATCCGGCTGACTACAAAAGAATACGCTTTGCTTGAATACCTTATGCGAAATCCAAATACCATAGTTACCAGAACCATGCTCTCCGAACATGTTTGGAACATTGATTTTGATACGGATACCAACCTGATAGACGTCTATGTTAATTATCTGAGAAAAAAAATAGACAGTAATTCTAAAAAGAAACTTATCCAGACCGTAAGAGGCCGGGGCTATATTCTAAAGGACTGAGATGTTTTTTAAATCCATCAGATTCAAAATAATTCTCTTATATATGCTGATACTTTCCGCCACCCTGTTTATTTTCAGCATCTTTCTTTATGATTCCCTTAAACAGGATCTGTCCGCGAATCTGGATAACCTGCTCAAATCCAAAGCCGGAGGAATTGAAGAATCCATTGATACTTACCTGGAAACCAGAAAGCCGGAAGGCGGAGGCAAAGCCGATCCCGAGTATTTCATTAAGATCGCCCAGCATCTTGTTGATGTTGAAGAAGTGTACGATCCCAGGCTTGTAAAAATAATAGTGCAGATCTTCAATATAAAAGGGGAGAATATAGCCCATACAAAAAATATACCCTATATTATAACCTTCCCGAAAGAGCTTTTTGACGAGGTTTTAAAAGGCCGGAGCCGTTTTGACGAATTCTATATTGACCTGCCTGAGAATAAAAAACTGCGGCTGCGGATCTTTATTAAACCGGTTTTTGAAGATAAAGAAATGATCTATATTGTTCAGGTCGCGGCTCCGCTAACCGCCATCAATTCCACGCTGAACGGCCTTAAACTTATTTTATTCGTGCTCTTGCCTCTGACCGTGATAATAACCGGGCTCGCGGGGGCATTTTTAGCCCGGAGCGCGCTCAGGCCGGTAGACAATATGATAAACAGCGCGCGGCAGATCACAACTGAAAATTTGAAACTCAGGATCCATACTCCGAAAAGCAATGATGAGATCCAGAGATTGGCTGAAACTTTTAATGAATTACTCGGCAGGCTGGACAAAGCCTTCACCGGCCAGAAACAATTCACGCAGGATGTGACCCATGAACTCAGAACACCGCTTACGATACTTAGAGGGCAGATAGAAGTTGCTTTGAAAAGGCCCCGTTCCGGCGCGGAATACGGAAAGATCTTAAGAAGCTGCCTGGAAGAAATAAATATTCTGAATAAAATAGTTGAGAATCTTTTAATGCTCGCGAGCTTTGAGGACAAAGATCTAAAACTGGAAATCAAACCGGTCGAGCTGAATGTGCTGGCCGCTAAAGTCATCAAAGATATGCGGGTGCTGGCCAAAAAGAAAGGGCTGAGCCTGCAGTTTACCGGTAAAGAAGGCGTAATGATCCGGGCTGATGAAAATTATATCAGGAGACTTTTCCTGAATCTTATTGACAATGCCGTGAAATATACGCAGGCAGGCGGGAAAGTAGCGGTCAGCCTGAAAAAAACCGCCGGGTTTGCCGTTATAAGGATAAGCGACACCGGTGCCGGCATTCCAAAGAAGGATCTGCCCTATATTTATAACAGATTCTTCAGGCTGGAGAAATCCAGAAGCAGTGAAGGGTTCGGGCTGGGCTTAAGTATTGTCAGGTCTATAGTTGAAGCTCACAAAGGAAAGATCAGAGTGCGAAGCAAAACAGGAAAAGGCACGGAGTTCACTATTCAATTGCCCCGGTAAGCCGGGCTCCCGTAAAAAAGCTGGAAACAATATATTTCTAATGCTAAAATGAAAAATGGACAAAATAAAACTTTATAACTGGTTAAAACTCCTCGGTATATACCTGGCAATTTTAACGGCCATATATATTATCTTTCTGGCAAAAAGTATTTTGTTCCCTTTTTTTCTGGCCTTTATTTTAACCTATATGCTTAATCCGGTCGCGGATTTTTTTGAAAACAAGGGGTTAAAAAGGGGTTTTGTTGTGGGGCTTTTGTTCTTTTTCTTTGCGGCGGCTCTGGGGTGCGTGGTATATTTTTCAGCGCCGTTCCTGTTAAAAGAAGTCAATAACCTGCAAATATCGGTTCCAAAAAATCTATTAAATTTCGAGAATTTACTGAAACAAGCTTCAGGCGGCCTCGAAAACAAATTTTCCTATCTGCCGAAGGATTTTCTTCCGAACCTGTTTAACGAAAAATACCGGGAGCTTACCAAAAACGCAATGGCGTATATGCCGGAATTTATTTTCAGCCTGGTCGATGTTGTCACCGCTATTTTTGTGGTCCTGTTCACCACTTTTTACCTGCTTAAAGACGGCAGGGTGATGCGGAAACGGCTTATCAGTATCATACCGAATAAATATTTTGAACTGTTTTTGTGCCTGCTGCACGAGGTAAATTTGCAGGTAGGCAATTATGTGCGGGGCCAGCTGACAGATTGCGTGATTATCGGGGCCCTGTCAATTGCCGGTTTGTATATTATAGGGTTTAAATATTCCTTACTGCTGGGGCTCATAATAGGAGCTATTAATATAATTCCGTATCTCGGCCCGTTAACAGGGATGCTCGCCGGTTTTCTTATGGCGGTTTTGGAGGACCACTCCCTGCCCATGGGGCTAAAAGTCCTCCTGGTCCTTGCCCTTGTAAAATTAATTGACGATTTTTTCGTAAATCCCGTGGTAGTCGGCAAATCGGTCGAACTGCACCCGCTTGTAGTGATCGTTTGCATAGTTGTCGGCGGGACCCTGATGGGGGTTTTCGGGATGTTTATTTCCGTCCCGTTATTTTGCGCGTTAAAAGCTACCTTTAAGGTTTTGTATAACGGGATCATTGAATATGGCTCCTGGGAGACTGCTCCCGCCCGCCTTGAATGACCGGCCTGCTGGCGCATAAACTTTACCCCTAAAAGACTCTGCAGGGCCTTTCCTGCCCGCGTGCTTCTTGAATAAAATATTTTAAAATAGTATAATGGTTAGCATTGCTAACAATAATTTCTACCGGATGGAGGAGTAATGGAAACGCAAAAGCAGGAAGTTCAGGAGCAAGTAGAAAAAAAGGTCTCGTCAAAGAAAAAAATGCTGCTGTCTATTTGGATAATAATTATCCTGGCCGCGGTGTCCTTTACGGTCTGGTATTTGAAAACCAGCAGTACTATATATACTGATGATGCTTTTATTGAAGCGGACAAGGTGACCGTAAGCTCGAAGTACGCGGGCAGGATCGCGGCTATCCTTGTCAAAGAAGGCGAAAACGTGCTGAAAGACCAGGTGCTTTTGAAGCTTGACACTTCCGACCTGGAGGCTCAAAAAGAACAGGCAAAAGCCGCGCTTTCCTTCGCCCAGGAAACCAGCAATCTCGCGATGGTCAATCTTAACCGGGCAAAAGAAGATTTTTCACGTATAGAAAATCAATATAAAAACAAGATAGTCGCAAAAGAACAGTATGACCATGCCGAAAAGGCGCTTCAGGCGGCCAGAGTGTCCGACTCAATAGCCAAGTCGCAGATAAAAACTTCAACTGCCCAGCTGGGGATCGTGGAAACGCAGCTGGTAAACGCCGAAGTAAAGGCCTCCATGGACGGGGTGGTGGCAAAGAAATGGGTGCTTCCCGGCGATGTGGTTTCAGCCGGACAGGCGGTGCTTACGGTCTATGATCTAAAAAATGTCTGGATCACGGCGAATTTTGAAGAAACTAAATACTCGAAAATAGCGCTGGGGGAAAGTTCCGAAATAACTATAGACGCGTACGGCGGGATAAAGCTCCAGGGAAAAGTGACCCAGCTTGGCTCGAATACCGCTTCACAATTTTCTCTTATCCCCGCGAGCAACGCTTCGGGTAATTTTACCAAAATAACCCAGAGGATACCCATAAAAATAACGCCCGAGGCCGGAGAACTGGTGAAGTACGGGGGCAAGCTCCTTCCCGGAATGTCTGTCGAAGTACTTATTAAGACGAGGTAGCGTGACCTCACCTCACCATAGCATAAAGCGAAGGGTAATAAGAAGCGTCCCCTCCATTCAGCACGGGCATAGAAGATACAAATGGTGGGTGCTCTCCAATGTCATGATCGGCACTTTCATCGCGGTACTTGACGCGACGATAGTGAACGTGGGACTTTCCAAGATAATGGCGTCGCTCGGCGCTACTATAGATTCCATAGAATGGATAATGACCGGCTATAACCTGTCACTCGGCGTAATGCTTCCGGCTTCCGGCTGGATAGCCGACCACATGGGCTATAAAAGGACCTATTTTCTGGCCCTGTCGGTATTTACTGCCGGTTCCTGCCTCTGCGGTTTTTCCTGGAATGAAAGTTCTCTGATCTTCTTCAGGATAATTCAGGGTATGGGCGCGGGAATGTTAATGCCCGTCGGCCTCGCGATAGTCATGAGAGAATTTCCCAGAGAACAAAGGGGCATGGCGATGGGTTTCTGGGGTATTGCCGCCGCGGCTTCCATCTCTTTTGGCCCGCTGGTCGGCGGTTATCTCGTGGATAATTTCAGCTGGCAGGCCATCTTCTTTGTTAATGTCCCCATCGGGCTGATAGGCCTGCTGGTCACGTTGATAATCCAGAGAGAGTACAGGACGGAGAATTTCAGGGATTTTGATTTTCTGGGGTTTCTTTCTATTACGGCTTTTCTGACAGCGACCCTGCTCGGGCTTTCCGAAGGCAACGCGGCCTGGAATACCGGGGGCTGGACCTCACCGTTCATAATCGGCTGTTTTACCGTCGGCCTTACAAGTTTGATCGTGTTTCTTATTGTGGAAAGCTTTCAGGAACATCCGTTCATAGAGATAAGGCTTTTTAAAAATTATAATTTCACGGCCAGTAACGCCATTATTTTTATTTTCGGGATAGGTATGTTTGGCAGTACTTTTCTTATGCCTCTTTACTGGCAAAACGCGCTCGGGTACACGGCTATCATGGCGGGCAGTATGTTCCTGCCGGTAGGCATAATTCAGGCCTTTGCGTCCCCGATTTCCGGAGTCATCTCCGACAAGATAAGCCCAAAACTGCCGGCTATCACAGGCGTTATATTGCTCACTATCAGCCTCTATTTAAATTCCCGGCTGACCCTGGAAACAGAAAAACCCTTTATGTATCTGCTTTTAAGCATCAGGGGATTGGCCATGGGACTTATTTTTACGCCTTTGACCACGGTCTCTCTGCTTGAGATCCCCCCGCATAAAATGGCCCAGGCCTCAGGGCTTATCAATGTAATAAGGCAGATAGGCGGAAGTTTTGGAATAGCCATCTTCGGTTCCATACTTTCCAGGCGCGCGGCTTTTCACGCGGCGGCTTTCGGGCAGGCGATAGACCAAACAAGCCCCGTCTTCAGGAATGCTTACAATTCTGTTGCCGGCCATTTGAGCCATAATTTTAACAGCGCAGCGAGTATAGCCAATTCTCAGGCCGGGGCCCTTATTTTAAGCAATCTGCAAAAACAGGCTTTTGTCCAGGCGATAAACGATGATTTCCTTATAGCCGCGGCCATTACCGTTATAATAGTGATCCCTATAGTATTCTTAAGGACTTCAAAAAAAAGGAAAACGAACGGGGAAAAACATATAGTCATTGATTAAGGAAGGGAGCGTAAGATGAAAAAAATAGTTCTGGTCCTAATAATAGCTGCCGGGTTCCATAGTTATCTTTTGGCCGGCGAACCGGCTGTCAAGGAGCTGGCTTTAACAGTCGAGAGCGCGGTTGAGATGGCGCTTAAGTATTATCCTTCTGTTAAGCAGGCGGTTTTTGACAGGGAAGCGGCGGAAGCAAGGCTGACCCAAAAATACGCGGCTTGCTGGCCGGCCCTCGATGTGGAAGCCTCCTTCGCCCGGCTTGAGCCCGATCCGCCTTTCAATTTTCCGGGGCTCGGGACTTTTCAGTTATACCCTGAGGATAACTACGATATCCATGCCGGGTTCCGGTACACAATTTTTGATCTTGGAAAAACCGGCTCGCTTATCGGCCTTTCCAAAGAAATGCTGGAACAGTCCGGGAACGCGCTGGAACTCTCAAAAGCCCTGATCTCTTACCAGACCGTACAGCTTTTTTACGGTGTTATTTTCCTGGGCCAGCAGGTGGAAGTCCAGCAGAAAGAAATAGATTCTCTCACCGAATATATGGAACAGACCAGGAAAAAGGTTAAATTCGGGAGCGCTACGGACTATGAGGTCCTGACCATGCAGGTCAAGGTGGAAGAAGCAAAGAACGCGAAAGCCGACTACGAGAACTCGTTAAATAAAACGATCCTGCAGTTGAAAAAAAACATAGGCTTTGACGGCAGCCTGAAACTTGAGCACAAATTCCTGCGCGAGGCCGTTGATATAAATGAGAAGGTTTTCATAGAAACGGCCCTCCGCCAGAGAGCAGAATTTTTAATGGCAAAAAAAAGCAGGGATATCGCGGCGGCCCAGCTCGGTGTGGCAGAGACGTCGGATAATCCTTCCCTGGTCGTGGGCGGGTCCTGGGGTTTTAAGAACGGCTATCTTCCGGTGCTTTCCGACTTCCAGAATAACTGGGTGCTTTCGGCGGGCCTGAAGATCCCGCTTTTTGACGGCTTTAGAACGGCAAATATGGCGGCAGAGGCAAAAGCCGCGCTTGCTTCGGCGGAATTTAAATTACAGGATGTTAAAGAAACTGTTTCCACGGAAATAAGACAGGCGGTTATGGATGTAAAGACCGGTTTTGATAAGCTTAAGGCCGCTGATCTTCACGTGAAACTGGCAGAAGAAGCCATGTCCCAGGCCAGAGTAAGGTTTGATAACGGGGTAATAACCAATCTGGACCTTATTAATGCGGAAACTTCTCTTGCCCGGGCAAGATTATTTTATTCCCAGGCGCAGTATGCTTATATTATCAGCGTATATTCGTTGAAACGCTCCACGGGAGAAAAGATCTGGAAGGAATGAACACAGGCCAAAACCGCGGAATTGCGCAAGCTTGAAGAATAAAAAAATAGAGGTATACTGATAAAGCGGAGAAATACGGATAAAGGTAATAAAGCCGCTGGGAGGGGAAGCATGAAAAAAATATTAATTCCGGTACTGGCGGCGGCGTTTATCGCCGGCTGTGCTCCGGGAGTCAAAACAATGAAAAATCAAAGTTTTAGTGCTGAAAAATATAAAAGGATCGCGGTAATTGATTTTGAAGGAAATAATCAGGAGGCCGGGAGCACGCTGGCTGAAATGTTCGTTCCGCATTTAATGGAAATGGGTTTTGACGTGGTCGAGCGCGCGAATATGAATAAACTCCTGAAAGAGCAGAAGGCCGGACTTTCCGGGGCGCTGGACAGCGCTTCGATACATCAGATCGGTAAAATTCTGGGAGTGGACGCGCTGGTTTTCGGAAATTTTCATTATACAAAAAAAGAAGCAAAGCATACAACGCTCCTGTCAAAAAAGAGGCCTTTGAGGTTCTGGCAGAACCGCACCACGGCCTTTACGACTTTTACTTCCGAGGTTGTACTCGACGGAATAACAGTAAGGCTCGTAGATATTGAAACGGGCAAGGTCCTGATAAGCAGTAATTATCCGAAAGAAGTGAACGGAGAGGAAGTTGATGCCTGTTTTGAAGAGATCACGAAGTCCATTAAAGAAAACCTGAAAGCAAAATAAGCGTATAAAAGGAGCAGGGGCATGCCGAAAACTCTGGTAAGGATGATCTTGCTGTGGCTGCTCGTAACGGCTGCGGTTTTCGCGGAAACCTATAACGCTATTTTGATCTCGCTTGACGGAGCTGAAAGAACCGATCTTTACAGGCTGCTTGCCGCGGACAAACTGCCGGCCTTAAAAGAATTGCTGGCAGCCGGCGGAGTGGTCGAGATAAAAGTTGAAGGGCACGTGACCTCTACTGCTCCCGGCCATGCTGAAATGCTGACCGGCCTGCCTAAAGAGCTCAACAAGGTGGTTACCAATAAAAAATATGACGCCATTCCTGAAGGCCTGACCATCGGGGAAAGATTAAAAAAAGCTTTGGGAAAAAACAGCGTGATAACAATGATGCTGATGGGTAAAGCGGCTTATATGGGCTCGAGGAGCGCGGCCGACTATATAGGCAAAGAAAAACCGGAGAGCCTTGAAAATTACGAGCCGTATTATTACGCGAAAAAACACATGGATGTCTGGGAGGGTGATGAGTCCAGGACTGCGGAAGTTGTCGGTGCGGGCGCTTTACACTGCCTGGACAAGTACTATAACAAAAGATTCTTTATGTTCTGTCATTTTATAGATACGGACGCGAGCGGCCATCATTTTGGGGAGAATTCCCCCGAATATGAAAATGCCTTTATTAAAGAAGATACCTGGATAGGCAATATCATGGCCAGGCTTAAAAAATTAAAGCTCTACGAAAAAACCCTGATATATGTAACAGCCGACCACGGTTTTGATAAAGGGGAAAAAACCCATAACAACGCGCCGGATATATTCCTGGTTACAAATGACAGGGCCGTGAAAAAGAACGGTACCCAGGCAGATATTGCCCCCACTATATTAAGTCAATTCAATATTGACCTCACAAAACTTGTCCCCAAGCTTCCCGGAAAAGCGTTGAACCGGTAAAGTTGTGCCTGCCTTATAAGTTCTGATATACCCTGCCGTAACCGGTTCTTCCTCTTTCCCATTTAAGCCAGATTAGAAAATTCTAATCCTATTTTAATCCCTGTCTAATGTTGTCCGTTATATAATGCTTATAGAAAGAAAAGGAGGTGAGAAAAAATGAAGAAACTGTTTACAGTATTACTGGCGGTTGGAGTTTGTTTTGCTTTTTCCGGAACGAGTTTTGCAGCGGACAAAGCACCGGCGAAAAATGAGACCGAAAAGCTGGCAAAAGTTACCGGAGAGATAAAGAATATAGACAAGGAAAAATGCAGCATAACGGTGGAATACGCTAAAGAAAAAAAATTAGTGGAAAAAACCTTCATTGTTGATAAAAAAGTCCTTGAATCTTTAAAAGTTGGCGAGAAAGTCCAGGTTTCATTTAAGGACGGCAGCGACAAGGCAGAAAAAGTGGAAGCGGTAAAAGCAGCCAAAAAAGAAAAAAAGAAATAAGAACGGCGGCCGGAACCTATATATAAGGGGCGTGTTATATCATGGCTAAGTAAATGACAGCACGCCCTTAATAAAGCAGATTAATTTTGCGTGATAAAAAGACCGGCTCTAAGCAAAGATAAAACCCGAAAAGCACGGGAAAATTAATTAGATTACTTATAAAATGTAGCTTAAGAAGGTAGCGGCAAACAGGAATTGAAGGATATTTGGAAAAAAGGCAGACTTGTGACAGAAGAAGCAGTTATCTGCATAGCTTTGTCCTCTTGCCTGTCCGCCTGTGGAGGAAGTCGCTTTTGACGAAAGATCTCTGTATTTTAAGTCTGAAAAGCAGGGATGTTTTGCCAAGAGAAAAACGGCTCAACATGACAAGAAAAAATAGAGGGTGCAACCTGGATCCGAAGAAGTGCTTGTAAAAGCAGATGAAAACAGATGTTTGCTAATAGGAAAGGGAGGATAACGGTATGAAGAAATTATTTGCGGCGGCGGCCTGTCTGGTATTTGTGTTTTTTGCGGCTGTTTGTTTAGCTCAAACAAATGAAAATAGCGGGGATCAACAGAAGCATAAAGGCCATAAAAAGGAAGACCTTAAAATGGCGGCAGGTGTCATTGACAGTATAAAACTGCTGGAAGCCGGAACCGGGGAAAAGAGGCCCCAGGCGGGACAGGAAGTTAAGGCCGAGCCCGTAAAGGATGCGCTGGTCGCGGAAATAGCCTTAAAAACTAAAGATGAAAAAACAATTAATTTTATTATAAAAACCGATACAAAGCTTTTTGGAAAAGACAGGGCTGATGCGGTAATAGCGGATTTCAAGCAGGGTGCTGAAGCTACGATAAGATATAAAGAAACTGATGGAAAAATAGAAGCCGTAAGCATGAGAATAGGCCTGGGGCAGCCCCGGGACGGTAAAAAGAAACAAAACGGGGAAACTGCAAAATAAACTTAATTGACACTGTGAATTAACTAAGATTTGCCTGCACCCGGAAATATTTTATTGGCTTTCAAGTAACAGGACATAGGGCTACCCTGCATTCCCTATCACCCGATTCCGTTTCACCCCTGAGTACAGAATAAGGATCGGAAGGGTAGCCCTTAAAATTATTGGTACTTTCCCGTCAAACGGCGCAAAAAAAATGGAACTTTTCCCCCTGTCCTTCGGTCTTATTTCGCGAGAGGAAAGAAGGAGACTTTTTTAGAAACAAAAGGGATATTTACCGTAAAAAGGATTTTGAAAAATGGAAAAGATCACTGCGGTAATAATAACTCGCAATGAAGAAAAAAATATCACGGATTGCCTGCGGGCGCTGGATTTTGTTGAAGATATAATAGTCGTCGATTGCGGCAGCAGCGACAAAACCGTGCTTTTGGCCAGAGAATATACAAAAAATATTTTTTTTCACGAGTGGAGCGGGTATGCTGAACAGAAAAATTACGGCATTTCACTGGCCAAAAGCGAATGGATCTTAAGTATTGATGCGGATGAGCGCGTTACCAAAAAATTAAAAAAAGAGATAATAGAACTGGACTTTACCGCGGAGGGATATTATTTCCCCAGAAAAAACTATTTCTTGGGCAAATGGCTGAAACACGGCCGCCAATACCCTGATCATCAATTGCGGCTTTTCCGCAGGTCCGCGGGGAAATTCTCGTATGAGTCTAAAGATGTACATGAAACGGTCAAACTGCCTCCGGACAAAACGGCAAAGCTTAATAATCCCATGCTGCATTTTTCTTATAATTCCATACCCGGTTATTTTCATAAATATGATTGCTACACCTATCTCGACGCCAACGGAAGGTTTCGCCGGAATTTTAAACCAAGCCTGTATGGAATATTTATCCGGCCGGTCAACAGATTTATTAAATGGTATCTTATCAAACTGGGATTTCTGGACGGCCTTAGAGGCCTGCTTTACTATCTTTTTTCGAGTTTTTATATATTCACGGCGGAAAAAAAACTGTTTAAAATGTATCACCGTCACAACGATAATAAATTGAAAAATTAAAGTATTCTGTCAGGCCGGTATTTCCTTCCAAGGATAACAGAAAAATTGAAGTTTATCCCCTCTTTGCTTCCTTGCCCTGCCCGGAAATTATTGGTTGTCATTGCTAACTAATATATGGTAAAATAACCAGGATTGAAAGTTGTCAGGCAGAGTTTGACCGTGGACTCTGTTCAAAGGAAAAGGTTAAGGACATTATGCTAAGATGCCGTGCAAATAAAAAAGCAGGCTTTGGCCGGGCCCTGAAAATAAATTTCCCGGTGCTGCTGGGCTTCCTGTCAGGGCTCTTTCTATTGAGCGGAAACGCGCTCTCTAAAGAGCTCTCGTACGAAGATATCCTGAAGACCGCTCTTGCCAATAATCAGGACCTGAAATTCGAAGAAATGAAAGTTAAAGAAGCTGAAGCTAGATACTGCGTGCAGTTCGGCGTTATACTTCCCCAGGTGGATGCTTTGCTCTCCTACACCCATTACGGGCAGGATGCGGGAAACGGGTTTGAAACTAAGCCCGGCATAATAGGCTCGAGCGCTGAATTTTATCTTGCCCAGCTTACGCTCAACCAGGTAATATTTAAGGGCGGTAAAGACCTTGCCCTTATTAACTCTTCTTACTGTGCCTACCTCGCGGAAAAACAAAAACTGGAACAGGTAAAAAGAGACGTTATTTATTCGGCGAAGAACGCGTATTTTGAATTTTTAAGAAGCCTGTATTCGCAAAGCATCCAGAAAGAGTTGATACGCCGGCTGCAGGAACAGCTGGGGATCAGCACGTTACTCTATGAGAGCGGTAAGATCTCCAACATCGATGTATTGAAATTAAAAACAAAGATCTCTTCCGCAGAAGATTCCTTGATAAGTTTCGATAATCTGGTAAAAATAAGATCTTTGCTGCTGGGCCAGGTGCTGGGCTTGAAAGAACCCGTAACCATAGAGCTGAAAGATCCGCAAATAAAAGAGGGCCTGAAAATAACGGGGATAAGCGCTGCGGAACTCATAAATACCAGCCCCAAGGTGAACTACGCGAAATATTATTATGAAAAAGCAAAAGCCGATCTGAGCTCCGCGCTCGGGGATGAATATCCCTCGCTTTCGCTGACCGCTAATTTTAATTCTGCGGACAATAAATTATTTCCGGTGAACACCAATTATTATATCGGCCTGAATCTGAGTTTTCCCGTTTTTCACGGCGGAAGTATTGACGCGGCAGGTACCGCGGCAGAAGCCGTTATGCGCGAAAACGAGATAAATTATATCCAGGCCCAGGTAAATATTTCCATTGATTATCAATCCGCGGAAGCAACTTTCGTTAACAAGTCTTCCCTGCTGAAAACAAGCAAAAAAACCCTTGACCTGGCGCGGGAAACCTTGACCGCTACCGAACTGAGTTATAACACCGGAAAATTGAGCGCCATGGACCTTATCGATTCGGGAAATGTCTGGTTTAACGCGAAACTCAATTATTATTACAATATTTTTGATTGCCTGATCGCGGAAGCCGCGGTAAGGAATATTTATCCGGATGCTTTTGGAGGGGAGAATAAAAAATGAAAAAAGTTTTATTAGCGGCCTTATGCCTGGCCGTGTTTTTTGGCTGCGGTAAAAGGACCATTCCCAAGGAGAAATTATTTCCGGTAAGAGTATTGAAAATTAAACAGGGCAATATTGCCTCGGTCATTACGCTCGCGGGAAGCGTTGATTCAAAGGTACACAGCCTGATCAACTCCCAGGTTTCCGGTACGGTGGTTAACCTAAACGTTAAGGAAGGGGACAGTGTAAGCGCCGGCCAGATCCTGGCAAGTATCATGCCTCATGACCAGCAGGATATGATCGGACAGGCGCAGGCAAATCTGGAAAATATCAAAAGAGAACCGGCAGGCAAAAATGAAAATAAGAAACTTAAGGAAACCAGATTAAATGAAGCCGTAGAACAGCTGGAAGCCGCCAGAAAGCTCTATAAACCGGTGCCGGTAGTAAGTCCGATATACGGCACGGTACTTTCGAAAACCATAGAGGCCGGAAATAATGTCTCTTTGAATCAAACAATTCTTGAGGTCGCGAACCTGAGCCAATTGATCGTCAGGTCCGCGGTTTTTGAAACCTATATCTCAAGGATCCGGCTCGGACAAAAAATACCCGTCATTATACACGCATTAAAAGATGAGATCTTTACCGGCACGCTGAGCGTAATTAATCCCGGGCTTTCCCTCGACAGCCGGACCGCGAATATAGAGATCTCGCTTCCGGGCAGCGCCAAAGTAAAACCCGGTATGACCGCGGTCGCAAAGTTGGAACTTGATTCAAAAACTGATACCGTGAAAATACCGGCAGATGCCGTTGTCGTGACCGCTGACGGGTCCAAGATAATTTTCATCTGTAAAGACGGGGTGGTGAAACAGGTAAAGATCGCCACGGGCATAGAATCAGAAAGTGAAATAGAGGTTACGGCCGGGGTCGTTGAAGGAGACCTCCTTGTGGTTTTGGGGCAGGATGTCCTGCAGGACGGCCAGAAGGTCAGGATCCTTGAAGACAACAAACCGGCGGAAAAAACTGAAAAAGCTGAAAAAAAGGTAGAGACCAAATGAGCCTTTCAAAAATAGCCGTTAGCAAACCTGTCGCCATAGCTGTTTTGATGCTTTCAGCCGTTGTTCTGGGGATCTTCGGCTTTCAGCAGATGAAAGTCAGCCTGCTGCCGGAGATTGTTTATCCCGTAATTAACGTAAATATCACCTGGAGCGGCGCCAGCCCGGAAGATATAGAAGATAATATCGCCGAAGTCCTGGAACCCAAGATCTCCACCATTGATAATCTGGATTATATTACGTCAACGTCCGGGGACGGAATTTATACTCTCTCCGTGTATTTTAATTATTCCACTAATATTGACGCGGCTTTTCAGGATGTCCTCGCCATGATCTCCCAGGTCCAAAGAGGCCTGCCTAAAGATGCCGATGCCCCGATCGTAAGAAAAGCCGACCCGTCCCAGATGCCCATAGTGCAGATGATGGTTTCCTCGGAGAACATGAACCTTGTGAAACTGCGGATCTGGGCGGTTAACTTCCTGCAGAAGCAATTTACCGCCGTGGAAGGAACGGCAGGCGTGGATGTTTCTGGCGGCAAGATCCGGGAAATAATGATAAATATCAAACCGGATAAAATGCAGCTGCTGAATATCACCCTGGAGTCCCTGGCGCAAAAGCTGAATGACGAGAATGTCGAAATAAGCGCGGGCCGGGTAACGGCCGGCAGAAAAGATTTTGTGGTCAGGACGAAAGGCAGGTTCACCAATATAGCCCAGATCCAGGGCCTTGTTATCAGTTCCGATAAGAACGGAAAAAATATATATCTAAAAGATGTCGCGGATGTTGTTGACGGTAACTCCAGGCAGAAAGTAATAACAAGGTTTAACGGGAAAGAATGCGTGCAGCTAGCCGTCTATAAACAACAGTACGCGAACACCGTTGAAGTGGAAGAAGGCTTGAAAAATAAAATGGAGCAGTTGAAGGACGCTCTTCCAAGAGATATCAAGATGGCGTTCTCTTACAACCAGGCGGATTATATTAAATCGGCTAACGCCGGAGTAAGGGACGCGGCTTTTCTGGCGGCCCTGCTGGTAACCATTGTTATCTGGTTCTTCCTGACCAGCTGGCGGCGCGTTCTTATAGTTGTGACCGCGATGCCGCTTTCTATCCTGATGACCTTCTTTGTAATGTCGCTTCTGGGCTTTTCCATAAATATCTTTTCCCTGGGCGGCTTGATCCTGGCCATAACCATTGTTTTGGATGACGCGGTGGTCGTGCTTGAAAATATTACGCGGCTGCAGGAGGAAAGAAATCCTGACGCGGTCGTTCAGGGTACCGATGAAGTCGGGCCGGCCCTTACTTTTGTTACTTTGACTTTCATGGCTCTCTTTGTCCCGTTCTTATTCGTGCCCGGCATGGTCTCCCTATTATTCCACGAATTGATAATAATCATCGCGGTCGCGATCGGAAGCTCAAGAATAGTCTCCCTGACCGTAACTCCCATGATAACCCATCTGCTGACAAAGGATCATCATGAGAAAGAACCGGAAAATACCTTGAGTAAACGCATGATGGATTGGATAGGAAAGCATTACAAAACCAGCCTTAATTTTACATTGAACCATAAAGCGTATGTTATTGTCAGTACGGCAGTTCTTTTCGTTGCCGGTATCTGGTTCATTAACTCTCTGGGCTCAGAACTTCTTCCTTTGACCGATGACGGGCAGATCCTGATCTCTGTTAACGCCCCGGTCGGAACGGCCTTGAACGAAACGCAAAAAATAATTATGAACGTGGAAGAGACCCTGGGCAAGCTGCCTTATATAGAAAATAATTTTTCGACCGTCGGCGGCAGGGTTTACGGCGGAACTACTTTTGAATTTCCGGAGCAGGGTACAGTAGTTATCCAATTAGTGCCAAAAAAAGACAGGAAAGTGACGACCGATGAATGGGTGGCCAAATACAGCCAGCAGATAGAGCAGGAAACCGTTTATCCGGGCGTAAAAGTGTTCATTATGCACCGTAAAATGAGAGGGATCCGGTTTACGGGAAATAACGACGTGGAAATACAACTGAGAGCTCCCAAGACCGTTGAAATATCTGAATTGGCGGATCAGGCCGGCCGTATAATGGAAAAGATCAGGGGTGTAAAAGGCCTGGGCATGGCAAACCTGTCCATGAATATTACAAAACCGGAATATCAGCTGACCCTGAACAGGGGTTTGATCTCCGATCTGGGCCTTAAGACCAGCCAGATCGCGAATAATCTTAAAGCTTTTATTGACGGTAATCAGGTCGCGTACTATAAAGACAAGGGTTTTTATTATTATATTACCCTGATAGTGAACAGGAAAGATTTTAATGATATTGAAGATATCCGGAATATTCCGCTCTTAACCGCCAAGGGCCTGCCCATATATGTCAGAAATGTCGCTAATGTGGAACAAAAAGTCGGCCCGATGCAGATAGACAGGATAGAGCAAATGCGTATCCTGTCCGTAGTGGCTAACGTAAGAGGCCGGCCTGTCGGAGACGTGAATAAAGACATCATGGCAAAACTTGCCGATCTGGATATTCCGCCCGGCTGGGTATTACATTACGGCGGGGCCGCCGAAGATATAAAAAGAAATTTTGGGAGCATGTATATCATCCTTGCCCTTTCCTTATTCCTGGCGTATGTGATCCTGGCTATCCAATTTGAATCTTTTATCTGGCCGTTCATCATCCTGCTCCGGGTGCCGCTGTCTTTGATCGGCATCTCGGTTGCCATGTATCTGGCCCATGCTTCCATAGGGATAACCGTAATGATCGGCTTTATTATTCTGGCCGGTATTGAGATCGTTCACGGGGTTATTTTGATAACCTTCATCCAGCAGCTTATGAATAAAGGCATGTCTATCAGGGACGCGGTAGTCAACGGCGCGTTGCTCCGGCTCCGGCCCATACTAATGACGATGTGTGTCGGGGTGCTGGGTTTGATCCCCCTGGCTTTTGGGCTCGGGGACGGCACGGAAATGCTCAAACCCATGGCGATAGGGGTAATCGGCGGCTTGATATTTTCCATGTACCTGACCTTCTATTTTGTTCCTTCAGTTTTTGTCTTCGTGGCAGCCAGGCAGGAAAAAAATAAGGCCGCGGCTTAGTTGAACTTGCTTCAACGAGCTATGGACATTACAAGAAAAGGAGGAAAAACAATGAAAAAAGCATTATTAATAATGATATTATTAGGTCTTTGCATGTTTTCTTACGGAGAAGAAAAAGCGGCCGGCCGGCTCCTGCTCAAGGAAGGCGCGAAGCTTGCTGTTGTCGGGGATTCCATTACCGAACAAAAGAAATACACGAGTTACATTGAAATGTATCTGACTGTCTGCAGGCCTGATTTGAAAGTAAAACAATTTCAATTCGGGTGGAGCGGGGAACGTATCAACGGCTTTTCAGGCAGAATGGAAAATGACCTGCAGCTCTTTAAGCCGGATGTCGTTACTCTTTGTTACGGGATGAATGACGCGGAATACAAAGCGTACAGCGTTTCCACGGGAAAGTTTTACGAAAGAACCATGAATTCTGTGGTGAAAAAATTAAAAAACGCGGGGACACTTGTTATTGTTGGTTCTCCGGGGGCTGTTGACACCAAGTGCTGGAAAGGAAAGGCCGGCCCGGAAGTTTATAATGAAACCTTGAAACAATTTTCCGGTCTGGCAGGGAAAGTTGCCGCGGAAAATGAAGTTCCGTTCGCCGATATCCACGGGCCCATGATGGAAGCCATGCAGAAGGCAAAAAAAGAGCTGGGAGAGGATTATGATGTCTGCGGAAAGGACGGAGTGCATCCTTCAGCCAACGGCCATTTGATAATGGCGCAGGCCTTTTTGAAAGCAATGGGTTTTGACGGGGAGATAGGGACGATAACCCTGGATATGCAAGGGCCCTCTGCCGCGACAGCCGGGCACAAGGTAGTTTCTTTTTCCGGAGGCAAAGCGGAAATAGAAAGCAGCAGGTATCCATTCTGTTTTTACGGGGACGGGAGATCTTCTGCCTCTGATAAAAGTATTCTGCCTTTTATTTCTTTCAACCGCGAGCTGAACCGTTTTATCCTGATAGTTAAGAATCTTGAAAAATCTGAAGCCAAGGTGGAATGGGGAGACGTTACAAAAGCTTTTAAGCGCGAACAGCTGGAGCGGGGTATTAACCTGGCGGAAGAGTTTCCGGAAAATCCCTTTTCGGGCCCTTTCAGGATCATACGGGAGGAGATCATTAAAAAAGAAGTTTATGAAACCGAAATAATAAAAAAATACATAACCGGTATTCCTAAAATGCTGGCCGATCCGGAACAGGCAAAAAACAAAGATGAAATAACAGCGAAGCGGGCGGCGCTCTGGACCGAGTGGGAGAAAAAGCAAAGCAGTATTCCCGCGCTCGTTGTTCCCGTAAAACATATCATAAGTATTACGAACTAAAATAAGTTCACCGGCAGAGCTCTTTGGCCCCTCCGGCCGGAGAGCTTACCGCCTCTCCTTGAATTAGCTTCAAAATCCGCTGGTTTTTGCAAAAAGTAAACCTCTTGTAATTCTTTTTTTTACATTATACAATATAAATACATTTATATGTAAAGGTACCGGAACCGGAAACTGCTTGTTGCCTGATAACAGAAATAAGGGAGTTAACATGAGTAATTGCCGCGGAAAAAATAATTCAAAGCAGGGTTTTACCCTTATAGAGCTTATGATAGTTGTAGCTATAATCGGGATACTTGCGGCTGTTGCACTGCCAAAATTTTCCCAGATGCTGGAAAAGTCCAGAGAAGGGGCAACCAAAGGAAACCTTGCCGCCATACGTTCCGCCGTAACGATCTATTACGCTGAAAAAGAGGGGACCTGGCCGGGGGATCTGACAACGGCCTTTACCGGTTACTTGTATCCAATTCCGCCGGCGAAAGCCACCCCCCTGGGTAATGTTAATACGGTTTTTGCCACCGCAGGCGTGCCTTCCGGCGTATTTTTTTCAGCAGGCGCAAACAAGGGCTGGGCTTATGTAACGGATACAACGTCCGTTTTTGCCGGCAATGTGTTTGCCAACAGTATTGCGACGGATACCAAAGGAAGCTCTTTCACGACTTATTAATATTTCCGTTTTACCGCAAGGCGCTTGCGGTAAAGCGGAAATAAAAAGCGTAACAAATTTCGGAGTGAGGAGGAAAGATGCTTAAGAGAATGGTTCTGGCGGCAATGGTAGTGAGTTTTGCGGCTTCGATCTATGCGGCTAAGACAACCGAAGGTTTTGAAGACAAAACAGTATTGAAAAAGTGGGAAATAGAGGGGGATGCTGCTATTTCTGAGGATCAGAAGCATGCTGGAAAATCCGCTCTTTCCGTGCCGGCCGGTGCGTCCGCGACTTTCAGGTTTAGCACGGAAAATGTTTTTGGCACTGTGACTATGTGGGTGTATGAGTCTCTTGTTAATAAAGGTTCAAAACCGGGCAAAGGGTGGAACGGGCCGTACTTTGGGCTGGTAAACAGTGATGATGATAAAGCCGTTGAACGTATCGTCTGGAGATCTTACGGCAATGTCAATAACTACGCCGTTATATTTACCGGTGAAAACCAGTGGTTTAGCACCTGGAGTTCAGGTTTTTCCAGAAAAAAAGGCTGGAATAAATTTGTTTTTGCCTTTACTGATGAAAAGACCCTGGGAGTTACCTACAACGACGAAAAAGAAGATACTACATTTCCGACCAAGGTTGAGTTTTTCAATAAAGGAGCCAATGGCATAGTTTTCGGCGGAGGCGAGGCGCTTACAGCCGGTAACGAAACTATGTATTTTGATGATCTGGAGATAGATGTTAAGGATACCGCAAAGGCAGCGCCAAAGAAGTAAAATTTTTGGCAGAGCAAACATGCTGTTGAGTCCTTGAGCTGATAAAAAATTTTGGCAGGAGGCCTGTATAAAGTTCGAAACACCCGGAGGAAGTAAATGAGAAACGCAATGCGGAATGTTTTGCCGGTTCTGGCAGGTCTTTCAATCGTGGTATCGTTGGTTGCTTCGCTTTTTGCCGGTGAAAAAGTAAACGAGCTCTCACAATACGGGATTACCTGGAAATTTGAAAAACCTGTTGAGTCCGGCAAATTTGTGAATGGGGACTGGTGGGTTATTGGCCCTGTGAATATAGTGAGTGTTACCCCCGCACCCGGCCCGGGAAATGATTCAGGGGCGACGGAGAAAAAAAATCCCTACGGGGCCTCCATGCTTAAGGACGATAACCGGATGCGTAACGGTTCTATGGTTGTACTGAAACCGGCCGATGAGCAGGGTTATGATTCCCGGGGCCTAAACTACAGTCCCGAGAAAAGCATGAAATTTCCCTATGTACTGGAAACAGACAGGTCGCTTATCTCCACTGAAAGCAACAAAACCCTGCCCAATAATAATTTTTGTTACAAGCTCATGTGGAAGGCAGAACAAACCTCAGGTAATGCTCTTAAGACGGCGGCGGTACTTACCTGCCTGAAAGAAGTTCCGCCGGAGGATGCCTTCCGGCCCGCGTATTCAGGTACGGAAAAGAAAATTTACAGGGCAAAAGATCTGCACTTCGAAAAACTTTTAAAACTGGAACCCGCAGGGACCGTGCCGTCCTGGGAGGATTACAACCGGTATTTTCAAAGGGCCTGGCTCGATCATGCAACCACCGATAACTGGACCTTTGACTACGTAGCTCCCGTAGAAAATCAACCGCAATACAGCCGTGAGAGTTCGCGAATTGTATCAATTGCAAGCTTGCTGCTGAATCTGAATGTTCCCGACGAGCAAAAGAAAACCCTTCTCATTGAATTAGTCCAGCTGGGAATTGATCTCCGCAAACTTTGCGAACTGGGAGTACAATGGAGGGCTGAAGGCGGTTTCGGGTACGCCCGCAAGTGGCCGATACTTTTTGCCGGAATAATGCTGGGTGACGAGGAGCTGCAGAAGCTTCCCGGGACTGCGATATTCGGAGAAGACCAGACAACTTACTACGGAAAAGGCAGCTACGGACAAACGGTTTTATGGCAGATGGTTTGGTGGGGCGGGCCCGCGCTTCCGCACGAAGAAAAAGCCCCGGAACAATGGACAAAAGGAAAAAAACATTCAGATGAACAATCAGAGGTTTACCGGGTCTGCTGTTCCGGCCCTTCGTGGATAGGCACCGCGCTTGCGGCAAGATTGATGAAAGCAATGAAAGTGTGGGGCCATGATGCCTTCTTCGATTACTGTGACAGGTGGATGACAAAAGACGACCCGTATAAAAGCGCCAGGGGTAAAAATGCAAGGCCTTCTCAGGAAGGGAAAGCAATTGATGCCTGGGTGGATGCCATGTGGAGTGCATATCGAAATAAGGCGCCGGAACAAGCAGGCGCAGAAAAGAATCTGAAATGGGTCTGGGATGCCGGCGCGACTTATCAAAAACCCGCAGGAAAGTGGGTTACAAATAATAAATGATGCAGCTGTAATTCAGGAGGTTTAAAATGAAATATTTAATAGTGTACGCGCACCCGAATCCGAAAAGCTTCTGTCATACAATTTTGGAAACTGTTTCGGGAAAACTAAAATCCGCCGGAAACGAGATCGTTGTCAGGGATCTTTACCGGCTGAAATTTGATCCTATTTTGGGCCCGGATGATTTTGTTGCTTTGGCAAAAGGCGGGGCGGCCTCTGACGTCAAAAAGGAACAGGACCATATTATATGGGCTGAAAAAATAGTGTTTATCTATCCCTTATGGTGGGGAAGTGTTCCGGCCATATTGAAGGGCTATATTGACAGGGTTTACTCGCTTGGTTTTGCTTACAAATATGTTGAGACAGGGCTTTGCCCGCTTCTAAAAGAAAAAGAGGTCACAATTTTCACGACTCAAGGCGGAAGCGCTTCAGATTATAATAAAATGGGGTTGTATGATGCGTTTCAGAAAACTATTGATATAGTAATGTTTGGCACCTGCGGTATAAGAGTCCTGGAGCACAAATATTTCAGCGAAGTACCCAGAGTCTCTGATAAAATAAGAAAGGATTACCTTGAAGAAGTAAAGAAACTATTTTAAGCAAGTGAATTTCCCCCGCAGCAATCAGCTATTAGTAATCTTGCGCTGTCAACCAAAGTTGACAATAAGATATCATACTGATCGAGAAAAGCTTTGCTTATAAGTTATCAGTTATTGAATTGTGAGGCTGCTCAAAATCATTACCCCGGTAATAGGACCCTGATTTTATAAGTCGTTTTACTAAAATTCATTTCTTCCGTATATCCGCATTTACCCCTATTTGAACCGGCGTTTGTCGTAAACCTGCCCTCTGGAAAATAGATAGAAATGTTAATTTAGGCAAAAAAAGTGGTATTATAAACCATGAAAAAAATAGCAATAATATATTTCCTTGCAGTTTTTGTTCTCACCTTAATGGGAGCTTTTTTGTGCGCGGAAGAAGAAACTCCTGTTGAACTCATATTGATGAATATCCCGAGAAAAGACGCAAGATCATTAACTGAGAGGATTGGCAGGGAAGTTTTTGAAAATTTTCTAAAGAAATATCCGGGTATCAAAGTAAGAGAACTTTCCGGCGTAAAGCTTGAGAATCAGCTAAGAATGGATTCCGTGATCATGTCCTTTGCGGGGGGAACCGCGCCGGATGTTATTATGATACCTTTCCGTAATGTTACCACTTTTATAGAGCAGGGCTTTGTCTATCCGCTGGACGAATATTTTGAAGAATGGAAAAAAACAACGGATGTGGAAAGTATGTATATTCCCCGGGTCTGGCAGGTTGTAAAACAAAATGGGCATATATGGGGGATGCCTTCAAGCGCAAGTGTCAGTGCGCTTATCTACAGGAAAGACCTTTTCAAAAAGGCGGGACTGGATCCGGACCGGCCGCCAAAAGACTGGGATGAGTTCTATGAATACGCTGTTAAACTTACCGACAAAGAAAAAGGTGTTCAAGGTTTCGGTTTTTTCGGCCAGGGCGGCAGTATTGCCTGGCACTGGATCAATTTTTTATGGCAGGCAGGCGGAGAAATAGTTAAACAGGATAAAAATGGCGATTGGAAAGCTGTGTTTGACAGCAAAGAAGCTGTTGAGGCTCTGAAATTTGCCCATAAGTTGGTAAGGGGCAAGTTTGTAAAAAACGGGAAAGAATACCGGGGTGTCGCGAAAATTGTGTTATGGACCTTATGGGACGAGTTTGATGAAGGGAAAATAGCTATGGTTTTCAGTCTGTACTGGCCAGGAGACATGACTATTGTTCCTACAGATATTGATCCTAATATTGTAGGTATAGCACCCATGCCAAAAGGCCCCAAAGGGCTGAGCGGCTGCGAGTTAAGTGCTTCCCCGTATTGCATAAGTGCGGCCACTAAAGATAAGAAAGTACGAGATGCCGCCTGGAAATATATACAATACATGGTCGGAGACGAGGCGAAAAAGATACAGGTTACCAGATTGGTTCAGGCCGGCTATACAAAGTATGTCAATCCTGAATACCTGAAAAAATACGGTTTCGAAGAATATATCAATGAAGTGCCAAAAGAATGGGTCTCTACGTATAAGGAAATGCTTACCAGCGCGCGTCCCGGACCTTATGGCAGAAACTGTCAGAATATTTACAAGTTCATGGCCCCGCCGCTGGATAAGATAATCCTGTATGATGAAGTTGATTACCGTGAAGAGCTGAATGCGGCTGTTGCCAAAACAAACGAGATCCTTATCGGAAATATTCCTGAAGATACGATGAAACATCGAAGGAAGGTTGTGACTGCTGTACTAGTTATACTTGCTTGCGTTATTGGTTTCTTTTTTATCAAGTATATAAAAGGTACATTGTCTTCTTTAAAAAAAGAGGCAACACATATAACCATTACGATGAAGCCGGGAGATCGGAGCAGGGTCTTTTTGGGCTGGGTGCTGATGGCTCCTGCTTTGCTTACAATGCTGGTCTGGAGTTATACACCCATTGTTTCGGGGCTAATGATGGCTTTTCAGGATTACAGGATAATAGGAGTGAGCAAGTGGATAGGAATCGATAATTTTGTGACCGTGCTGTACAATGACACTTTTTGGATAGCCCTTAGGAACACCTTTGTTTATGCCGCCCTGTCCCTGCTTTTTGGGTATATCTCACCGATAATACTGGCCCTGTTCTTAAATGAAATACCAAGGGGAACCGTTATTTATAGGATATGTTTTTATCTGCCTGCCGTGACCAGCGCGCTGGTGGTTCTCCTCCTTTGGAAGAGATTCTATGACACCTCGCCGGATGGTTTATTTAATCAGGTGCTGGCCTTCTTTCACATCCCGCCCCAACTCTGGCTGCAGGATCCCAGAATGGCGATGCTCTGCGTCATAGTTGTGGGAGTCTGGGCGGCGGTCGGTGCGGGAAGCATATTTTATCTCGCGGCCCTGAAAATGATCCCCGAGGAATTGTACGAAGCCGCGGACCTGGAC
>CAITEH010000012.1 GCA_903891415.1 Candidatus Firestoneibacteriota bacterium
CCTATCAGCGGGTACTGCCCGGCAAAAAGGACCTTTGCACCCGTCCAGCACTTCCCCCAGATAGTATGCTCGTCTTCATCAAAACTGGCTTCCTTGATATTTTCTTTTAAATTGAGCATTTCCTTATCATTAAGCAGGACCGCGGCAAATACTATGGGAAATTTTCTCCCGTTCCCGTAGCCGCCCGCCGCGGGCCAGCCGCCGGCTTCGCCTTTTTTCCCGCGCCTGGCGATAGCCCAGTTATCCAGGCCGACCTGAATAAGCCCGTAACAGATCTTCTGTTTTTGTTCCCGGGTAAGATCACAGCACATCATAAGCCCCGCCATGGAGACGACCCGCGCGAGTTCCCTGCCGTAACCCGGCATATTTTCCGAAGGATGGAGTTCCCGGCTCTCCCAGCCGTAGACATGGTCGAGCCACGGCCGTTCAAAAGCTCGCTCAAGGAATTCAAGCTTTGGGGCTTTTCCGACAACCGGATATTTCGGCAGGAATTCCCATTGGATCTCGCTTGCGGTCCTGAACTTTCCTTTCTTCTCATCACAGTAGGCGGGCCGGAAAGCGCCTTCCGGAGGCACTGAAGCCAGGCAGGTAAGGATAGCCGCGGTCTTGAGCGGGGAATCTTCCTTATCTCTTTTTCCGACATCCGGGATTATCTGATTCTGTTGCAGCTCTTTGAGGCTGATGGTGGAGATAAGTGAATCACCCGGCTTCATATTAAGAGGATACTTGGCGGACAGCTCTTCCCTGAAATTATTGTGGAACCTGCCGTCGTAACCGGAGAAGCTGGTAACCGGCGGGTTCAGCATGGAGCCGTTCCTGAAACCCTTGCCCGTGCCTTCCGGGGCCGGCGTCACGGACTTAATAACGACCGGGCCCAGGACATAAGGATCACCCGTAAGGAATTTCCCGGCTTCCACTTTTTTATCAAATTGCCAGGTGATACCGTACATGGAAATAGAGTCCACAAGTTCAGAGCCGGCGGGGCCTATAAATAAAAGAAATACCAGGACTGAAAAAAAAGGGATTTTTTTCATAGAACTCTCCAGCGCGCAAATATCCGTAAAGAGCCGGCCTTTAAGTTTTCAGGCAAGCTCCTTTCGGCTTCGTTTCCCCGGGCCGGCTAGCGCGCGGCTACCCGTTTAACTTTAATATCCGCCAGGATACCGTAGGGAACTAAATTATATTTGGGTGTCCAGTCGGCTTCATCCTGAAAGTAGTGCGCGGAAGCCCAGTAGGTTATTCCGGCTTTGACATGATGCGGCCCAAGAAGATTACGCAGGCTGCTTACCAGCTCTATTTCGATAAGATTCTTTCCGTCTTTTGCGAGGGAAGTTATATCTACGCTAAACGGCTGCCAGCCAAGCTTGCCGGCGGCTTTTCCGTTAACGCTGACTTTTGCCACCACTGCGTTAAGTTTTTCCAGTTCCAGGAACAGCCGCTCCCCGGGTTTCTTCTTTAGTTCAACAAACTGCTTATAGACCATCTCCCCGCCAAAGAACGGATACCCCTGCCTGCCCCAGTCGCCCCGGACAAGGGTTTTTTGCTCCTTCCCTATAAAATAATGTTCTTTATCACGGCTATAGACACCGAAATCACCTATTATGTAGATGCTTTCCAATTCTATGTCCGCGCGGTGCAGGAAGTTGAGCCTTATTTCATTCACGCCTTTCTTTACAAATTTAGTTATATCCAGCTTCTTGAATTCAAGGTCCACCCACCAGTCATTTTTTCCCTTAACGTATTTTACTTTCCTGTTATTGACCAGTATCTCCATCCTGCCGGGTATTTCCATGGCAATAAATATCTTTTTGGGTACAGCTTTTACGGTAAAATTATATTTAAGCGCTACATTTGATCTCCAGCTGACGCTCATATTACGGTATAACTTCCAGAACTGGGTCCCGTCATTTACCCGGAGCTCTTCCGCTTCCTTTATACCGAAGGCCTTCCTTATGTTCAGCTGCGCCTTCCAGACCGGAACGGTTTTTGACCAGGGCTCCTCCATTATCTTATACCTGCAGAGATCCAGGGTCAGGGCGTTGTGGTCCAGGCGCCTGTTTTCCCATTTGCCGCCAAGTTTAAACTCCCCTGTCAAGCGGCCCTGCTCTTCACCCGCCTTATAAGACGGCTGTTTTTCTTCATCCAAAATTATCAAATGCGACTGCGCGGGAGCGAACTTCAGGTTAAGGGAGGTAATTTCCTTAGAAGCCCCTGTCTCCGGGTCCCAGAGTTCCGTCCTGCCCGTTCTTCCCAGAGAAATTTCAGCATCCACCGCTTTGTTTTTATCTATATTTACGAAGAAATATATATGCTGCTTGCCGTCTATCCTGTGCTGGCAGTAAATTGAGGGGGCTTCGCGGCCTTCAGGATCCTTTATGCTCACATCCCGCGGAAGAACTTCCTTCAGGGCCTTTTCAAGCGCCGCTTTGCCGTGCTCCGCTACCGTGACGTTTTTGTGTTTGAATAAGCCGGCAAGTTCCCTGCTTTCAACGCCCTCGAGCATGACCGGCAAAGGTTTTATAACAACGACCCGGCCCCCGGCCTTGAGGAACTTCGCAACCAGGTCCACGGTACTCTTAAACCAGCTCAGTGAAGGCGGGATCACAACCGTTTTGTAGGACATTTTGTTGATAACAAACTTTCCACCGGCTATCTTTCCGTGCTTTTTCATGATAATTTCATCACCGTAGTCAAAGTCATGATGGAGTTCAGAAAGCCACATACTGAGATCCAGGAATTTATCGTGCAATTTCTTTGTCGGCTCATAATTGTTGGCATCGAACAGGCACCAGGCCGAGGAGACGGGATGCAGCACCAGGACATCAGCGGTAAATTTTCCGCGGGTCATGATATAACTCAGCCGTCCAAAGTAGTCTTCCACCATATTGTAGTATTTCCACCATCTCTGCTGGTAACTGATGGCCTGGGGAAAATCGCGTTTCCTGCAGCCCTTCAGGGTATAGAGAGAAAGATGCTGGCATCTGAAATTCACACCCAGCACATATTCCCAGTCGCCTATCCATTTCTGGTCTTCAAAGGTCAGGTCCCAGCCGCCCACCCCGTAGAGCTCGGACATTACCCGCTCTTTTTCGAACTGGTGCGCGACGCTGGTGCACTGTTTTACCGTGCCATGAACCCAGAAACAGCCTTTTACCTTGTCAACTATTCCCGCAAGGTGGTCAATTCCCGGCCATTGCATATACTCGTAATGGGGCATAGCCGCCCCTATGAAATGTATCTGGGAATTAAAAGTATCTTCATGCAGGAAATGCCCGGTAAAATTTATCCCGTTTTTTTCACACCAGGAACCGACGCGTTTGGCAAAATTTTCCACGAATATCCCGGTCGCGGCCTTCCAAAAATCATGCCTTATCTTTTCATAGCCCTTGAGTTTGAAGTTCAGGAAGTGCAGTTTGTCTTCTATTCTATAGCCGTTAACTTTCTTGAAATAGCCGAAGAACTTATCGGTCCAGGGAAAATTACTGAAATAGTCCTCGCCTCCCTTTACCCAGCTGACCAGGCCAAAGGTCGGCTCGTCCGTAAAAATTGCCGGCACCGTCCTGCCGAACTCTTTCCCGACAACCTTTTTATACGCTTCGTAGGTCGTGTCAATAAAGGCATCCGTGGTTTTTGGATTTAACAGGTCCACATAGGAGGCGCCGTTAAAACCGGGATTATTTGACGGGGTGATCCTGGTGTAATAATAGTAGTTCTCATTTTTGAATTTATAGCCGTAAAGAAAGTTCAAGCCCGGGACGTCTTCTTTGGTCTTGAGGCACACAATGCTCTTTTGCCTGAGTTCGGGATCCCTTTCAGGGACAAAACCGCCCGCAAAACCTGATGGCCACCGGTCTTCATCGTAAAGATAGGCATACATCCCGAGTTTTTTGGCTTCCTTTACGGAAACCTTAATAAGTTCCATCCATTCTTTACCCATATACGGAGTAATAAGGCCCACTCTGGAGTGCATGAAAAAACCGCCTATACCCCTTTTCTTGAAGTCCCGTATCTGGCGGATCAGCTCTCTGGCTTCAAGTTTATCGTTCCAGGACCAAAAAGGCGCTCCGCGGAATATGGCAGAGGGTGTCAGGAAATCCTTCTTTGAGATCATTTTTTTCTCCTTTTGTTGAGGTTCTATTCAAGTATTTTATTATAAAAAGCTGTTATATTCCACTATTACTTTGACCTTAAAATAATCCGGAAAGGCCGGCGGGAAAAATACCGTTTTGAAAATAACTTATTACAAATTGACTGGAGGCCTGAAGTTCAATCCTCAATCAGCCAGAAGCAGTCGAAAAACAGTTTTCCGGAACCTGGCACAGCAGCGTAGTTAACCGTAAAGAACGCCGGATCAACTACCTCTCCGATCTCAATTGCATGAAACTGTCCGTCGTCCAGGTCTTCATAGAGTATGCTTTTGGTTAGCTCCTTCTCTTTTAGGGCAGTTTCAACCGGCAGTCCCAGGGTTATGAACTTTGCCATTATACCCTTCCCTGTGTCTATTTTTTTCCCGTTTTTACTGTTGGATACACTACAGTATAAGATCTGCCCTTTCCTGAATTTCCCCTCCGCTTTTACGCGTGCAAATATTTTATATTTTTTACCGGGAGTATATTCCTCTCCCGGCGTAAGCCCCAGCCATACGCCGAAGGCCGGGCTTTTTAATACTTCACACCAGCCGTCGCTTGCTTCCGGAGTCCTCTGCCATAATTGCGGGTCTCCATCCATCTGGCAGGCCTGGATCAGCCGGTATTTTTTGCTGTCAACATCCTTTAATTCCGGCGGTATTGCTTTGCCCCCCAGCGCCGCATAGTCACTCAGCCAATCAACGGCCGGAAGTTTATCCGCACCCTGTTCTTTTTTTACCTGCAGGTAATTTTTTGCCAGTTCCTGTAAATCCAGCATCCCCGCTTTTTCTTCGGTCAATTTCCAGGTAACGCTTTCAGGCCCCCGTTTTGCAAGAATATACCAGACCGGAAGATGCGCGTGCCTTACCCGTTTTTCCAGTTCCAAATCCCCTTTTGCAAGTTTTTCTGCTTCCCTAAGCACCTGCTCGGCCGCGGCAATTGTCTCCGGCCGAAGATGCAGCGAATTAAGATAACCTCCGTGGAAGGGCAGATAAAATTCCTTGTTCTCCCTGGGAACCTTATGGAGCACGTCAATGTATTTTTGAATAGCGGGCGCCGCCGCGCCGTAATACCCGTTAAGGAACTCGGAGATCAGGGCCTGCCCGCCGGCCTCCGGGTTCCAGAGCGCTTTTGCCTCTACCCACATGCGCAGCCCGTAGAATTCCGCGCCCCTGTTGCTTAAGGAGCCCAGAATAAATATTCCTTTGAAGTTATGTTCTGAATAATACTTAATATTGGGAACCAGGACATCGAGGTCAGGATACGGCATATAGGGATGTTCCAAACTTACCGTATAATCATAGAGGAGCATGTTACCGGAGATCTTACTCCAGCCTTCGACTTCCCTCCTGACTCTTTTATTCTCGCCCGGCCGGTAATAATAGTGGCTTCCCGGCTGAAAATTATTTTCTATATCAATGTCTTCATCGTTCTTTGAGGAAAGCGGGTGGGCATAGTCACCGGACAAAGTATCATAGGCAATTATCACATTGTCCCGCGGCCTTAAGGTTTTTGGCGGGTTACAGGCCCAGGAATAAGCGCTTGTCACTATTTTCGCGCCGGGTATTTCCCTTTCCACACCTTCGGCTACCTGGTTGGCAAACCGGATAAGAAGCCCGGCAGGCCCTTCCTTTTCGGCCAGTTCGGTACAAACCTTGCACTGGCAATACTTCCCGATTCCTTCCGTGTCAAGTGAAACAGCCGTGAATTTGGCGTCGGGATGCGCTTTTTGTTCTTTAATTACGCCGGCCGTTACCGCTTTGACCACTTCAGGATTTGTATAACACGGCTGGGTGTTCGGCCTGCGCTCTCCGTCCAGCAGCTGCCACATATCTTTAGTTATAGCAACGCCAGAACCCAGCAACAGGTCCTTGGAACCGTGCAAAAAGTGCCTCCCGATATATTCATATCTTCCCCCGAGCTTTTCCTGGTCAGGCCCTGATTCCCACGACATGCCGTTCAATTTATTTCTTGCCATCCAGAGCTTACCGTTCTTGTCCCAGGCGTTCCCGTTCATCATGTCGCGGTAGATAAGTTTGGGAATTTCTAAAAGATCAAGTTCAGGAACTATAATGGTAGTAAGTTTTGGAATTGAAGTTTCAGAGGGCGTCCACCAGCGGACTCCAAGTTTCTCCAGCACTGTGTAGACTCCGTACATCGTCCCGCGCCTGCGGCCTCCCGCTATGACCAGGCGCTTGCCGGCCGTCTTTATCTGATAGCCGTCTTCCCCGAGTTTTTGAAGCTCCACCTTTATGCCGAGCGAACGGGCCGCCGGGCCGTCCCCGAGAATAACTGCCTTTTCCGGCAGAACACCGCCTTCCTCCTGTACCGGAAGCACAGCTCCGCTCATCTGCTTAATATGGTCAACCAGTTCTTCTGCCGCCCATTTTTCCGATAAGCTTGCGTCTTTGGAAACAATAATAGTATACTCACCGGTACCTTTGCTAACCAGGGTCAGAGGAGCGGCTAAAAACTGGACAGAAGCCAGACAGATAACCGAAATAACCGCCGAGAATGTCCGTAAATCAAAAATAGATATTTTTTTCATATTTTCCTCTTCTTATTTTGCTTTATTTCTCCAGGTTCAAAGTTCCAAGTCCCCGGGCATCTTGCCAGAAGGCAAAATTGGGCTTGTAAGGGTAAAGCAGGTTCTGCTTTCTTGCCCAGCCCACTATCTCTCTAACATTACCTTTTTTAGTGGACATTAAATTATCTTGTTTGTCCCTGTCGGAGACGCTTACCTGAAAACCTATACTCTCACCGGAGCTCAAATTCATTTCGGAAAGAGGCGCTGTGCCCTCAACAAGATAGCCTTCCTGCGTACGGTAACAGGTGTACTTAAAACCATTTTTTCCTTCACCGGTAAATTTTTCCTTATCCAGCGGGGCCGCGATCTGCCAGGCATAATCCCACTTTTCCAGCTTGCTTTTTAAGTTCATATAATTTGAGCTTGAAAAACGGAGCTCGCAGCCGTCGGTCTTGTCCAGAACATCGTCTTTTACTTCGAGGCCGATATAAAGCGTCTTCCCGTCATGACAGAGCCGCAGGCGGATTGACAGGTCTTTAGGCCCGGTCCAGCTATTCGGGAAAAACACGTGGCCGGCAAGATATTCCCCGCCTGCCGCCGTAATATCTGTCGCGGACTTGGGCCAGTTATCCAGGTTTCCGTTAAGTTCGAAAGAGGAAGTAACTTTTGCGGCTTTAACCTCCGGCCTTTTTAGAATATCCTTCCTCAGGGCTAACTCTTTTTCCAGGCCAAACCCCAGAGCTATATCCGCCGAGTAAAGTTTTCCTTCACCAAACAGTTTCTTCGCGTCTTTAAGCGGTTCCAGGTAGACCTCCGGCGCGGCATTTTCTTTGATAGCTTTGAGGTCAGTATAAGCCTTCTCATAATCCTTGACCCTGTTTTCCACAAAACTCTTATAGTCCGCACAGGGAGGGACTGTCACTTTTGGCTCTGTCAAAATGCTATCCGTTAAGGTCACAAGTTCGTAGGGCGGTAATTTTATTATTTTCCCGTCTATTGAAATTTCAGAAGCAAAAGGCACCTTGCTTTGTATTGAAATATAGCGTTTCTGTTTATAATTCAGCCATCTGACCTTGAAGGTATCCGGTACACCGGCAACATCCTGCAAAGTTTCCGGCGGAAGGGACCTGAAGGCTTTTGCAAATCTTCTGACTGCCGTCTCCATGCCAAAGTATTTTACATTCCAGGTGCCCTGGGTTATTCCCAGCCGGTCATTATGCGCTATTACCCGGCCCAGAGAGGCCAGAGACATAGAAAGCGGCGGATTAAAATCCGGCCCGGTCCAGTCTTTCCTGTACCAGAAGTTAATGCCTTCCATCAATCCGGTCCAGCCCTCGTTAAAAGTAGAAAACACTCCGCCGTATTTAGAGCCCGCATTGTCGGACCTGGGCTGAGAACGGTCAACGTCATAGTAGACTCCCGCTCTCGGTTGGAAGGTATATTGATAATGTACTCTATGGTCGTCAGGATAGAACATTTCATAAACGGTCAAACCGTCAATTTTTTTCATCTCCGCGGGCTCATTTTTCCAGGACTTTAAACACCCGGCAACCTCCCGGGCTAAATACCCGGTCCAGGAGCCGCCTTCTTTTTCCCATTTTGAGATGATGTCAACCATATCCGGACTGGAATTTCCCTGTATGGTGTTGCCGTCAAAATACGGTTCCTGAAGATATTTGTTTCCCACATAGGTAACAACTTCCCAGTCGGGGCGTTTTTTCTTTATAAAACCCACGACGTCTTTTACTATCCCGGCTTTTTCAAGGAGATTATAAAAACCGATCGTCTCCAGACTGCCGAGGGTAACACCCTTGAGTGATTTGTACTTGCCGTATTTTTCAATAAATTCGCCGAAGCCTTTGAGTATTACTTCTTTGAGTTCCTCCGGTTTCATATCCTTAACATCCTTGCCTTTAGACTTAACCGTGCCGTACATGCCTACCGCAACTACTCCGGCAAGCAGTTCAACACCGCCTTTAGCGTCCATAGTTTTCAAAATGTCGTCCAGATAACCTTTATCATCCGTATCCCAGGAAGGCACAGTGCACATTGCTCCCCAGTCCTGATTCGCATAGACCATCATTGTCACTCTGTTGATCCCGACATACTTGCAATACTCGAGCATATGCTCAACAGATCTTTTGCTGTCCCTGCCAAAATAATCCCGCGTGGCCAAAAATGCCAGAGGGAAGAACATATCCAGGACTCTCTGCTTGCCCGGCACCGGGGCCTCTAGCTTTAACTCCGGCAAACCCCCGGCTATTTCATAGACCCAGATCCTGCTTGCGGCTCCCGAAGAACCGCTCTGCATAAAATTCTCTATCAGAAGAGGGGTCCACTTGTCCTGCGGCCAGGATATATAGGTAAAGTATTGCATTTTATTCGTAAGCGGAAGGGGTTCCCCGGTATATACGCCCCCTTCCAGGCTGAAGGATAAATGAGGGCCTCCCGGCCTGTTTGAGTCATGGGTCATAAAACTCATAAGCCTTACCGCGTCATCGGGATATTCTATGACTATAAAAATAGGGTTATCTTTGCCCGCTGTCTTATGCATGTAAGAAAAGAAGGCATGCCTGTGGGCGGCCGTGATCCTGTATTTTCCCGCCGGCCCGGATGTGAGCTTTGAGGTTCCCTGGTCCATAAATCCGTGCGGATCTTTCGGATCCGTACAGTCCACAAAATCAATAAGCTTCAGGTTGAGGCCGTGGTTCAATTCTGCCGGCATATCCGGCGCATTTTTTACGATATTCGCCGACAGCTCAACAGTGACCGGCTGCGGTTTTTCCGCCGCATTCACGTTTAAGGCAAATGCGGCTCCCAAAAACAGAAAACATAACAATTTTTTCATTTACTCCTCCCGTTAAGAAAATAAGCCACAAGGTACAAGAGAACAGCGAACAGAGGTACAGCTAGAACAGCTTACAGTTAACGGATGTACGGAAGTACAGCTAGTAATTTATTTCTTTTGCTGTCTGCCGTCAGCCGTACTTCTGCTCCTCTGTTTTTTATCTTGGTACACCTTTATAGATCCAGGCCGTATTATGCACAGGTAAATAATTGCCGTCAAATCCGCCGGCATACAGAGTTCCCGGCGGGTCGCCGGGAAACGGTGACAATGCCAGGGTCCTGGTGGAGACCAGTTTGGGTTTTACAGCCAGAGCCGGGTCAAAGATCTCCCTGAGTTCATACTTGCCGTCCGCATGACGGATCAGAAAATTGGCGTTTGCATTCCAGTATTTAAAACGGTGCGTCTCGTCCAGCTTCGGCGTGACAATTTCAAAACCGATAAACAGGGAAGGCGCTTCCTTTGAAGGATACGGGTATACCAGCATATTGTTATAAGCCGCAACACCATATTTAACGGTGGTCTTCCAGATACCGGCAAGATACCCGGAAACATTCAGGTCTTCCTTGCATTCAAAGTTTGCCAGGGGATCGACGCTAAGAATCACCAGAGGATCATCCTCTACCGTAAAAAGTATCCTCCCGCCTTTCCCGCCTTGAGCAGGTATGGCTGTAAGGCCTCTAAACCCCGTTCCCCTGCCGGAGTTAGAATTCAAATGATGTTCAAATACGACTTTCCATATAGGGCTTTTTCCGTCCTGTCTTTCATATAAACGGTCATAGACCGAAGCGTACAGCTTGCCGTTACATTCCACAAAACTGGTAACCCTCAGGTCATCTTTCGGCTGTTTGGCATAGGCCTTGCTTTCCAGAAGCTCGGGCTTTTTATCCCACACCAGGCGGTCCATCCGCGGATCATACCTGCCCGAGTAAATACCGGGATGTTCTTTCCAGCCAAAACCCGCAAGGAGCTGTTGTGCCTGCGTGGCCTTATCTTCATAAACGGTAAAACTGCGTACCGGGTGGTACTGAGTTCCATCATCCAGGACTGCGTTTACCCATTTGCCTGATTTGTCGGTTTTATAGAAAACTTCGGTCGCTCCGCCGCCGTTCAGCCATACCCCGGCTATAAGAATAGAAACAGGAGGAATAGAATTGCCGTCCAAGTCCCGGGTAAATTTAACGGCTGAAAGCATGCTCACTGCCAGATACTTCCTGCACCCTGAAAAATGAAACCGCATTGTCCAATTTTTAAGTACTCTTAAATTTAAGGGATCCCAGCTCACCCGTTCCGGCAGTTCCAGATCCACCTTCCATTCTGACTTTGCCGAATCCAGGACCAGAACCTGGGCTCCCGGTAACTCCAGGTTCTTTAACTGTGAATCTGACCAGTAGCCCATCGCCGCATAGAGCTTGCCGTTAAAAGGAACCAGCGCTCTTGTTTCTGTGCCTCCGATAGGCCCGGTTGCCGGAGACATCCATTCGACAGGCAGGGACCGTCTCCAGTCAAACGACAGGGGTTCGATATATTCGGCTATTGCCCGCGCCCCCAAGCTCAAAAAGAAAAAAACAACTAATAAAAATATTTGCCAAATTGCAAACCTATTGCGTAAATATTTTTCAAGGCAGGGAAAAGTCCGCAAAGCAACACTCCTTTACCGCCATTTCACCCGGAAAACATCAGATCCGGTAAAATTCTTTCGCGTTCGAATAGAGTATATTCTTCGCGATAAATTTCGCGTCTTCCAGTGAAGCCGCTTCGTTCTCGATCCTTTTTGCCAGCGCGCGGAAAATGCTTTTTTTTGCGTATCTTACCGCGCCGTAGGCCAGCTCGGCCCCGGAACAATCCCCGCCCCAGAATATTTTATTTGAAGGGACGCAGTCAAGGAGTTCATTAAGCAATTCCCCGGTACTGGTCTCGGAGATGATAGGCATCCAGCAGAGGTTAAAAAATACGTTCCTCTGGCTCTTGGCCAGGACGATCAGACTGCCGGTAAAAGGATATCCGGTGTGAAAGACGTCAAAACGGGCCTCTTCATATTTCAGGAATAGGTTGTTTAGCAGGAGCGGGTCTGACCAGGCAAGCGGCCTTCCCCCGCCATGCTGAATACCGGTATGGATCTGAACAGGCAGGCCGTGTTTTACGGCAAGTTCCATGATACGGTGCAGCAGAAAATCCTGAAGCGCGGTCTTTTGCTTTTGCGCGGCTTTCTTATTTCCGGCTTTGAATATTTTTTTTGCTTCTTTTTCCGTTGTTTCGGCAAAATACAGGCTCCGGTCATAAGCCAGGGCGTTTTTCAGGGCAACTGCTCCGGCTTTTTTAAAATCACCTATACGCCGGTCTACCCAGTTGATATAATCATCAAGATTCTTTATTTTGACGCCTTGTTTTTCCGCGAATTCCCGGGCGTTATGGCCGTTATGGTCTTTTTCTCCCAGCGCGGACATTACGAAAGGATTTATTCTCAGGACAGGAATATCCTTGCCGCCTTTTTCGGGTATTTTAAGCGCCCAAAACTCGTCATTTAAATACCTTTCAATACCGGCCTTATTAAGGACCTCGCTGAACCAGGAACTGTCGTTATGATGTTCTCGTATAACTCTGTCATACTCCTGCCAGTTGGAAGCAGAAAGAACCTCTTCAAAACCGTAAAGTTCCTTAAGCCCGTCAAACAAACTGCGGAAGTAACTTGTTGACCTTACAAACGGCAGGACTTTTTCAATTTCTTTCCATTTTTCAAAAGCAGAGAGGCCGGAAGAGAAAACATTTTTAAGCCCCGCGCTATTAAAGTCCGCGGCTACATACGCCGAACCGAGTAAAGCAAAAATATCATAATTGCTTGCGTCTCCCGCGGCCCCGCCCTTGTATCTAAAATGCTCATGCGTGTCAAGGACATTCAAGTTATCAATGAAGTGCCTTAGTTCTTCAAGGTTGGCTCCTGTCATAAGCCCTCCCGCGTTTACCGCTTATTTTCCGGAATTATCCTAATACTCTCTTTATATCGAGCTCGCTTTAATTTCTTTATTAAATATAATTGTTTTACTGCCGCAACAGTTTCCCCTTAACTGTTCTACTTAATATTTGCCTTAATATTTTGTTTCAAGTAGCTATTCCAGAGCTCCAGCACGATCGGATAGGCAAGCCATTTTTGGGTTTCAAACCTTGGCGTATCTTCTCCGTGGCCTTTTGCAAAGGAATGAAAACCCATGGAAGTTTTATAAAGAAAATCTTCGTTGCCGACATACATCAACTTTTCCATTTTACGGCAGCGTTCTGAATCAGTCCACAAACCCAGTACTTTCAGGGTAACCAGCATTGCGGTATAGGAGCAAAAGTTTTCCTCGCAGTAACCTAAAGAACTTCTTTTCCCGGCAGCATCACCGCTGTTAAATTCCTTCATCATGCCCTGCTGGCCGAGAAAAGGGGAACTACCGTTTTTCAGTGTCCAGGATTTACCTTCAATTCCGTTAATTACCTTTTCACCGTAGTTATATTCAGCGACCGCGCAATATATCCCGGAAATATCGGCAAGCGGCAGCTTTTCATAGGTAAAGGGATGACGAACCCCGGTGCCGGAACCCATTTCCTTTTTCGATTTGGGAGAGGTATAGGTACCGCCTTTTTCAAAGATCGTCTTCCAGTCATAGCAGGTCCAGACCGTCTTGATATTGGTAAAACCGTATTCCTCGAACTTCTTCATGTATTCATCAAAATTAAAGGAGGTATAGATCTTGTTAAGTTCTTCGGGGCCGAAATAGGCCGCGGCCGAAAGGACAACGAACAGGTAGAGCCGGTGATTGGGATTCCATTTTTTGTAAGAATTGTCGTCACAATGCAGAGAGGTTTTATAATCATTGCCATCGTCATAGCCAAAGTGCCCGGCTACCGCCAGGGCTTTCATGATCCAGTCCATACGGCTTTTCTCTTCCCCGGTCAGCTTGTCCCAAACCTCCGGAGTTTTTCTTACCAGGGCGAAGGCCTCGGCAATAGCGCAATGCGTCCAGCCGTTCAACCCGCAGCCGGCATTCGGTTCATGGCCCGGGCTTATTATATACCTGATCTGGGCTAAAAGCCGTTCGGCCACTTTTCCCCCGCCCCCGGAATTGAGCTCCGGATTTAGCGCGGACATAAGAGCATTCAAATAGAGGCTGTAACACTCCTTTTGCGGCCCGTTCTGAAGTTTATTCCCGCCCCCCAGGGAAATTTTCTGTACCGCAACAGTCATATCCATTATTTCGGAAGAGATCTTCAGGTCTTTAAAGGCCTGGCGGTCTATTTTACCGGTTTCCGCGGCAGACGGTACGTCAAAAACTAAATTCAGCAGAATAAAAATGCAGCAAACAGAAATCAGTTTGACCGTTACTTTCATTAAACCCCCTTAAAATAACCTGGCTTTTTTTCACTCCGTGACAAAATCGGCTTCAGAGATATTACACCATTTTGAGAATTTTTCCGAGGTATTTCCATGCCCGACCACGCGGATAAAACGCGCGTTGACATTCTTAAACTCAAAAGTTTCCAGTCCCGCTGCTTTTCCGCTGCTTTTTACCGTCTTAAGTACCGCAGTCCAGGAATCCCCGGTACCGGTCTCGCTTGCAAGGAGATCAAAAGTATAGACCCTTTCGTTGCCCCGGGCAAAAGCAAGTTTTACCGCTTTAAAAGTTTTCGACTTTCCAAAATCGTACTGGATCCATTCCCCGTCGCCTTCGGCCATCCACGCGGTCTTAAGGTCACCGTCAAGAGACCGTTCGGGAGGCATGTCCCCCCAGCCGCCCTTGGCTTTTTGCTCCCAGGAACTCGCCGTTACTTTTATACCTTTTACTTCTTTTGCTTCCGCGGCCTTATCAGTTTTTGGCGCGTCCTTTTTTTCCCCGGCGGCAAACCCGGCAAAAGCACAGGCAAACAAAACCGCAAGAATTACATATAATTTTTTCATCCATTCCTCCTCATTTATTTGATAATAATATCTTCCAGGCGCTTCCGCCCCGCAAGCTGATGTATTTTACCATATTTTTCATAAATAATACCAAGCGCTTTTTTTAGCGCCTTTTCAAAGGCTTCCGCGCTTGCAAGTTCATTATTCTTCGCTTTCAGCTGTTTATCCTCACTCAGTTCAAAACCGGGCGCAATATTGTTCTCTACGATAATATTACCGGAATTCTTATTCTTACCGACCCTTATAAGAGGTTTTCTCTCGGAATCCTTCCAAATGGAAAAGCAGGCATTACCGGTAACCCGGCTCTCCCGGCCATTCACAAGCGTAATCCCGTGCCAGCTTTTCACAAGGCAAACGTTGTCCTCAATAATAAAATCACTGGCCGGAAAATTAAAGATCCCGATGCCGTGCGGTTGTCCCGGAAACTTCTGGGACGGGTTCTCCTGGTTGATGAGCACATTTCCGCGGATAACGGCCTTATTTAGCCCTTCTTTATCCTTATAAGGGAAACACTGTATGGCATCATCGTGATTTGGATCACCGTCTTCCATGCTCACGTAACAGTTCTTGACCACATTGTATTGTATGGTCTGGTTATCCGCGGTATCCCGTATGCCGTCCCCGGAAAAATCAGAAACCACGTTCCCTTCGCAGAGAGAATCCGTAGAGGCCATCACAATTCCCATACGCACATTCAATATATAATTATTCCTCAAAATTATATGTGTGCCGGAACGCCCCATTGAAACACCCCAATTCGCGTTCATCCAATCTTTTTTGGACCAGTCCGAGGAATCGAGCGCAGAATAAATAAAACAATCTTCAAGGACCAAATTATCGGAAGCTCCGTTTTCCGCAAGGCTGACCATATATTTGCCGTATTTAGCACCGAAAGAGGGACTAATAGTCAGGCCTTTTATCGTCCATTTGCTTCCTTTTGCTATCTCCAGCCGGGCAAGCTGTGGTTTTTCATCCTTAGCCGCAGCAATAGTTATCATCCCTGCGTTTTCGCCGCTTAATACAACTTCACCGTGCAGTCCTGACCGGAGCAGCAGGGTATCGCCGGGTTTAAGGGTCTTGATTTTTCCGCTTGTTACCACTTCCGCCAGAGTTTTCCAGGGCGCACGGCTGCTGCCGTTGTTTGCAGGGTCCCCTTTGACCGGATCGGCATAATAGGTTTCTCCTGCCAAAACCCGGGAGCCTGCTAGAAGCATTAATAGTACTGCAGAGTAGAACCGTCCTGCCGGCCTATTTTTCATTGGATTTCTGCTTTCCGCGCGCTTCAACCATGGCCACTATGTCTGTGAGGGTTTTTGTGGTCATGTACATGACAAAAACAAATTCCAGACCGTCCTTTGTGAGCTCTTTGCCTGCAGCACTAAGGCCCTTTGCGGACATGTCCGGTTGAACTGTTATCGCTTTGTATTCCTGTCCCTGCGGGCGGACGATTTTCACGAGATTACCCGGAGCGTCTTTGCAACCGTCAACTTTTGTTTCCAGTGTCACCGTCTTATCAGTACCCTTCAATATCACACAGTACTCCTCGAGCCATTTTTTGAAATATTTTTTGCATTCCGGCTCCGCAACACCGCGAAGCGCCTTTATATCTTTTTGCCCGCCGGGCACAGTCCCGGTCTTTATGGTGGCCTTTGCCAGCAGAGACTGAAAACTGCCGTCAGCATTTGTCTTTACCCTGAGGATCCCGTCAGGTAAACCCTTAATTTCCGCAAACAAAGCGGGACTCTTTAGATCTTCAGTCTGGCCTTTATCCTCCCCCGCAAAGGGCAGCAGCAGAAATGCCAGCAAAAAGAGGCTTTTTGTGAATGCCCGTACGTTTTTCATTTTTTCTCCTCGAGCAGCGTACTTCAAATACTTACCGCAGGTAAAATGTACTCGCCTTCTGTTAAGGCATTTAAGGCTTTAGTTCCAACTCGCCGCAGGCCTGCGGGTCGCGCGCCGATCTCCAGAACTTGCGCTCATGGACCGGCCATTCCATCTGCTTTTCCTTCCGGAAAGAAAATGTCATTCTTGCCAATTTTTTAAAATAATCCTGTGCCAGGTCCATATCGGTCAATATGATACTCATGCCGAGGCTCCCTCCGGGTTTGATATTCAGGTCCGCAAGGGGGATCTTCATTTCACCCTGATAACCGCCGCTGATACGTTTCAAACAATAATTTTTTTCTGTCACAGTTTCGTCCGTGAGCGGCGCTTTTACGACAAAGGGCTTTAACTTCCCGAAGCCCTGGCTCTCATACGGAGAAAGGTATTTATCCTTGCTAAAATAAAATTCCAGCTTATCCGTCTCCATAAGTTTGTCGTCCAACACCTTGAAAGCAATGTAAAGATTTTCATTATCATAAAGAAAAGATATAGAAGCGCTTAGATCCTCTTTCCCTTTCCACCAGTTAAAGAGCCAGTGATCGCTGACTAAGTTGCCGGGACCGTCAATGCTCACGCCGGCCGCGCCCTTCCATTCATCAAGCTGGCCATCAATTACTATATTACTTTTCGTTCTCGAACAGGTTATCCTGGGCCTGTCAAGATAGAGGTCAATATATGCCGCCAGTTGATTATCCAGCGCGTACCCGAGTGCAAGATCAGCCGCTTCTTCTTCCCCTTTGGCCAGGAGACCCGCCGCCTGCCGCGCAACCGTTCTATATTTTTCCAGAACAGGCGCCGCGGCGGACTTTTCCAGCCGTTTTATCTTAACATTGAACTCATTTATTCTATTCTGCAGCTGCCGGCGTAGCTCTTCACCCCGGGTAATGGTAATATTGGAAAGTTTTGAGCCGCCCGGCGCCGCAAAGGTCTGCAGTTGATAGGGTTCCAGCGTGACCGTAAATACACCGCCTTTCGCGGCAAGCGCCTGCCCGTCCGTCAATTGCTCTGCCTTGTCTGCCCCGCCCAGGCTGAAAGTTAGAACGGCCTTGCTGTAATTATTGTTCAACAGATAAAAATAATATTTACCCTCAAGGTTTAGATCACGAACCGTTATATAACGGGACTTCTCCCGGGTTGTAAACTTCTGGGCCGGCAGGGCCCGGTAGGCCCGGGCAAACTCCCGTACCTGGTGGGCTGAGCCGTTTGTGGGATCCGACCAGCCGCAATTAATTATAAACGGCACATCCTCGTGAGCCAGAGCGCCGGTATATCCTTCCATGAAATACGGTTCTGAGGGATTGCACTGCGGGGCGATCCAGGTCCGGTCCCACCAGAAATTCTGCCCTTCAAAAAGCGGCGGGGTTATCTCAAAATAGGTACCGAAGAGACAGGCGCCGGTTGCCGCATTCCCGTTGCTGACCAGGTCAGCGCATCCCTGGGAAAGGTTAAAATCCCGGTAGAGCATGTGGACCGGCGAAGCGCCCAGCGGATAGGTTTCAAAGACCCGCTGGTCCACCGGGTAATAACTGCGAACCGGGACCAAGCCCGGCCGGTTCTGGTAATCCTTGATATTCAGGTTCATCTCCTTATAGTAAGCGGCAATATTTTTAGTGAGCAGTTCCGAGTAAACGGCCGCAGGTTCTTTTTCCCACTCAGAGATGATATCGGTATAAGGCCAGTGACCCTGTTTCTTTTGACTGAAGAAGGCCCCGTGATGCAGGTACTGGTAACCAAAATACGCATACACCTGTATGTCCGGCCGTTTTTTTGCAAGCATGGCCGTCAAGCCCTGCTGCAGCTTGCCAAGGTTCTCGCTTATCATCCTGTTACAGCCCGCCGGGCCGCCGAACGAGATCCCCTTTAGCGACGGGTGCTTGCCGTATTTATCGACAAACTCCCCTATGGCTTTGATCCAGTTCAAAACAGACTTTTCATCAAGGTCACCGGTGGGAACGCCATTGACCGCGAATTCTTTCATGGGATCAAAAACTGCCGTAAAATTTATCTGTTTCTTATCGCAGGCCGCCAGTATATTTTCGGTATCGGGATCCTTCTCTTCTCCAAAAGCCGGTAGAAAGCAGTGCGACCATTTATACATAACGGAATCAAAAGAGTAAAGGTTTTGCCCGGAATAAGCCAGATACTCGGCAAGGCGCTCGGGCCCTTTCTGGTTATTTCCGAAATCATACCTGATCAAATGGCTATACTCATAAAACGTTCCGATCTGCCGCTTGGCACCCCTAGGTTCATTGATGCGCGCCGCAGGCAGCCCGCCTTTGATCCGGTAAACCCAGATACGGGACATGGCAGCCGGTATGCCGTGCTGAATGTTCAAGCAGACCAGGGCCGGCCAGGGCGTCTTCGGCCAGAAAAATAACTGCTGATAACAGTAGTTGTTTGTAAGAGGAAATTCGCCGCCGCTCGAGTAACCTTCTTCAACATGGAAATTCAAATTGAAGGTCCCGTTCATCCCCTCTTCATGCAGAAAAAGTGAGACCACTCTTTCCTTGTCGTCCGGATATTCCACCACCACCAGATGGGGTTCTTCCAGCGCGCTCGTATTAAAGCGGTAGGAGAAAAAACTGTTATCCGCCACGGTGGTTTCCCGGTATTTACCCATGGTGCCGTCAACGATCTTCGACCAGCCGTCATCCGCAAAGGGATGCGCTTCCCCGGGAGCGGTACAATCAATATAGTCCACAAGTTCAAGGTTAAGCTCCGGTGCCAGCCGGGCCGGTTTGGGGGCTTTTGCGAGAATAGCAGCGATAGCTTTACCGTCCAGAGGGACGAACTTCACTTCGGCGAAGGCAAAAGCCGGCAGGCAAATAAAAATATAGACAAGAAACAAGAGGCCCAGAAAAAGTTTTTTCATTCTCATACTCCTATAAAAATTATTCCAGCACCAGGTAGGAAGGCAACGGGCCTCCCGCAAATTGCACTTTGCCGTCTTTGACGGAAAACTTTTCTTCTCCACCGAGCAGGTTAAGAACCTTCGAGATCTTCCTGCCGGCTGGAATAGCAACGCTGAGTTCACCTTTTTTCTGCTCCTGCCAGGCAATTATTACCTCTTTAGTATCAGTTTTGGTCCAGTCGCACTTGAACTGATAAGCATAGAGCCCCCCGGTTTCCTCCGAAATTACGGTCTGTATACGGGGTTTGGGCAGCAGCCGGATCATCTGTTGCGCGGCATAAGCAGACGGCCTCCACTCTCTCGTTTTGCTGTCAAAAAACCCGTAATTATATTGGTCGTCATCGGTAGGCGCGTCTGTTACCGAGATAATAAAGACCCTCTGCACCCCGAGCCGGGAAGCCAGGGTATACATTTTTATCACATTAGCCGCGGCCAGCCAGACCGAGATCGACGGATGGTATTTCTGTTCGGGAAATTTTCCTCCTTCACTTTGCAAAATAGGCCACCCGACCTCGGAATACCACAGAGGTTTTCCTGAAGAACCGTTTTTTGCCAGAATTTTTTGTATCCCTGTCCAGGCTTTCGTAACGGAATAAAAGCCCTGGATCCTTTCGGCCATCGGCGGCGCATCGGAGTAAGGATGTGTTGAAACAATGTCATAGGAATTCGCAACAGCCGGGTCGCAGGCATGGACTTTTTCTATGAACCGCTGGTCATCGCGCCCGCTGGCGGCAAAACCTACGACCATAACCGCGGGATATTTCTTTTTAATAAAGGCATAGGCTTCTTTCAGGAGTTTTGCGTACAAACTTTGCCGGTGGGCATCTATCTCCTTTTTATCCGGCCCGTTGGCTATTAAACGGTGGTCGTTGGGTTCGCTCCAGAGCTCTATATACTTTACCGGGTTTTTGGCCAGCTCAGGGCGTTTTTGGAATAAGCTCCCGCCGGGGCCGTATTTTCCGCAGAACTCATCCAGCACCGCCAGGTAGGCCTGTATGAATTCCTCATCGCTTTTATAATAATCCCTGACGCGCTCCTTCCTGAATTCCTGTCTGGTCTTACCTGTCTGAAGGGTAACCAGGAGCGGCAGGCCGTCCTCTATCGCGTTAACGAGCGCCTCATCATTCGGGGGCCCGCTCAAGCGGTAAGAAGTCCAACCGACTTCTTTTATTTCCTTTCTAAACTGCGTATATTGTTCCCCCCAGGAAAAACAGCCATAAAGGGGAATACTGTCGGGCTTTTGCGCAGCAATACTTTCTATGGGCGGAAATGTCTGGGGTGTAAACTTCCAATCCCCGGTATCACTCTCAGGTTGTGAAACCTTTTTTTCCTTAGCCGGCAGTCGCCAGTCTTCCGCAGGCAGGGTATTTTTATCTTTGCCGGCAACAACCGTCTTTCCGCCTGCTTTTTCTGCCGGAGCCTCCGGCACTGTTCCGGTACCTGAAGGCGCAGAAACCGCTTTACCGGCTTTCTTAAGCTCAAACTTTCCGCTTTTAACTTCTTTAGTATCCTTTAACTCAAGGATCGGCCCGCTGATATTATAATCTGCCGCTGTTGCCGTAAAAACAAAATGCCGGGTCTGCTTGGTCCCGCTCATCATATAAAAATCGCCCTTAACCGTCCCGCTTTTGAAGTCCCCCGTCATGATACCTTCAAAAGTCTGGAGCTTTCCTTTCCAATCTGTTTTTAAGACGGCCTGCCATTCGTTCTCACCTTTTTTGTCCGCCCCGCCGCTCAATATATTCGGCCGGTCGTTCTTGTTCGAATTCTCGTAAGTGCCTTCAAAATTTATCTCATAAGCGGACAAGACGGACGTTATCGCTGTCAAAAATATTACATTCAATAACTTTTTCATATTCCCGCCTCCTTTTGTTTTGTTCCTTATTCCGCAAAACCTATTTTTTTTGAGATATCCACAGCACATTTCAAAACACTGCTTTTGAAATTGTTTTTCTCTTTGAGCCGGAAGGAGGGCCCGGCTATATCAACCACGCCGGCCAATTCTCCTTTATGGTCAAATATCGGAGAGGCCATACGGAAAACCTCCGGACGTTTTTCACCGACACCGGTATTTATTTTTTCCCTTTTGAGCTTCGGCAGCTCAACCCTGAATTTCCTGATCAGCTGCTCTGTGTCCGGGCCGGGTTTACGGAGCCTGAAAGCGTTGAACCAGTTCTCCCTCTTTTCTTCAGGCAGGAAGGCCAGAGCGATCTTACCCGGTACGTCTAAAAACTGATACATGAATCTGACGCCTACTTTTGCAAAAATATGGATAGAGTTAAAGCTTTCCAGTTTATCCACTACCAGCAGCGAGTCTTCATCAAAGATAGTAAGTTCAACAGTTTCCCCGGTTTCTTTAAGAAGTTCTTCCATAAAAGGCCTGGCTATTTCCCGCAGGTCCAGCGAATCCTGGACATTCAGGCCAAAAGTAAGAAGCCTTAAGCCCAGTTTGTAGGATCTGTTTTCCAGTCTTACATACCTTCTTTGGTGCAGGATATTGAGGATCCTTAGCACGGAGGGCTTGGGAATATTTAGTTTTGTATAGATTTCTGTAAAAGAAAGGCCTTTAGGGCTCTTCTCAAGGAGTTCAAGGATATCCAGGCTTCTTTCAAGCGCGGGAACAGGGCTTTTTGTCTGCATCTACGCTCCTTTTGTTATTGAATCTTTTCAAGGTCCAAACGCTCTATATCGTGCCTCAGGAGAAAATACAGCAACTACAAGGAGTTTTTTTTGTAGTTGCCTGATTCATCAGACGATTTCGCCTTCAAACCATTAAATTATTTCAATAAAAAAGAGTCGCCTTCTTTTTGCAGGTGCTCTTTCAATTTTTGCCTTAGCTCTTCGCGGAGCTTCCGGGCGGACTTTCGGGAAGCAATATTTTCCAATTCTTCAGGGTCGTTTTTAAGGTCATAAAGCTCTTCTTCACCGGTTGCGTAAACCGCATACTTATGGTTCTTTGTACGGATGCACCTGATCCCCATATCGTCGGTCCATTCGGAAAAGACCGCTTCATGTCCCTTAAAGGGTTTTCCTTTCAGAGCAGGAACAAGGCTCTTGCCCGGAAGTTTTGGATCCGCAGGAATTCCGGCTAAGTCCAGGATAGTCGGAACTAGGTCTATATGGCTGGCCATTCCCCCGGATCGGGAGGGTTTAAATACCTTGCCCTGCGGGAAAGAACGGAACTTCCCTCCTACCATATTATCCGGAGGCGCGATTATCAAAGGAACATGCAAAACACCTTCATACATGAACGGCCCTTTAAAAGCGATCCCGTGTTCGCCTCCCATGTCCCCGTGGTCAGCCGTAAAAATTACCCAGGTGTTACAGCCATAACCGGAACAATAAAGCTCTGAGAGAAGTTCCCCCAACTCGCGGTCAACGCGTTCCAGCCTTTCGGCATAGAACTTGCGGTAGTATTGCCATCTCTCCTCGCTCCAAGCCGTCTGCCGGGCCTTCTGGATCTTTGGTTTCCCTTTTAAGGTATCAAAACGGTTTGCCCAGGGCGGCAGGGTCTTTGGAGCCGTTGCCGCCCCGTCCAGAAAATAGATGTCGTGAGGATCCAGAAAAGAGACCACCTGAAAAAAAGGCCGTTTAGAGGTTATCCAGTCCCGGTTACGCCAGTACCTGCTTGCCTCTTTGCGTGTACTTTCGTCATGGCTGTTCTCAAAGGTTACTTCAAAGCCATAATTTGCAAGGTCTCCTTTCAGATGTGATTTTCCATGATAGACCGTCTCATATCCGCAGGCCTGCATCCGGTCCCCGATAGTTCCCAGCCCTTCATTCAAAGGCGCCTCCGAGTTACCGGGAACACCCGCACGGGTCGGGTGGAAGCCTGTCATCAGGGTTGCCCGGGAAGGACAACAGACCGGGGCGGTACAAAAAGCGTTTTCGAAGGTAACGCCTCTTTTTACCAGTTTATCCATATTCGGCGTTTTCGCATTAAAATTACTGCGGACAGCTCCGATACTGTCGAAACGCTGCTGGTCGGTCATGACCAGCAAAATATTCGGTCTTTCCTCAGAAGGATTCAGGAAATCCGGCTTTAAAAAAGAATTTTTCATGACACTTTCCCCCAATAATATGTTTCATATATGTAACTATTGTTTCTTATATGATTATTTTAAATCTATTTATTATGCTTGTCAACTGTTTTAAACAAAAAAGGCCCCGCTCCCTTTCAGGAACAGAGCCTTTATTATTGCTCGTAATGCTTGCTTACTCTATCCCCATTTTCTTTAAATTATCAAAGCTCATTTTCACGCTGTCAAAAGGATTGCCGCCGCAAAAATCCTGTTCCACGATATACCACCTGCAATTTGTGCCCTTTAGCGCCTTAAAGATCCCCTGCCAGTTAAGATTGCCGTTGCCTATTTCAGACATTCTTATCTGGTTATAAAAAACCGACATGTCTTTCAGGTGGATTATCGGGCATCTGTCTTTGTATTTATTTATCCACTCTATGGGGTCCGCGCCTCCGAAGGCCAGCCAGTAGGTATCCAGTTCGGTCTGTAGATATCTGGGATCGCTCTCCTCATAAATTATTTCCAGGCCGGATTTGCCCCGGTATTTCATCAGTTCAAACCCGTGATTATGATAGACCAGGGTTATGCCGTTCTTAAACAGCAGTTCCCCCGCCTTGCTTAGCTTCTGTCCGACATTACGGTAACCGGCTTCATTCATCATATCATCCGGCGGGACCGCGCAGGCAACATTTGTATAGCCCATTATTTTGCAAAGTTTTATCAGCTCTCCGGTATTTTCAACTATGGGGTGGAACATATCATGATACGAGCAGGGAAACAGCTCATTTTCCTCGAGAATTGCTTTCAAGCTTTCCGGCTCTACCCTGCCGAACCCTGAAACCTGGACATTCTCATAGCCCATGGCCCTTACTTTTTTCAAAGTTTCTCTCATCTCAGGTTCGGTCCTGAGAAATTGCCTCAGCGAAAACAACTGCAAACCCACTTTCTTCTCTGACATTTACTTTCTCCTTGTATAAAAATGCTAAACAAATTTGATATTTTTCGCGAAACTTCCTATCTTAAAATTGGCTTTTTGCGGCGACGTTATTTTTTTCCCGTTAATGACAAGGTTTTCTATCTTTACATTTTCAACCGCACTGCCCCGGCCGTGGCCGTAAATAATGGATTCCGGGATACAGGGCCCTTTTACGTCAATATTCTTAAAATAAATATTCTTCATGCCTCCGAGCCCGTCGCATTGTTTCCACATGTTTTTCTTGATCTCCAGTACGATCAGGCGCGGAGTATATACTCCTTTTCCGGGTTTATATTTCCCGTTCCTGCTTTTTTGCAGCATCGGGCGCAGGCTCCTGTCATCCATTTCGAACCTGATGTTCTCAAACCTTATGTTTGAAATATTCGCGCAATCTCCGTGCTGGATATCCAGCGCAATAAGATCAGTCCTGATGATATCGCAGTTTTTGATAACCACATTCTTTATTTCAGAGGCGCAGGTTTCGGCGCCGAATTCCAGAGCTCTTCCCCAGTCATTCCAGATAACGCAATTTTCAACTACAACATCTCTTACCGGGCGCTGGTCCTTGTGGTCTTGTTTCCTGCTCTTCAAACCTTTAAAAACAATGCTGTCGTCAAAGGACCTGATGAAACAATTACTTATCCTGATTTTCCGGCTGTTGCAGATATCTATGCCGTCGCTGTTGTAACGCCATAAACCTATAAGTTTTATGTTATCTATTTCCACATTTTTACAGCGGTCTATGGTAACGGTCCACATATTGGGATCCCGGATAACTATACCTTCTATTTTGATGTTCTTGCAGTTATAGAAGTAAATCGAGCCGGGGGTATAAACAGTAGGAGGCAGATCCTCCCTGGCAAAACTGCTTGAGTCGAGTATTCCTCTTCCAATTATTTTAATATCAGAAACATTTTCGGCAGAAATGGCCGCGTGCACGACTGCGTCACCCGCGATATAAACGGTCTGGCCGTCCTTAAGTACTATTCTCCCGGGCCGGTGTATGCCCGGGCCGAAATATATTATTTTTTTATTATTTTTGCCGGGTATTTGGATTTTCTCCGGATTTACAAAGACATGCAGCGGGCTGCGCCTCCCGTTAACTTCCACGACAAAATGTCCCGGCTTTTTCACCTTAAAAAAAATCTTATTTTCAATTATTTCCGGGACGAGTTTATACGAGGAAGGTTTAATACTGCAGGTTTTTATCGGACCGGCCGGTTCAATTTCAATATTTACGGGTTTTTTAATATCCCAGTAGGCAAAAGACGCCTGTTCGGTCTGGTCCAGCGGCCTTTGATAACCCGGCCAGACCTGATTGAAAGGAACAGCGGAAACTCTTGCTTTGTATACCGGCACAGGCACGCCGCCGGCTTTCAGCTTAAAATCTTTTGACCGTTCTTCACCCTTTATTTTATATGTTTTCATAATATCCCCCCGTTTTAATACCGTTGATTATACCGTAAACATTCCTCAAGTATCAACAGCTCTGATAGAGCGGCGCTCTCCCGGATTGTTTTTGTTACGGCTATATTTCCGCTATAGCTTCCTGTTTTATCCAGCCTTTCATATTCTCGGACTTAAGAAAGATCTCCACCCAGTCTTTCCTTGAATTTAAGATCTGGACTTTTTTACCTTCGGGAATGGTAAAGGAGGCGGGATTGGTTTCGAGCGGGGCGGCTTTGGCTTCCACGGAAGGCGCTATCACTATCGCCGCCCGGGTAGTTTCATTTTCAAAGATCCGCAAAGCACTGAAAATTAACACCAGACAAAAAACTATGGAGCAGCTGAAAGCCAGCCAGTAGGAAAGTTCATTCTTTTGAAAGAGCCGGTAGGTCAAAAGCCCCATCACGCTCAAAAAAGCCAGCGCCAGCAGGATACAGAGTTCATTCAGGGTCAGATAATAATATAAAGAATTCAGAAATTTTGTCAGGGTATCTTCCACCGCGGCTTCTTTAATAAAGCTCCGGGCAAACTCCAGATTATATTTTATGTCCGCGTCCCGGGGCGCAAGCTTGAGCGCCTTCTCGTAGTTAAGTATCGCAAGCCCCGTCTTCTTGTCCTTAAAATAAGCGTTCCCCAGATTATAATAAACCTCCGCGCTCTTATTGCCGGAGCTTAACAGGGCATTATAGGCCGCCGCGGCTTCAAAATATTTGCCGGCTTCATAAAGCTTGTTGGCTTCGTCAAAATCCGCGCCTTTAAAAATACCAGGGGACAGGAGCACCGTAAAAAGAAATACCAGCTTGAGCAGTTTCATAAGCCCGCCTTTTCAATTTTAATAATAATTTCTTTAAGAGCCGCCGCCAGCCCCGCAAGATCGGTTTTTTCTTTGCCGGCCGGGGCAAACCTGTTAAAATGCAGTTCTTCTAAAAGCCCGGCCGCAAGATCCGCCAGTTCCCGGTCCTTTATTTTTTCCGCGAGAATATCCCTGATTTCCGCGACGGAAAGCCCGGCGGCAGGCCTGTTTATTTTATCCCCGATGTATTCCGCGAAAATGTTCTCAAGTTCTCCCAGGCATTCCGCCTGCTTGCCGGAAGCTATATCCCGGCTGACTTTTTTCAAACATTTTTGAGATCTGGAATAAGCCCGGGAGGCCTTGAAATAAGCCCTGTTTTGCTCCTTGGAACTCCGGTATTTCAACAGGAGCAGAATAAAAAGCCAGGCCAGCAAAGGCACGCTGCTTAAAACGAGATAAGCCGGCGAGCGGTAAAATACTTTTTTCCCGTAGGTAAAACTGCCGGCCTGTTTGATATGCCGTATATCAGACCCGAATACTTTTACGCCTTCAGGAGCGGGCAAAGAAGGCAGGCCCGCGTAACCCGCATCTTCTTTCGGTCCCTGGGTGACGTTGACCGTGAGCGGGTTGGAACTCAAAGTTTTATATTTTTTCTCCCCGTAGTCAAAATATGAATACCTGACCGCGGGTATAACGAGCTTGCCCGCTTTTCTCGGGACCAGCACCGTCTTGAATATCTTGGCGCCCTTCACCTCGAAATTATCTTTATTGATATTTATTTCCGAGACTGTTTCATATTTTTTAAACTCGTCGGAAAGGAGGAGCCGGGGTTCGGCGATGGATTTGATGTTCCCGCTCCCGGCCAGAGTGACCGTAAGCGTGACCGCGTCATTGGTCTTAACTTCACGCTTGTCAAGGGTTACTGCAAGGTTCAGCCGGCCCACCGTCCCCGAGAAATTATCCGGCTTGCCTTCCGCGGGCAGGGGCATTACGGTTATATTCACGGGTTTGCTTTCCAGCCTGATATTTTTTCCGTTGTTAAAGAACCCGGCGAAGAAATCATCATTGCCGCCCCTGGCCGGGATAGTGCAGGCCAGCGTGGCTTTCCCCAGGGTAAAATCACCCTGCTGGGAGGGAAAGAGTGCGGTTTTTAGTTCGGTTACCGCGTAGCCGTCCTTATTATAATTCAACTGGGGAGGCAGGTCCTCTTTCCAGAAACCCGTGGTCTCCGGCGCCGAGTACTGCGGCTGGCCCAGAATATCCATCCTGCGGTACAACCCAAAAGACATGATGACCGGTTCGTTAACATAGGCCCGGTGCGAATTAACCGTGACCTGGATAAAGATATCGTCTCCCGAAGTAACCGGCGTGTTCCCGCCCCCGCCCGGCGCCGGGCTTTTCTGCTGCACGCCGCCCTTTACCACTTCCACCTGCAGCGGTTCCGACTTGTAGGTCCTGCCTTTGTATTCAACAGAAAAAGAAGGGATGGTGAATTTCCCCGGGCCTTTTGGCGACAGGGTATAATTATAATTCACGGAAGTGGAGGAAGAGATCCGGCCGTTGATCATAGAATAACTCGATTGGGTGCTCTGGCCTCCGTTGTAGACATTAAAATCATTTATCTGCGGCACCTTGAGCGGCGGGGTCCCCGGGCCGGAAACGCTTACCAGCAAAACGAGCTGGCCGCCGGCTTCGACAACATTTTTGTCAAGTACCGCGGAAACGGTTATCTCGTCGGCCGCGAACAGCCCGGCTATCAATATGACAGTTAAAAAATATTTTTTCATTTTTACCAGTCTTCCTGCACGCTGCCCCACTGATAGTTCTTCAGCTGATTTTCCTTTTTCTTGTCCAGCGACCTCTTTTCATCTTCATTAATGGCCTTTAAGATCCTTTCGGCGTCTTCCCTGGACATCTTATCTTTCTTTTCCCCGCCTTCATTTTTATCCTGCCGATCTTTTTTATCCTTATTTTCTTTGGCTTCTTTTGCCTGCTGCTGTTTTTGCTCTTTTTTATCCTTGTTATCTTTACCTTCTTTGCCTTTTTGTTCCTGTTTATTTTCTTTCTTATCCTGCCCTTCCCTGCCTTCCTGCTTGTTCTTGTCTATCTGTTCCTTTATCTTCTTCCTGACGAATTCTATGTTATATTTGGCATCCTGGTCTTTTGGGTTAAGCTCAAGGCATTTCTGGTAGTACTGTATCGCCTCGGGCATTTTCCCCGACTTATAAAGGCTGTTGCCTATATTATAGTAGCTTTTGGCCTGCAGTCCAATATCTTTCGAATAACTGGCCTTTTCGTACTCCTTGACCGCTTCCTCATATTTTTCCATTTTATAATGGGCATCCCCGCTGTTAAAATGCAGAACAGGATTTTCCGGCTCATCTATCTGCGCGTCCTGGTATTTTGAAAGCGCACTGTCAAAACTGCCTTTATTATAAAGCCCGTTGCCCGCATCCACCTTGCCTTTAAGCCCGGCAGCAAAAGCACCGGAAATAAGGCACAGCACAAAAGCGGTCAGAGCACACAGTTTTATTTTTCCCATGGCACCCAGATCCCTTTCCTTTCAGAAATGAACATTTCCGTTATTATCAGTAAAAACGCAAGGAACGCGAAGTACTGATACCTGTTCTCATATTTAATATAGGTGGTGCTTTTTAATTCTTTCTTTTCCATGCCTGATATATCGTCATAGATCCTGTCGAGTTCCACGTCCGAACCTGTCGCCCTGAAATATTTTCCACCGGTTTCAAGGGCTATCTTCTGTAAAAGCATCTCATCAAGTTTCGACATTACCGTCTGCCCGTTCTTGTCCTTGCGGTAACCGGAAAAAGTTCCGTTGGCTTCAAGCAGGGGTATCGGCTCGCCTTCGGGCCTGCCTATGCCGACGGTGTAGATCCTGACGCCTTCTTTTCTGGCTTCGGCCGCCGCCGCCATAGGATCGCTGTTATGGTCCTCCCCGTCCGTGAGCAGGATCATGGCCTTATGTTTTCTTTCCTTATCCGGAAAACTCTTAATGCCGGTCCTGATAGCTTCCGCAAGCGCCGTTCCGGGTTTGGGAATAAGCCGCGTATCCAGCAGTTCGAGCAGCATCTTGGCCGCGCTGTAATCCAGGGTCAAAGGGCATTGCACAAAAGCGACCCCCGCGAACGCCACGATGCCTACCCGGTCACCCTGCATTTTGTTTATTATGGAAGCCAGGCTGTCCTTGGCCTTAAGCATCCTGCTGGGCTTGATATCCTGCGTGTCCATACTGGCGGAGCAGTCCACCGCGATGATAAGATCTATACCGCTACGTTTTATCTCAACAAGTTTTCCCCCGATCTCCGGACCTGCCAGCGCCAGAATAAAGAAAAAGAAGGCCGTCACCAGCAGGATCCCGCTGAAGGCCCGTTTTCTGGGATTGAGCCGCGCGGAAAGCCGGGCAAAAGCGGCGGGCAGCGCCAGCTTTTTCGCGTCCAGCGCCTTTTTTCTGGCGGCATAGATCAAAAATATTACCGCGGCCGGCACCAGTATTAAAAAGTATAAAAACACAGGGTGTTGAAAATGCATTAGCGCGCTCCGGTCAAGGAAGTTTCCTTAACAAACTATTATTTAATAATATTTCAGCCATAAAAGCGAGCAGGGCGAGCAGTAATAACGGCAGGTAATGATCCGTGTATTCCGTATACTCTATCCCTTTTATCTCGGTCTTTTCCATTTTATCTATCTGTTTGTAGATCTCTTTCAGGGCCTCGGAAGTCGTGGCTCTGAAATAAAGCCCCTCGGTAGTTTCCGCTATCGCACTTAAAGTTGCTTCATCAAGATCTTCCTTGATATAGACATATCTTTTTCCGAACATCGGGTCATCCACCGGGAAAGGTGCTTCCCCTTCGGTACCGACGCCTATGGTATAGATCTTAATATTAAAGGCGGTCGCGAGCTTGGCCGCGGTCACGGGGTCCACTTCCCCCATGTTATTTCTTCCGTCGGTCAAGAGAATTATTATCTTTGACTTTGCCTTGCTGTCTTTCAGGCGGTCAACGCTGGTCGCCAGGGCGTTGCCTATAGCCGTGCCGTCGGTCTGCGTCATGCCTATTTCGACGCTCTTCATAAAATCTACAACCGCGCCGTAATCCGAAGTAAGCGGGCACTGGAGCAAACTTATTGCAGAGAAAACCACTATGCCCAGCCGGTCATTGCGCCGGCCTTTCACAAAATCCGCGGCCACCGTTTTGGCAATTTGCAGCCGGTTGGGTTTAAGGTCCTCGGCTTTCATGCTCCCTGAGGTGTCCATGCAGAGAATGATATCAATGCCTTTGGTGGAAATTTCCTCGGTCCTGAGGCCTGATTGCGGCCGGGCCAGGGCAAATACGAGCAGAACCAGCCCGCCGGCCCGGAGCCAGAGCAGCACCTGCCTTTTATTTGACGAAAAATTACCCAGACCCTTAAAGATACGGAAGTCAGAAAATAGCAGCGCGGCCTTATTTTTCCGTTCCCTTTCAAAATAATACCAGGCAGCCGCGGCCAGGGGAATAAGGAGCAATAAAAATAACGGGTTCGCGAATCTCATGCGGCCCCGCCTTGGTCCGGCGCGGGCAGAGCCGGCGCAGAAACTATTTTAGTCAGGTCCACGATGGAAACACCCCGGGAAAAATCCTTTTCTATCTCGTTTGACTCCGGCAGCATTCTGGCAAATTTTACCAGGTCGCACTCTTCCAGAAAATCCCTGATGACCGTCACTTCTTTTCTCTTAAGCTTCGCGGAAGCCAGCAGCTCTTTATAGGCCTCGGAAGTGGTCCTTTCCACGATCGGGAGTTCATAACGCGCTTCCAGATAGCCCCTGATAATTTCAGAAAGCAGGTAGTAATGCTCCCTTATTTTTGCCTGTTCCACAAGTTTCAATTCCCTAAGCTTGTTTAATCTTTCGTAGGCTATTTCATGCGGCGGCCTTGCCGGTTCGGTATTGACCATGATATCGCCTTTTTTCCGGGCCCTTAAATAACTGACAAGAAAATAGGCCCCGAGGAACAGAAGCGGAACTATTACCGTAAAAAACCAGAACCAGAAAGAATGCGGCAGGGTCAAAGGAGGTTTTATTTCCCGGACATCATCCTTATCCTCAGGGCTTGTTTTCACCGGCTCCACGTGCAGGACCAGCCCGGGGGACAGCACTTCTTTTTCCGCGCCGTCCTTCTCAGTATATTTCACGGAAATACGGGGTATGATATAATCCCCGGTCGTAAAGGTCGTTAGCACGAGCCGGTATTCAAGAAGGCTGCCGCCCCACCAGCTCTTGTAGGGCCCCTTTTGCACGTGGTCTTTGACTTCAAACGCCTGAAAATACGAAGACGGGTCTATAGGGCTCAGTTTTACCCCGTTTTTTCCTTTTATTAAAAGGGTAAAGTCAACCTTGTCCCCGATAGTTATGCGGTCTTTGCTCAGTGACGCCTTTACCGTAACCGGCCCGGCATCAGCGGAAAAAGCAATACCCGCAAGTATTAAAAGTAATGTTACCCGCTTACTTAGCCGGTTTAAATACTTCGTCATAGATGGTTACCTTCTCCGCCTTAAGCAATTGATTTATCAACTGCTGGTAGATTTCCATTTGTTTTTCCTGCATGCAGGCCCGGGCAGCGTCTTCCCGCGCTTCCGCGTAGGTTTTTTGTTTTTCTTTTTTATCTTTGTCTTTTTCAATAAAATCTTTTTTATGCGCTTCGTAATAATTCTTCAGGTCCGACTCCGTAATATTTACCTTGCTTCTGATCTCTTCCTCCAGGAGTTTCTGCACCATAAGCCCCTTCTTCGCCTGGAAAGCCCGGTCAATAATATCCTTGTCATTTTCAAAATTCTTCCTTTTGGCTGAATCATACATCAGTTCCGTTGCGATATACTGCCGCAGGAACTCCACTTTTTTCGCGTCTTCTTTATACATGTCCTGCACATAGGCCGGAAGCTTCCTTATTTCGCTGTCCAGGTCTTCTTTGGTTATCTGCCGGTCCCTTATCTTTGCCACTACCGTCCCCTTGGCTATCTGGGGTTTTTTATTAAGCGTTGAATATTTTTCCATCTCTCTTTGCGCGTCCAGATTTTTCCCCAGCCTTTCAAAACACTCGACCATCCCCATATTTATCTGCTGTGAAAGGTCGCTCTCCGGAAGGAGGAGCTTTACCTTGATAAATTCCGCGAGCGCGTTCTGATAATCGTTAAGGTTTTCCATATAGATCTTTCCGATAAGATAAGAAATATTAGCATTTTCCTTTTTTGAAAGCTCCCCCCGTTCCTGAAGTTTTTTAAACTCGGCGACCGCCTGTGCGTAAAGCCCCTTATCTTTAAGTTCGTTGGCATACTCCTTCTGCTTTTCGACCCCGAGCGCCAGCTTCCCGCCGCTTTGAGTACAGGATGCGAATATAAACAGTACCAATCCAAGTAACGCTATTTTTTTAACCATACTAACCTCCAAGATAAATTGCTAATAACTGATTGCTGATAGCTAATTTAAGGTAAGCGGCAAAATTTGCCGCTAATATTTAATTTAATATCAGGCGGGTGCTTTTCCCCGCCCACATTTAATCAGTTATTAGTTATTAGCTATCAGCAATCTGCGATTCAGGTCATCTGAAGCGCAGCGCCCTTGCCCTGAAGAAATTTATCAGGGGTTTCACATAGGAGCTTCCCGTGGAGATATCTACACTGTCCACCTTCGCGCTCTTGAACAGCTTTTTGAGGACTTCCACCTCTTCCCACCTGGTTTCCTTGAATTTTTTTCTGAACGCGGCATCCGTGCTGTCCAGTACCGCCATTTCTCCGGTTTCGCTATCCTCTATTTCTATAAACCCGGCCTGCGGAAGTTCCTGTTCAAGATTATCGGTAATACGCAGGGCTATAAGATCATGTTTTTTCGCGGTTATTTTCAGGTCTTTTTCAAAGCCCCGGTCCAGAAAATCTGAGACCAGAAAGACGACCGCTTTTCTCTTGATAACTTCATTCAAATACTGCAGGGCCGCTTTAATATTGGTGGCTTTTCTCCTGGGCTCAAAGGATATCATCTCCCGTACTATCCTCAGGATATGCTTGAGGCCCTTCCTGGGAATAATGACCTTTTCAATAGTATCGGTAAAACCTATCATGCCGACCTTATCGTTATTCTTCGTGGCGGAAAGCGCCAGCAGGGAAACCAGCTCCGCGGCCATTTCATTTTTAAATTTTTCCGCGGTGCCAAAAAAGCCGGAACTTGAAAAATCAACAAGAAAAACCACCGTCAATTCCCTTTCTTCGACGAATTTTTTAATAAAAGGCCTGCCGAACCTGGCGGTGACATTCCAGTCAATGGTGCGGATATCGTCGCCCGGGAAGTATTCCCTGACTTCGGCAAACTCTATGCCGCGCCCTTTAAAAATACTTTCATACTGGCCCGCAAAGGTCTCACTGACCAGGCGGCCGGTCTTTATTTCGATACGCTTAACTTGTTTGAGTATTTCCTTGGAGATCATTTAAACCTCTGTTTTTTTATTTTTAGTATTTCCCACCACAAAGCGTTGGTGGGTTTCACTACCGTTCAACCCACCACAGAGCGTTGGTGGGTTTCACTATCGCTCAATCCACCACAAAGCGTTGGTGGATTTCACTGCTGTTCAATCCGCCACAAAGCGTTGGTGGATTTCACTGCTGTTCAACCCGCCACAGAGCTTTGGTGGATTTCGCTGCCGCTCAACTTCCGAGATAAGGGAATTAGGGCACCTCTATCTGGTCGAATATCTGTTTGATTATATTCTCGGAGGTTATCTCTTCCGCTTCGGCTTCGTAAGTCACGATGACCCGGTGGCGGAGTATATCCGCGCCCACAAGTTTAACGTCTTCCGGGGTTACATAGCCCCTGCCGTTTATGAAGGCCAGCGCTTTTGCCGCCTGGATAAAATAGATACTCGCCCGGGGTGACGCGCCGTAAGCTATAAGATTCCTCAAGTCCCCCAGTTTATACTTCTCCGGCTCCCTGGTGGCAAAAACCAGGTCCAGCACATAATTCTTCACTTTCTCGTCAACATAGATATCATTGACCACTTTCTTTACCCTGATAATGTCCGCCGGGGCGGCCGTCTTTTTTACTTTTATTTCCTTATTCCCCGCCATGCGGTCTATGATCTGATTTTCTTCTTCTTTGCTCGGATAGTTTATCTTAAGTTTCAGCATGAACCTGTCGGTCTGCGCTTCCGGCAGGGGATAAGTGCCTTCCTGCTCAATGGGGTTCTGGGTCGCTATCACAAGAAAAGGCGCCGGCAGGGGATAGGTAGTGTCACTGATAGTTACCTGGCGTTCCTGCATGGATTCAAGCAGAGCGCTCTGGACTTTTGCCGGAGCCCGGTTAATTTCATCCGCGAGTACAAGGTTGGTAAAGAGCGGCCCTTTCTTCATGGAGAAAGTCCCGTCCTTGGGGGAAAATATCAAAGTACCGGTAAGGTCCGCGGGGAGCAGGTCAGGCGTGAACTGTATCCTCTGGAATTTAAGGTCCAGCGCCGCCCCCAGGGTCTTTACCGAAAGCGTTTTAGCCAGGCCCGGAACACCTTCAATAAGTATATGCCCGTCCGAAAGCAGTCCGATAAGCATCCTGCTGATAAGATACTGCTGGCCGACTATCACCTTCCCGATCTCGACCGAGAGCTCGTTAATAAAAGCACTCTCTTTCTTTACAAGTTCATTTAGCTCTTTGATATCCTTTTCCATATCTAAGATCCTCCCGGGGTATGTTTTTGATTTAACGGTAAAATGCCTCTAAGCAGCTATTCATATTCCCTTAGTTACCTTATCTGTGTCCGCCTACGGCGAGATCTCGCCAAAATATTTGGCGGATCATCAGTCCTATCTGTGTCATCTCTCTCAACATCTGTGCCATCAGCCAAAATCCTATTTGGCTTATTCTAGCATAGTAATAGACATTTTTTCATCCAAAAATGTTCCCAATAGCACAAGGTCCATAAGGTCTAAAAGTCTATAATGTCCATAAAGGAAAATGAATAAATAGGCAACTCTCTTTGTCATCCTCGCGCAAGCGGGATTCAGCATCTTTATAGTTGCTCAATTTCCGTCTCAGGCGGATCTGCCTAAGGCAGGACATCGCCTGCCAATTGCCTCTAATAAATCAAGAAATTACAATTATTTCCACTCCTTTAGCGTGTAGTTTATTTCGCTCTCTATTTTTTCGGCAATTGTTTTTCAACCCAAGCATAAAAGCGTATGGTATTTTTTTTAATAGCAAGCGCTTGTTTTTCCGTAGCCAAACAATCCAGATATTCAACATTGTTTTTTTGTTTGATCACTTCTAACATATGTTTTTGCTGATGTTTTACTTCCGGAAGATTAATAAGTCCGGACATCAACTTTACTGCATCCTCATGATTAGCACTGGAACTTACATATCCAAAATTAAATACAAGCAGTGCATCCAGAAGCGAAATTACACCATGAATCCCGCATAAGGCAGCAGTATCAAAGTCTCTCTTTTTTAAACAATCCTCCATATTCCTGCAAAATTCTCCGCCTTTTATAAAGTAGTTAATATATGTACTTTTCTCTCTTGTCTTTACCGGTATTTTCCTTGTCACCGTATTCCCCCTTGAGTGCTTTTTCAGCTTTTTTCCCGTAAATTAATTCCCCTTTTTCTATTTCGGTCAAAATAGCTTTACCCGCTGCTTTTTCTTTTTCATATTCTTTTATAGTTAATACAAGCGGCGCAAGCATATTACCTGTCGCCTCCAGCATCTGCACCGCTAGGTTGCCGCATTTTTCTTCTACTTCGTTTTTTTCTTTGCCGCCTTTTACCAGGATAAAAATATCAATATCACTGTTTCCTCTCTCTTCTTTCCTTCTGACACTGCCAAAGAGTATCACGCTCAAACTCCTGCTAAAGATCGGCTTTAAATATTTTCGCAGTATCAAACCGGGAAATTCCTTCTCTTGCTGAAAAAGATCTTTGAGAAAAATAACTACAAATTCGTTCTTCAGATTCAGTCTGTGCAAACCCGCCCGTCCGGCTCTTTTGGATAAGACAAGCCCTTCTTCTTCCAATTCTTTCAAAGCATTCTGTGCCTGGGTATGCGATATACCGATAAATTGCGCCAGTTCCCGCCCCGTCACCTCCGTTTTATAAAGACAAAGAAATCTGAGTATTTTTATTTTGCTGGGATTAGAAAATACTTTTTCCAAGACATCATTTAAATACACCAAATTCTCCTATGGATACTATAATTTACATATGTCAACTATAGTTTACATTAAGAATTGCCCCCTGTCAACAAGATTTTATTCTTTTCACAACCGCTTCAGACTCTTTTCAATTTTGAGTACAATTGTACTCCATTTAGAATTTCATCCCCCGAATTCATGCTTAACAATCTAATCATACAAGGAAAAGAACAGTTTTCAAGGATTTTTTTCCTTATTAATAAAGCTGCGTTCTATGTGAATATGTGATTATTAAGCTGATTATTCGGGAAAAAAGTGCTATAATATTAGGGCTTTTGGATGAGTATTTCTTTAACTCCAAATTAGAAAGGATCCTCGAAAGATTCTGTTTTCGTTCCGCAGGTTGCCTGTTCACCGAAAGAAGAAAACACCAAATATTAGAACAACTATTTTTAATGGAAGGTAAAGCATGAAACGCAACAATATCAGGAATGTCGCCATTATCGCGCATGTTGACCACGGGAAAACCACGCTTGTGGACGCGATGCTCAAACAGTCCAACGCCGTCAAGCTTAACACGGAAAACACCGACCTTATTATGGACAGCATGGACCTGGAAAGAGAACGCGGTATCACCATTAAAGCCAAGAATGCCTCGCTTATCTATAAAGATATCAAGATAAATATCGTGGACACGCCGGGGCACGCTGATTTTGGCGGAGAGGTTGAAAGGACTTTAAGAATGGCGGACGGGGTACTGCTCGTGGTGGACGCGAAAGAAGGCCCGATGCCGCAGACCAAGTTCGTCCTTAAAAAAGCCCTGGAACTCGGGCTTAAGGCCGTCGTAGTCGTCAACAAAATAGACCGGGTGGATTCCTATATTGACGAGACGGTAAACAAGACCTTTGACCTTTTTGTTAAACTGAACGCGAATCATAACCAGCTGGATTTTCCGATAATTTACGCCTCCGGTATTAAAGGACTGGCTTCACAATCTGCCGAAGACCTGCTGGCAAAACTGGCGGATGAAAATACCGCTCCCGATATCACGCCTCTCTTTGATACCATAATCACCCATATTCCCGCGCCGGAGGTTTTTCCGGATGATACCTTTGCCATGCAAGTGCTGGCGCTGGCCTATAACAATTATAAAGGCCGGCTCGGTATCGGCAAGGTGAAATTCGGCAAAGTTACAAACAATGCAACCTGCTTGATGATAAAGCAGGACGGCACTCGGGTCACTTCTAAGATAACAAGTTTACAGATGTATGAAGGCCTCAAACAGGTTGATGTTACCGAGGCGTCGGCGGGCGACATAGTAGCCATCGGCGGCTTTGAGGACATTCATATAGGCGACACGGTCACGGATCCTGAAAATCCCAAGGCTTTACCGCCCGTGGATATAGAACCGCCTACAATCAAGATGACCTTCGGCGTCAACACGGCGCCCTGGTCGGCAACGGAAGGCAAGTTCAGCACCTCGCGCAACCTGCGGGAACGGCTGGCTAAGGAACTTGAGACGAATGTGGCGCTTAAAGTGGACGGCCTCGATGACGGGACGGATACTTTTCTGGTTTCCGGCCGCGGGGAACTCCATCTTGCGGTGCTTATCGAGACCATGCGAAGGGAAAATTATGTGCTGCAGGTAGGACAACCCCAGGTTATTTACCACGAGAAAGACGGGGTCATGCTGGAACCTTATGAAAATGTTTATATTGACGTGCCCAAAGAACATCAGGGTATAGTTATAGAAGAACTCGGGAAGCGCGGCGGCGAAATGCAGCATATGGACGCTTCCGGCCACGGGGATGTGCGCGCGGAATACCTTATTCCTACACGCGGTTTGCTTGGCTTAAAGAACCTGCTCATGACCCGGACAAAGGGGACAATTGTTATTAACAGCCTTTTTGATTCCTATAAACCCGTCCATGAAATTGACCTCAGGGACAATACTCACGGCTCGCTTATTGCCAATGAATCAGGTACCTCAAATCCTTACGGCCTGGATAACGCCCAGGACCGCGGGGTTTTATTTATCGCTCCCGGTGTGGAAGTCTATGAAGGCATGGTCGTAGGCCGGCACGCTCTGGATACCGACCTGGAAATAAATGTCTGCAAAAAGAAAAAGGCCTCTAATCAAAGGTCTGTGGGCAGCAGTGACCCTGTCGTCCTTCCGCCTCCGGTGGATGTAACACTGGATTTTGCCATAGAATATGTCGGGCAGGATGAACTCGTGGATGTTACTCCCAAGAGCATCAGGATAAGAAAAAAGATCCTGGGGGCTATAGAGAGAAAACGGCTCAGAAGAACAGACGAAAAAATGAACCCGCTGTAGGGAAAGTGATAGTCATAAAGTCTATAAGGTCCATAAGGTTCGTAAAGTCTATAAGGGCGTAAGGTCTGGAAGGGCAGGAAGGGCAGAAACGTCTGTAAAAGTCCGTAAAAGTCTATAAAGGTCTATAAAGGGGTGTTTAACATTTCTTTTTCGTAAAAACTTACGGTTTCTTCCACCATCTTTTCCTGAGAATAGGAAACCAGCGCGCATTTTCTTCCGTTACTTCCAAACTCAGAGGCCTGTACCGGGTTTTCCATTATTTTAAGAAGTCCTTCCGCCAGGGCTTCCGGATCATTTGGTTTCACCAGGATACCGGCATTGCCCTTATTTACAAATTCCCTGTAGATACCGGAATCCGGAAGCACAACGGGAATACCCGAGGCCATGGCTTCAAGCACCGCAAAACCCCGGGATTCGGAAAAACGGCTGGGAACTGAAAAAACACTCAGGCCTTTTAGAAAATCAGCTTTTTCTTTAAGCCCGGGTACTCCGGAGTAATGGAACCTGTCCGACAGCCCCTCTTCTTTAAGGCGTTTTTTGCAATTCTTAAAATACACTTTGTGCCTCGCGCCCAGAGTAAGCCCGGCGGCCCAAAACTCCGCCTGCTTGCCGTATTTTTTTGCAAGCAGAATGAACGCTTCCACCAGCAGGTCAAAACCCTTGGCGGGCATTATCCTGGAAAGAAAGCCGATCTTGAACGGCTCAACGGCCCGCTTTGCCTCAGGTTTGTAATAGCCCGTATTTATTCCGAACGTCCGGGTCTCCACCCTGGCTTTATCAACCGCGAGAAAATAAGCCATCTCCTCGGCATACGCTTTCGACGGGGCAAGGAATTTTTGAATATATTTTGTGTTCACGCGCATCAGTTCCTGGGCCTCCTTTGCAAAAGGAGCCGGGAGGTGGCTGATAAAATCTTCTTCCCCCATAAGCTGGCAGTAGATCCGGGCTTTAAGCTCTTTTTCTATAACAGGCGCGATGCCTATCAGCATGGAATTTGTGATGATAACTATGTCCGGCGTGCCGGCTTTTTTCATGGCTTCGACCAGGCGGGCCACTTCCCTCTGCTGATAACCCTCATTACCTTTAAGGACCGAAACGGTCATGGCTCCCAGCCGGGCAGGGTCTATATCAATGGAAAAAGACATCATAAGTTTCAGCAGGGAAGGTGATTCCAGGAGTTTATCCAGAAGCCCGGGGCTTCTTTTTCTGAAAGGTTCAAAATTCTGTTCAAGAAAGGCGTTTATTCCAGAAAAATAGATCTTTTTTTCTTTCCGGGGAAGTTCAAAGTCAACTTTTACGGGGGTATAAAGCGGGTAGATAGAAACCTCGTGCCCTTTATTTATAAGCCCCTGAGCCAAATACATATCGTGCATACAGGCCCCGCAGTACATTTCCCCGGCCCCGGCCGTAATAAGGTCAATTTTCATGGGAGCAGTACCTGATGAAAAGAATGTCCATAAAGTCTATAAGGTCTAAACGGTCTATAAGGTCCATAAGGTTCGTAAGGTCTGTAAGGTCTGTAAAGTCTATAAGGTTTGAAAAAGTTCATAGAGTAAGCTCTCCTTTTTCTTTTAGATTATCCCTGATTTCTGATCTCTTTTTCAAGGTAAATGGCACCGGTCGGGCAGGCCCGGGCGCATTCTTCAGAAACTTTTTCCTGCAGTTTATTAAATTTCCTGTTGAAAGGGAGCCCTATTTTAGTTTTGAAACCCCTGCCAATATAGGCCATGCTGTCAAATTCCCCGTGTTTTTCGCATATTTTCACGCAAATACCGCACATGATGCATTTCCCTGATTCATAAACAACCCCGGTCTTTTTAATATCCCTGGAGAAACCCCGTTTTTCGCCTTTTAAAGCGTCCGGCTCCGCGTTATACTCGATCGCGTATTTCATTAAAAGACAGGCAGCCGCTTTCCGGCACTCACACCCCAGGCATCTCAGGGCTTCTTCGATAACCTCGCCTGCAGTAAAAGGCAGCCTTTCCTCCCCCGGGTTCTCCGTTATGATTTTCATATCCACCATACTGTTCAGAAAACGTCCGAGCTCCGGAGCTCCCTTTAAGAATAGCTCCTGCTCTTTTTCGGAAAGTTTTCCCATCCGCGCGGAAAACGGTTTTTTTTCTATCCCGGGCTCCAGGCCGTTCAAATACCTGTTTATGGAGCCGGCCGCCCGCCTCCCCACTTCGGAGGCCCTGACCGCCAGAGTCGTTTTGGGCCCGGCAAATACTCCCTTGATACCGGCCGCGTAAGTTTCTTTCTCAAAAACCACACCGTTTGGGCCGGTACGCACGCCTTCTTTTTCCAGGCCTACCAGATCCTCCGGGTTGCTCCCCGCGGCCAGGAAGACCGCGTTAAATTCCCGTAAAAGGTCTTTCAGGAATATATCCCTGTGCAGTACTTTTTTTTGTTCGAACTTTACGCCCAGCCCGGCTATTACGGCTATTTCTTTGTTTAAAATTTCATCCGGCAGCCTGTCTTTACTGATAGCATACCTTAGCGTTCCCCCCGCCTTTTCATTTTTATCATAAACCACCACTTCGTGACCGTATGCGCGCAGGTAATAGGCCGCCGTAAGCCCCGCGGGCCCGGCCCCTATTATGGCGGCCTTCTTACCGGTCGCTTTTGCGGCCTCCGGGCTGAAAGGTTTTCCTGAATAAAGGTCAAAATCGGCGGCGTATCTTTTAAGATGGCAAATGGCGACCGGCGCGTCACCGTCCTTCCTTCTGCACACTTTCTCGCATACCTCCGGGCAAATTCTCCCGAGGACCGCCGGTAAAGCCACCTTCTGCTTAATGGTCCTGAGCGCGGCTCTATTGTCGCCTCTTTTAAGTTCGGTGATAAATTTTGGAATATCTATATGCGCAGGGCAGCCGGATTGGCAGGGCCCCAGGCAATCCCCCGTATGGTCCGACAGTAATAATTCCAGAGCCCGTTTTCTGGCCTGCCTTACCCTCGCGGTTTCTGTATGAATACTCATGCCGGCTTCCGCTTTGGCCGCGCAAGCCGGAACAAGCGCCGGTTTACCTTCCACTTCCACCACACAGATAAAACAGGTGGTCAAAGCCCCGATTTCCTTAAGGTAGCACATTGTGGGAATAGTAATACCGTTCCCGGCCGCGGCTTCCACCAGATTCTCGCCTTCCTTGAAATTATAGGTACTGCCGTTAATTTTTATTTCAGGCATATTCTGTTCACTCCAGATCTACCGCTTCCGATTTGCATACGGCCCTGCAGGAATCGCATTTAATACATTTTCCCTGGTTTATTTCATGCTTTTTAAAGGGCTGTGCCTGTATGGCTTCTGACGGGCAGGCCTGCGCGCAAAGCGTGCAGCCGATGCATTTGTCGTTTACGGTATATTTGATCAGGTCCTTGCATTTTTTAGCCGGGCACTTCCCTTTTACATGCGCCGCATATTCTTCTCTAAAATATTTAAGAGTGGTCAACACCGGATTGGGGGCCGTTTTTCCCAGGCCGCACAAGCTCCCCGCCTTTATATCATTTGCCAGCGTTTCCAGCCGGGCAATATCTTCAAGCTGGCCGCGGCCCGCGCAGAACCTGCCGAGAAGCTCCAGCATCCTTTTTGTGCCTATACGGCAGAAGGTGCACTTGCCGCAGGATTGGTCCTGGGTGAACTCAAGAAAAAATCTCGCGAAATCTACCATGCAGTCGGAATCATCCAGCACGACCAGCCCGCCCGAGCCCATAATGGCGCCGGTCTCTGTTATCTTTTCAAAATCTATAGGCAGATCAGCCAGACTCTCGGGGATACAGCCCCCGGAAGGGCCGCCTATCTGGACCGCTTTGAATTTTCTCCCTTTTTTAACCCCGCCCCCGATACCTTCGACCACTTCTCTTATAGTTATCCCCATGGGCACTTCTATCAGGCCGCCTCTTAGAACATTACCCGCGAGCGCGAAAACTTTGGTGCCCTTGCTCCTGGCGGTCCCTATCCCGGAATAATTTTCGGCGCCGTTTTTTATTATCCAGGGCACGCAGGCATAGGTCTCCACGTTGTTAATATTTGTCGGGCAGGCAAACAGGCCGCTTACCGCGGGGTACGGCGGACGGAAGGCCGGCATGCCGCGCCTGCCTTCTATAGAAGCTATAAGAGCAGTTTCCTCCCCGCAGATAAAAGCGCCGGCTCCGCGGAAAATATGAAGTTTCAAATTGAAACCTGTCCCCAGAATATTATTTCCCAGGAGCCCCTCTTTCTCGCACTCCGCCAGCGCGTGCCTGATGTTTTCCAGAGCCAGCGGGTATTCTTCCCTGATATATAAATAACCCTCGTCAATGCCGATGGCAAAAGCGGCAAGAGCAATACCTTCAAGCACCCTGTACGGATAGGACTCCAATAACATCCTGTCCATAAAAGCGCCGGGATCACCCTCGTCCCCGTTGCAAATTATGTATTTCTTCCCGGCCCGGGAGGCCCTTGTGAGCTCCCATTTTAACCCGGTAGGAAAACCGGCTCCGCCCCTGCCCCTGAGCCCGGACTTCTTGACTTCAGAAATTATTTCCGCCGGCTGCAGGGACTTAAGCGCCTTTTCCAGCGCGGTAAAGCCGCCTTTTTCCTTATATTCCTGAAGATCAAGCGGGTCCACTTCCCCGTAATTCTCAAGGACCAGCCTTTTTTGGGGGCCCAGAAAAGCGCAAGCCGGGCCTTTATCCAGAGCCAGAGGATCTATCTGCTCCGGCCCGTCGTAATACTCAAAGGTAAAAAAGTCATAACCTTTTTTAATTGTGTTCAAGAATTTCTTAACGGGCCCGGCCGGCAGGAGATGTTTATCACAGATAAGTTTTACATCCTCCGGTTTAACATCTGCATAAAACGTGGAAACGCCTTCCGGAGACACAACTTCGGTAAAAGGATTACTGTGGCACATACCCACGCAGCCGACCTTCTTGGTGACCGCTTCCAGCGAATTCCGGTCTATATATTCGTCAAAAGCATCCTTCACATCCTTGCTGCCGCTCGCGACACAGCAGGAACCGAGCCCGATCTTAATGACTGTTTTACCTTTGGCTTCCGGGACGGATGTTTCCGGAAGGCCTTTTTGCAGATTGCCGGAGACGGTATTCAGAAAAAGGCCGATCATATCGGGTATGGACTGGGCGGTCACATGCCCGTAGGTAAGCCCGTCTATCTTGACCACGGGCGCCAGCGTGCAGCACCCGAAGCAGGCGGCCTTCTCCACCGTAAAGAGCCCCGTAACGTCGGTGTCTTTACCTTCTTCTATCTTCAAATAACGCCTGACCGCATCCGTTATCAACGGCGCGCCTTTAACATGGCAGGCCGTTCCGTGACAGACCGCAAGGACATGTTTACCCACCGGCGTATGCCGGAACTGGGTGTAAAAAGTGGAAACGCCGGTTATCTGCGCTCTGGTAATTTCGGTAAGCTCGCAGACCCGCTGCAGCGCTTCCTCCGGCAGGTAGCGGAAATGTTTCTGCAACTCCTGTAAAATAGGAATTACCAGCCTGCTCTCTGTGCCCAGCGAGGCCACGATGGTTTTAACTACTTCAAGGTCTATGTGCTCTTTGTTTTCGTTCACTTATTTCCTATGCAAACAAGATTCTTTTCGCTTCTAATAAATATTCTGCCGCCCGCAAAGGCAGGCGAGGCCGAACATTTCTCGCCCATATCCATGGTTTTGATCAGTTTGCCGCCGTAGCTTACCGTATAAACCTTGCCCTGCTGGGAAGGTATATAGACGGTGCCGTTTACCAGGGAAGGGGAAGCCCAGAAATCATCTTCCAGCGCAAGCTTCCAGAGGGTTTTTCCTGTTTTAATATCCTGCCCGGTTATCAAAGAGTTCATCGCGACCACAAGAATTTTCCCGTCGGTGACGGGCGTGTTTATGGCCTGATTTTCTTCCTGCATGGACCAGGCTATTTTTGTTTTAGTTACCTCTCCAAAACCCCCGGGAGTGATAGCGGTAACGGTCGAGACCGAGCCGACGTCAATAACGACAACAACGCCGCCGCCATAGACCGCGGAAGTGGAGATCTCTCCGGCAAGGCATTTTACCCGCCAGAGCTCTTTCCCCGTTTCCGGGTCATAGGCTATCACCTGCTCCGGCCCCGTGGTTATTATTTCATTTTTCCCGTTATGTTCAATTATTATGGGCGTGCCCCAGGAAGCGCCGTCCGGCCTTTTCGTCTCCCAGACGGTCTTGCCTGATTTTTTGTCCAGCGCGGCTATTTTTGAAAGCCCTTCTCCGCCCAGGTCCAGCTGCACTATGATATTTTTTTTCCAGAGTACCGGGGAAGAAGAAAGGCCGTAAGTATTTTCCGTTTTCCCGAAATATTTGACCCAGAGCTGTTTTCCTTTCAGGTCAAAGCAAACCAGGTGATCCGTGGCAAAGAGCGCAAAAACATGTTCCCCGTCGGTCACCGGTGTGGGCGCGGCATAACCCGCCCCGCCGGCGTCTTCCGACATTATTTCAATATCTTCCAGCTTGACCGGAACCATTACGCTGGAAGCCCATTTACAGCTGCCTTTTACCGCATCATAGCAGAGCACCTTCAGGACTTTGCCTTCACTGCCGGTAAGGAAAAGGTTATCCTTATAAACCACCGGGGAACTGTAGGATCTCGCGGACAGGGCCGTTTTCCAGAGAATATTTTTTCCTGTTTTCAGGTCCCATTCCCCCGCGTAATTCCCTTCCTTCACCAGCCCGCTGCCGGCCGGGCCGCGAAAACTATTCCAGCTCGAAGACAGGTCGATTTCTTTTTCGTTCCCGGCAGCCGCCGCCTCAAAGCCCATTTTTCTGGCGCCCAGGACCGCGAACACCCCGAGCAGGCCCAGGAGGACGAGTCCCGTTACCGCCGCAGCGGCCAGAGAGTTATTAATTCCCGCGCCCCCGGCCCTATAAACTGTTTCACTGCCCTTTTTTACCTCAGGGATCCTTCCGGTCAGGGCCCGTTCAAAACGCAGAGCGAGCAGAGCCAGCAGGAGAAAGACAATAAATATATTTTTACCTTGCTCCAGAATAACGCTCTTTCTGAAAAAAGCGGCCCTTTCCTTCAGGTCTTTTTCCCTGAACTCCCGGAGCAGATTCTCGTGATCCGGATATTTATCAAGTTTGGCCTTGAGGGCTTCCAGCGCCGGGGAATCCTTAATATTGCCCTGCTGGCCCGTTAGATAATAGCCGGCCAGGAAAAGCGCGGCAATAAGAGCAATAGCCGCGGACGCAACGGCCGCCTGCTTTAACGCGAGGCGGAATATGTTATTTAACGTTTCTCTGTCCATCTCTTTTCAACTGCTCCTGTCTTTCCACGGGGCAATCCATAAAACACCTGCCGCAGGAAAGGCACCTGGCGCCGTCCGGTTCATAGATCTCCCGTTTAGGTTTTCTTGAAGCATACAACAACTGCAGGCCCAGCACAAACATGATCCAGAGCCCCAGCAGGGAACCGCCTTTTTTGAACTTATTCTTGAGCGCCTCCGCCCTGGTAAAAAGAAGCTCCGGGCTCTCCCCGCTGTCCAGATAAACTTTCACCTCGTCAGAAATACCGCCGGGGCCGGGACCCTCTTCATAATAGGCGTGTATTTCCACGGCCAGCCCGACTTCTTTATTATAGGCAGAACAGAAAGCGCCGGTGTAGTTCCCGAGTATGACTCCCGCGAGCAGGCCGGAAATAAATAAAATTGCAGGGAGAGCACCTTTCTTGATATTTCTTTTTTCCGGCTTTTCAGGTTTATTGATGGCGCCAAAAGGACAGGAGTCCTCGCAGAGCCGGCAGACAATGCATTTATCCGGAGTCACGGTCACTTTATTCCTGCTCACCAGGGAAAGAGGTTTTAACAGCGCGCCATAGGGACAGATAAAACGGCAATACGGGCGCCCGATAAAAAGCGAGAGTACCAGAAATATTCCTCCGGTCACAAGCATAGAGAAAGGCCCGGTAAGCCGGAAGAACGGAACAAAAGGATCGTATTTACAGATAAGAAAAGTTGAGCCGGTCACCGCGAAAAGTACGGCCAGGCCGAGATAGATATAGGCGAACAGGGAAAGAGAACGGTCAAGCCAGCGCGGTATTTTCAGCTCTTTTATCAAAAGCAGGTCCTGCAGCGCGCCATGCGGGCAGGCGCCGCCGCAATAGGCCCGGCCTGCAAAAAGCGAAGCCGCCAGGGGAATAATAAAAATCAGTACCGCCGTAAACGGCATATAATAGCCGGGTGAGGAAAGCGCCAGGGCGGCATCCTGTACCGCGCCTATGGGACAGATACAGCCCTCCTTATAAAATCCAAAATAAAGAAGAGAGAACAAGGAGAGGAGCATGATAATATTTCTGGATCTTTTTTTGAGAGAAGCCCAGGCAGAAAGTAAAATAACCGCAAGCAGAATAAAAATATCCAGATATGCCAGAATTTCGGCCCGGGCGGGAGGCCTCTGCATGACCGGCAGGGAGTAATTGGACTCAAACTCCGGAGGCGGGAATTTATATTCCGCAAAAACCGCCCCGAGGGCCAGACAGAGAAATATTGAGGCAATAAAAAGTCTTTTATAATTTATTTTCATTTCCTTCCTTGGTTATATAGGGGCTGGCGGCCGGGATCCGGACAAAAGCATTTGCCGGGCAGGCACTGGCAATAAGGCATTCATTACAGTTTTTGCACCGGTCGTGCCGGACCTGCAGCTGGAGAGAGCCGTTCCCGAAAGCGGTACAGCCGCTCACGCACTTCCCGCAGCCGACACAGAGTTTTTCCTTGATAGTGTATTCATAGTAGGGCTCTTCAACGAATTTTCTTTTTATCGCCCCGGTCGGGCAAAGTTGATTCTCCCCCCCGCTGTTCAGGTCGCGCTGGCCGGCCTGGAAAAACCCGAAACACAAATTACAATAACCGCAGATGGAGAAGTTATGCACGCATTTGACCGCGGAGATCCGAAGGACGCATTCCGTCGCGCACCTGCCGCATTGCGTGCATTTTGCCGGGTCTATCTGCCAGACGGCGGAACTTTTTTTTGAACGCGCGAGCGCGGCGCCGCCCGCCGCCCCGAGCACCGCCAGAAAAATACCCCGGCCGGTATTTTTCAGGAATTCCAAACGCGATATTTTTTTTGTTTTATTTTCTTCCATGGCCTGTTTCCCTGACCGTCCATTTTGAATTAAAAGACCCTTTTGCGTCCAGCGAGCAATTAGTTGCGTCTTTGCACGCGGCGCACCGGCTGTAAGCCCGGCAAGCCGTTCCGCCAAAGATATTTTTGGCCGTCAGGATACCGGTAACTCCGCCAAGCAGAGCCAGCCCCGCGTAGCGGAGAGACTTTTCAAGCAGTTCCCGCCGTGAATATTTATTTTTTAAATTCATGTGACCCCCGGATCTTCCGCCAGAGACGGATAATTTACTTAGCCCCGCTTTCAGCAATATCCAGGCAGAGCATTTCGGTCATGCTCCTGATAACCAGTTTTCCGCCGGAAACAGCCAGCGGAGCCCACATCTGCTTGCCTGTTAACGCGGCAAATTTCGAAATTTCCTTATATCCTGAAGCGGTAGGTTCCAGAAGAAATAAAGTGCCGGTATCCCCGAGAACATACAGCAGGCCGTCTATTATCAGGCAGGGACCAAGCCCGACTTTAACTTTGGAGCTCTTCCAGAGGACCTTGCCGTTCAGGTCCAGGCAGTATATTTCACCTGAGGCCCCGTAAATATTGTCCTTATACAATATCGGTGTTTGGACTTTCGAACCAAAATCTTTTTCCGTTAGCCTGGTAATTTCCTCGGTAACGACCTCATTCCCGTTCTTTTTCAGCCCCAGGATAAGGCTTCCGGCGCCATAACCACCCGTAAAGAATATTCTATCCTTGCCGATAACAAGGGGCGCGGGAATATTCGCCGTTTTAACGGTCCACCCCGGGTGGGTCCAGCGAAGTTTACCGTCAGCGGCGGCAACCCCGAAGGCGCCTTTTTTGGAACAACCGATATAGAATTTTTCCTTTTCAAAATCCATAACGGTTATCGAATTATGGGTCATGCCCCAATTGCTTTCACACGGAGTTTCCCAGGCAGTTTTCCCTGAAGCAAGGTCAAAAGCCGCCATTAAGACCTTATCGCCCGCAACCAGAATGATAACTTTGTCCCCGTCTATAAGGGGATTTTGGCCCGCGTACCAGCCGGGCACCTTACTGCCGTATTCCTTGACAAGGTTCTTCTGCCAGGCAAGTTTCCCGCTGTCTTTTTCCAGGCAGGAGACCAGGCAGTTAGTCCCCAGGGTCACCACATATTTGCCGTTAACAGCCGGCACCGTCCTGGAGTAATCATACTGAGAGGGTTTTATTTTTGAGGGGTAGCCGTAGGACCAGGCCTCTTTCCCGTCCTTCATATCGAGGCATTTTACCGTGTCTTCTTCTTTGTCGGTGTTATAGTCGAGAATAAACAGTTTATCTTCAAACACCACCGGGGCGGCAAACCCGCCTCCGACTTTAACCCGCCAGAGTTCTTTGGGGCCTTCCGCGGGCCATTTCTTCAGCAGTTTTTTCCCGGTCGTAACCACCCCGTTCCTGTTTTCCCCCAGAAACTGCGAGAAATTGTCCGCCAGCACGGCGGAAACGGCCAGCAGCACGAAAAGCAGCAACTTTATTTTAGACATATACATACCTTCCTCCTTTGAAAATTATTGGTATTGTCAAACTTCTTTTAGTAAATCTCTGCCTGCATCTGCTTTTACGAGCACTTCTTAGGATTCAGATTGCCGCCTCAATTTATTTCTTGTCATGTTGAGCCATTTTTCTCTTGGCGAAACATCCCTGCTTTTCAGACTTAAAATACAGAGATCCTTCGTCAAAAGCGACTCAGGATGACAAGGCTATTCAGATAACTACTTCTGCTATCACAAGTCTGCTTTTTTCTCCATATCTTACATTTTCTGTTTGACACTACCGAATCATACCGGACCTTTTTTCAGCCGGTTCTTTTATTGTTTTTGTGAAAATATTCTCACGGTACTTTCAACCGGGTCCAAAGCGTAGATCCTGTTCTTTGAGTCCACCGCCAGGGGAATACCCGCGTTTTTTTCATTAAAAGTACCGGGACCCGCCACAACTCCGAGAAATTTCCCGGTCCTGTCGTATTTTTTGATCCTTAACACGCCCTTCTCAGCAGTAACAAAATTCCCCTCTCTATCTATGACGAAATTAACGGGATTACAGCAGCCTATAAATTCATCAATATTTACCCCGTGTTTTCCCCAGGCGCCGAGAAAAACCCCTTCAGAGGAATAGTTCTCCAGCTGCAGCCGTCCGGTATCAGCCACCCAGAGTTCCCCGCTGCCGTCAAGCTCAATATCCATATGCGGGCTGGGAATGATAAAACCCCTGCCGGCACCTTCGGCTTTCCCTGCTATCTTTCCCAGGAACCTGCCCTGCAGGTCAAACTTTGAGATCCTTCTATTCCCGGCATCTGCCACAAATATATATTTATCGCTGGCTTTTACTGCCGTGATAAAACTGAATTCGCCGTCACCCCGGCCTTTTTTTCCGAAAGTAAGGATCTCTTTTGAAATTATATTTACCCTGTCCCTGCCGGCCAGAAGCAGGGCGCCTGAAGCACCGAAAGCGGCCGCGCCCGCATTTTCCAGCTTGACCGGGAGGCCCGTTATCTTTCCTGTGCCTTTATCGTTACAGGCCAGCAGGCCTTCAGTTGACACGACAAAGATCAACCCTTCTTTTTTATCCACCGCCAGCCCAAAAGGTTCTTTAAGCCCCGTCTTAAACTTTGCAGTTTCACTGTAGCTAAGCAGTTTGGGGTCATAATTCTTAAGCGCCGCCAGATCATATTTAAAGTTATCCGGCAGGGTGTTTTTTCCCGTCCCCGCGTTACCCGCTTTGGGCAGTGCGGACCTGAAACTAAAAAGGTATTCCGCGAGAAAATACCCTGCAAAACTCCCGAGGGCCACAATAAATATCGCGGTAACTATTTTTGAACGCTCTCTGCCGGCCATTATTGTTTCACCTTCACGCAGACCAGTTCCGTAAGGTCTTTAAGCAGTAATTTCCCGTCCGCCAGGGCCATAGGCGCCCACGCCTCGTGCCCCTGAAATACTTTTGCTTTGCCCGTTTCGTTGTACCCGGAATTTTCCGCTTCCGCAAAATACAGATACCCGCTGGTATCATTTAAGGCCAGCAGCATGCCGTCGGCAATAAGGAAGGGCCCCAGGCCGAATTTTTTTTCCGGGCCGCTCTTCCATAACTGTTTCCCGGACGTATCGATACAGGCCAGCTGCCCGTCCTGAATTATTCCGTAAAAATTGCCCTGGTAATAGACCGGGGTGTGCTGTTGAGAAGAAAATACGGAAGCTTTCACCCTGAATAATTCCTTGAGCCCGTACTTGTCCGCTTCCTTTGTAACCTGCACATACCTGGCTCCGGAATCATAGCCGCCGGTAAAAAGGAGCTTATCCTTATCCACGATAACAGGAGCCGGCACATTCGCTATATTTATCTTCCAGGTTTCGTCCAGCCAGAGAATTTCGCCTGTCTTTGCCGAGACCGAAACAACTCCCTTCGTGGCGCAATAGATATACTGGCGTTCTTTGGGAAAATCCAGTACGGAAACGGAAGAATGCGTCATTTTGTAATCCCCGGGGTTCTTCGCGGACCAGCGCGCCCGGCCGGTCGCCAGGTCAAGCGCCGTCATAAGTACTTCCTTGCCGCCGGGAGCCAGTATTACCAGGTCCTCCTCTATCAGGGGACACTGCCCGGCATACCATTCCGGGACTTTTGTGCCGTATTCTTTGACAAGGTCTTTCTTCCAAACCAGCTCTCCCGAATCAGCCTTCAAACAGGTCACCTGGCACATAGGGCCGAGGGCTACCAGATATTTGTCATTTACCGCGGGAACGGTCCTGGACATGCCGTGATTTCTTTTTATTTTCTGAGGGTAATTAAACTTCCAGATCTCTTCCCCGTTTTTAAAGGAAAGGCACCTGATGGAATCTTCTTTATTTTCCTGGTCATAATCTATAAGGTAAACCCTGCCCCTGTTAATTACAGCGCCGGCATAACCTTCGCCTGTCTTTACGCTCCAGAGCACAGGCAGCCCTGCTGCAGGTATTTTTTTTATCAGTCCTGTTTCACTGCTAAGCCCGTCCCTGCCGGGCCCTCGAAACTGCGGCCAGCTGCCTTTTTCGGCGGAAGGCGCGCCTTTTCCTCCGGTCAACCCTCCTGAAACAGCTTTCTTACCGGTTTGTTCGGGAAGTTTAAGCCCTTCCACCTTCTCTTCATACGGGTTCCGTATTTCCAGCCCCCCGGGTGCCGGAGTCCTCAGCCACCGGACAATAAAAAAAGCGCCGCAAAGGATTATTAAAAAAGAAATTATCAGTCCCGGATATTTAGTGTTTTTCATTGCCGCCTGCTTCACTGCCGCCAAAACAATAGATCAACCCGCTGCTGTTGCCTGCCACCATTTTTCCGTCTGAGACCGCGGTGGAACCCGAAACAGGACTGCCCGTGTCAAATTCAAATATCTTTTTACCCGTATCCAGGGCCGCGCCGTAAAGTTTACCGTCCTCGCTTCCAAAAAAAACGTTCTCACCCGCGATAACAGGGGAAGATTCTATTTTACCGCCCGCGGTAAAGGCCCATTTAAGCCGGCCGGTTACAGGTTCCAGGCACCGGAGAAAATTCCCGTTGGTGCCGAAAACCACGGCGCTGTCATTGACCGCCGGGGAGGAAAAACATTGTTCATTGTTTTCGTCATAATATTCCCAGAGTATTTTTCTTGAAACGATATCCGCGCAGAAGAATTTTCCCGTAAGAGAGGACACATAGACCCTGTCCTTATACACCGCCGGGGAGGCGGCAATATTGCTTTCCAGCGGTATCAGGAATTTTTCCAGGCCGGTTGCCAGGTCCACGAACCTGAAGTTACCGTCGCAGCCCGCCACTACGGCATTATTCCCGCATAAGGCAGGTGACCCGTGAATGGGCGAGTCCAGGGTTAATTTCCATACCGGCCGGCCATCATTCGCGTCAAGCGCGTAAAGAGTACCGTCGTAACCGCCAAAAATTATTTTGTTGCCGCTGCAGGCCGGAGAAGAAATGAGCTGTTTTTCGGATTCAAACTCCCAGAGTTTCTTTCCGGTTCCCGCTTCCAGCGCGTAGAACATTCCGAGGTCATCGCCAAAAAAAACTTTTCCGCCGGTTACCAGAGCGGAAGACCTGATCTCCCCTTTCACCGGAAACGTCCAGAGTAATTTTCCCGTGCCGGGGTCGAGACAGATGAATTTATCCGTACAGCCGATATAGGCACCCGTCTTCGTAAGCGCGGGCGTGGAATAGACGGTTTTTTTCGCGTCATAAGTCCATTTAATTTTCAGATCTTTCGGGAGCTTTGAGGCCGCAACACCTGTCGCAGCAGGATCACCACGGAATTGGAGCCATTCGGCGGATAAACCGGCAGTTAAAATCACTAAAAGTAGCGCTGTATTTGCAATTCTACTTCTTATCTTCATAGGGCACCCGGAAAAATATGTCTGTAAAGTCCATAAAGTCTATAAAGTCTAAAAGTCCATAAGGTCCGTAAAGTCTATAAGGTCTCAAAGTCTGTAAGGGCCTTTATGGGCGCAATAAATTATACAAATTAAACACTGCTAATACAATGTTAATAAAATGCTTATTGTTTCTTCTTTATCATTTCTTGCTGCCGGAAATTTTATTCAGCAAAAAACCTGCGTGGGCGGTCAACGCGCCTGCGGTATCGGCCAGCCAATCAAAAATATCCATGCATCTGCCGGGTGTAAATTTCTGGTGAAATTCATCGCTTGCGCCAAAGAGGGAAGCCAAAAAAACGGCCCGGATAACGGCAGAGCCGGCTTTCAGGGCATGGCCTTTTACCAGCGCGAGATAAATAAGCAGGGAAAAAATGAAATACTCCGCCATATGCCCTATTTTGTCCGCATTTGGCAGAAAATTCAGCAACCTTGCGGCTGCAGGGTCAGGATCTTCGGACATGGAAAAAATAATAACGGCCCAGATCACCGCCGGCAGCCAGTAGAGATAGTTTTTCTTTTTCATCATTTCAGCTCGAGTACTTCTTTGTCCTTAATGCCGATAATGTGCAGGTCTTTCTTTAAAAAGGTACCGTCATAAGTTATATCCCCGGTAACCAGGCCTGCCGTGGAAATATTATTTACCGCGGTTTTCACGGCTTCCTTACTGCAGGCACCGCCGGCTATGGCCTGCAAAAAAATACGGGCAGTGTCATAAGCAGCCGCGGAAAAATAATCCGGCACTTCAAAATAAACGCTCTTGTATGCCCTGACAAAATCAGCCGCACCTGGAAGGTTGCTTGCCGCGTTAAACTCCGCGGTAAAATAAAGTTCCCCTTCGTTCTGCCTGACACTGGCAATGAATTTTTTATCATTCAACCTGCTATTTCCCAGGTAGGGCACTTTGAGCTCAAAAAATACCAGGTGAGACAGTAAACTCTCCGCGTCATAGGCGCTTACCGGCAGGTAAACCGCTTCCAGCCCGTAGGTATTGGTAACAAGTTTATCAGAGGCCGTAAAATCAAAAAGAACTTCGGCGGAACTTTTTCTGTCCAGATCTTCCACGGTCACCCTGCAATTATAGCTTAAAGGATTTTTTTCGCTTACCGCTCCTGAAATAATTATCCCCGCGCCGAATTTTTTGGCCAGGCCCGCTTTATCAAAGCCTTTCTTTTTCACGAACTCTTTTACTTCCGCGAGCTTGGAAAGCCGGGTATCCTTGAACTTACCCAGGCCATAGCTTATTTTTTCGGAGATCAGCCGGCCAAAATCAAAATCATCAGCCAGGAGCTCGTTCTCCCGGCCGGTATTCGTGAAAGCCAGCAAAACTATATTATTGCGTTTCTTCTCGGTTGCTTCGGGCAGAAGGGCCCGGACCTGGAGAACCAGCTTGTCTATGATACTTTCCAGGTTGGACTTATCAGCCGCTATGGTGTCCTTAATTACATGCGGGTCAATTCCGCCCAGGTTCACCATTTGCTCCTTAAAATCATAGGAACCTTCTTCGAAGGCCTCTTCCCGCACCACCTCTCCGCCAAGCTTGAGCATTTCTTCCTTAAAGGCCGCGGCGCAGGCGGTGCCATAAACATTATTTTTCGGATAGATGACCGCCGTTTTTTTCTTTTTAAGGACGTTTACCGTGAATTCCGCGATATTGCGGCCTTCGTCCTCGGGAAACACGGCAGCGGCGTAAAAATACTGCGCGTCTTTAATTTTATTACTGCCGGAGGCGAGAGGCGAAATAGTCGGAACGGCGTAAATTCCGGCAAGTTTTGCCAGATTTACGGCGGAAGTTTTTGGCCCCGGCCCGATGATCCCGACCATTTTTTCATCTGAAGCCGCTTCTTTATAAAATTCCTCTATGGGTGTTTCGGGAGCGCCCCAGGGTGCCAGGTTCTTAAGCAGTTCTTTGCTTTCCGAGTCGTTATAGACAGTTGAAATATCTGTTTTATTTTCCTTATTGTAGAGCCTGACCGCCAGGTCTATCCCTTTTTTTGCTTTTTTTCCATAATCGGCCAGCTCACCCGAAAGAGGCAAGACCACACCGAGTTTTAAGGAGACGCAGCTCGCGCCGGTACTGGTTTCTTTGACTGCCTGTACCGGGGGCAAAACTGTAGTTTCTGCCGTCACCGGTATACTCTCTTCTTTCGCCTGCCCGCTATTTACCGTAACGGTACTTCCCGAAACACTTTCCGCCCCGGGTTGTCCGGTTTCGGCCCCGGCAGGAACGGGAGAAACGGAGATCACGCTGTCAATTTTTTTTTGCCAGTTCTTAAGCACAAGGGTTTTTTCCGAAGCGCAGGCTGCAAAGAGCGCCGCAAGCAGCAGGACTCCTGATATTTTCAACGGTGTGCTTTTCATCAGGAATTTTCCGTATTATTTTTTTTTGTAGCTGCCTCATTTATGAGGCCAAAAACCGCTTGATAAATCAAGCAACTACGATCGGATCCAAAACATATTCCCTTTTTTGGTAATTTTTTTCTTTTCATTTAAACCTGCCAGTTGATAGCTTCAAAATCTTTTGTAGGCATGACCACCGCTATATTTCCTATAGCCGGCCATTTTTCTATCTCATTCGTTTTTCTGAGCACGATCAAAGAGATAGACGCAGTTTCGCCTTCCTTGAGCTTGAGTTTTTCAAACGGCACAAGGATCTCCACGATCTTTAAAGCGGCTATTTTTATTCCTGTTTTGTCCGTAATTTTCCAGTCCTTTTTATCCTCTGTCTGCACGGAAAAAACACAGGCCGGCTCGGAACCGGCACCGGCCAGGTCAAAACCTATCTTATAAAACGTTTTATTCAGGATCAAGAATTCAAAGTTAAAATCCCTGTGTTTTTCGGCGGAAAGAGGGCCGGTTAGGTCAATTCTGAGGTAAAGGTTTTCCCTGTCAAAACCAAAATAGAACGCCTTGATTATCGTCTCAGCCCGGTGAATGGCCGCGCCGGCTTTCATGACTTCAAAGATCCCCGCTTCGCTCCACTCGTAGAAATTGGATATTTTTCCGTCAATAACCGGTTGTATCAGCCCCCGGACACTGACTTGCGGCGCGACCGCTTTCGTGTCATTCAGGACCGGGGTTAAGAGATAAGGCGGCACCGCCCTGCCCGCAAGCTCGTAAATATTTGCCAGGTGCTTCCGGAAAAGCCGGTCAAATTCCTCGTCCTGAACGGAAGAATGATCATCCCCGTACCACCAGCACCAGTCGCTGCCCTCCGCGATAAGCAATTCTTCCACGATCTTTTCATAGGCCGCGGGGTCTTGCGTTTTAACTGCCTGTTTCCAGGTATCCATATCCTGCTTTACCCGGTAAAGGTAATCCCAGGCTTTTACATCCTCTTCGTGGCCTATCCAGATATAAAAATCATGATTGATCCAGGATCCCGGAAAGAGTTTGGGGAGGGTATCTTTTGGCGGGAATTTTTTCAGGTATTCAGAAACCGTGACTGTTTTGATCCTCCGGTCGCAGGAGAGCTTCCGGTACAGGGTGGTGAAAAAATCCAGGCCGTTATTTTTATAATACTCCCAGGCATTCTCACCGTCAAGAATAACGCTGATCAGGGGATTCTCCGTCCTTGAGGCAGCGGCAATATCATATATTTTCGCGATAAAATCATCGGCTGCCGGCCCGGCGTCCCACCTGGAATAAATAAAACCTATGGCATCCGCGAGTTCTTTATTACGGAAGATCATATTCATCTCCGCCCCGTCTTTTTTGGCGATGTAAGGTTTGTACAGGTAATTGTTCTTATGGTCCCGGCTCCCGAGCGACTGCGTGAGGATCTCTTCGTCCGTGCCCATCCATTTTATCCCGTGCCGGGCGATCAGGGGAAGTATGTCCTCGCTGACACCCCCTTCCCCGGGCCACATGCCTTCCGGTTTCACTCCGAACTTCTTCTCATGGAATTCAACAGCCCGGCGCACCTGCTCTTCCGCGTCTTCCGGCGCCGAAAATTTAAAATTCATATTAAGTTTCGGGAGGGAAACCCTGGCGATGGAACTGTCATAGATAAGCGGAAGTATCGGATGGTAGAACGGCGTTGTAGTGAGCTCTATCTGCCCTCTCTCCATGACCTCTTTATACTTGGGTATTATCCGGGCCATCAATTCCTTCTGCGCGGCCATTACGGCCTGTTTATCCGCCTCGGTGAATTTTCTTCCTTTTGTTTTAAGTGCTTGAATTTCAGGGCTTTTTGCCGCGGTCAGCGGATCTATCCAGGAAAGGTTGAACCAGACCTGCAGGTCAAGATAATCCTGCGTGTCAAATTTCCCCGCGAGTTCCGGAAGTTCTTTCTGGGAGATAAAATACCCCCGCCTGGCAAGAAGTTCGTGGTACCGGGGATACGGCTTGATCATATTATCCCAGTTCGACATGAAAAATTTCCAGAGAATGGCCGTCTTATCTTCCAGCTTGAGGTCGCACGCCTTTTTTTCCGTCAATTCCATAAGGTTATCAGAGGCATTATTAAAGACATAATCTTCTATCTGGGCAAGCAAAGAAGGGACCAAGTTAAAAGTCTGTTTGATAGCCGGGAAGCCGTCGAGTAATTCGGCCATATAATGATAATCTTTTATGCCATGCAGGCGTACCCAGGGCATTTCATATTTACCGGTTGCCAGGTCTTTATAGTAAGGCTGGTGCATGTGCCAGACGAAAGCTATGTAAATACTGTTATCGCCCATTGCTCTGGATTACCTGCCAAGGTTCTGTTTTGCGGTATCCACCCACTGTGAATTCGGGTAATTGTTCAGGAGTTCCTCATACCGCACCCGGGCTTCTTCGGTTTTTCCGGAAAGCCTCAGGCATCTTGCGGCGTTTATCAGCAGCTCATCGCGGCCGTAGTAATTCGGGAATTTTTTAAGCGCTTCTTCAAAGGCCGCCGCGGCTTTTGGCAGGTCTTTCTGCGCTTCATAAGCGTAACCCAGCGAAGAATAGACCAGGGGCTTCATCAGCTCGGGTAGATATTTTTTCCTGGCCGCCTCAAAAGCTTTTTCGGCTTCCGGATACTTGCCCAGCTTGTAGTAAGCTTCACCGAGATAGTACAGCGCCTGTCCGGAATATTTTGTATTGGGATAATCTTTATTTATATCATTTAATAAAGGTATGACACCTTCGTAGTCCCCGTTCATATACTTATACTCGGCCGGCCCGAGTTTATTCTTAACGGTATTTTCCTTATTGACCTGGCAGTTACGGAACATAAAGAGCGCCACGACGGCAATTACCGCGTAGAACAGGATATCCAGCCATTTTTTGGTGTTGGCCGGGTTCTTAAAATATTCAACAATTTTTGCCGTGAAGGATACGAGCTCATCCTCATGCATGGACTTTTTAAACTGTTCTTTTTCTTTTTTCATTTAAGTTTCTCCTTGGCTATAAGTTCAGAATTTTTTATCAGTTGTCTGGCTTGCGCGGGGGAAAGCCCGGCACCCTCCGCCACCCTGAGCCCCTGCAAAAGATCCACAAAATCCGCGGGGCGGTGGCTGTCGGTATTTAGCACCATTTTGACCCCGGCCTGAAGCGCAAGTTTTGCCACGTGGCCGTTAGTAAGAGAATGCCCGTGTTTTGTCGTTATTTCAATGTAGATGCCGCGTTTTTTTGCCAGGGCCATCTCTTTTTTTGTAATGTACCCCGGATGCGCGAGGATATCTATATCGGAATTCAGTGCTTCAAAATTGGTTCCCGGCCTTACAGGTTCCGCGATAGTTTCTCCGTGCACGAGTATGAGCTTGGCCCCGAGCCGCCGGGCCTCTTTTGCCAGGACCGGGATATTTTTAGGCGCTACGTGTGTTAGCTCAACCCCCGGAATGGCTTTAATGGTGAGAAAATATTTATTGATATCCCTGCAGACCCTGACCGCGCCTTTGACAAGCTCCTCCAGATTTGAAGAATCGGCATGATCTGTGATCCCGACAAACGAATACCCAATAATTTCACAGCGCCTCGCAAGTTCTGAAGGCAAAAGCTCCCCGTCCGAATGGCTGGTGTGATTATGCAAGCTTATCATGTTCATAATTCACCTCGTGAATTATTTCACAGTTCTTAAAGTTTGTAATGTAAAATCTCGTATACTATTAAATTAATGCTCTTACTTTATAAACGTTACAAACCTTAAAAACGTTATGGACTCATTTTACCTTCGGTAAAATGGCGGGCCCGGGCGGAATAGCACTCTGCTCGCCTCGGCTCGCAAGTATTCCTAATATTAATAATTTACACTTTGGGAAGTCAAACCACCTGCGCATATCTTGCGCTGGCTGCTCCCTTTTACTATTCGTAATTAGCAATTAGTTATTAGCTATTTTTCTTATGGTGGGCCCGGGCGGAATCGAACCGCCAGCGCGCGGTTTAGGAAACCACTGCTATATCCAATTTAGCTACGGGCCCGACCTTATATAATAAGCACTTTTCTATTTAGTCGTTTTTACTGTTACCGTTTGTGACTGCCAGTGTGACCGGTATCATGGCACTGCTCAACTTTTCTATAGCCCTTGCCTTATGCGGCTGGCTCAAATGAGCATACCTCATTGTCGTGGCTATGTCTCGGTGCCCAAGTATTTCTCTTACAGTAGCCAGATCACAACCACTCATTACCAGATAACTCGCTGCCGTATGTCTAAGATCGTGAGGATGCAAATCTTTAATCTTCGCCCGCTTGCACGCTGTTTTAAAGGGCCCTCGAATTGTCTTTATTTTTCCACCAGATTTATTAGGAAAAACATAGCAATCATCAATCTTTTCAATGCCTATCGTATCATTTTCAAGCATTATTTTCAATGTTGAATTCAAAGGTATTTGCCTGCCATAACCACTCTTCGAGTGCCTAATATAAATAAGGTTGTTCCTGAAGTCAATATCTCCCCATGTCAAATCCAAGGCTTCTGACACACGGGCTCCGGTAAATATCAGGAAGGTTATAATCCTTTTAAGACACTCAGAACTAGAATTAAACAAGCCCTGTATTTCAGCTTGGGTCATGAATCTCTTCCTTTCATTATTCTCTTTATAAAGGGCAATACCCTCAACCGGATTAACTCCGTTAAACTTCTTCCAAGCTATTGCTTTATTGTAAATTGCCTTTAAGCAAGCAATCTCTCTATTCAATGTAGCCGGTTTCATCTCCCTTTTATGATCGTTAATAAACTTCAGCTTCCTGTTAGTTCTGTAATCCTCTATATCTTCTGAGCTGATTTCATCAATGTTCTTATTCTTAAAAAACGCCTTTAAATGCTCAATAAGCTCGGAGTCTCGATGATGAGATCTTTTCGTAGCTAGGCTATGTTTCTTATAAAATAATTCCGCCATATCATTGAAAGAAATCTTGTTGTCTTCTTTCAAATCAAGCCATTTCTTTTGAATTACATCAAGTTTTCTTTTCTTAAGTATGTTCTGAACGGCCCTCCTAGTTATGACATCCACAGCTCCTATAGACTCTCTTATTCTTTTCGTTCCCTTATAATAATCAATCCACCATTTTCCTTCTCTTTTGTAAACACTCATAAGTCCTCCTTAATATTTCTTTTCATTTCCTTTAAATTTCAGGTATATGCTGTTTAGATTGCAGCCACTTTTCCAACATCGGAATAGAAAAGCGAACATGCCCGCCAATTTTGAAATATGGTATCTTCCCGGAGGAGACATAATTATAAAGAGTCCCCACAGGAATACTTAACAACTCTGATACTTCTTTTATTGTTAAATACTTTTTTAAGCTTTCCATGGTCTATTGGTTCCTCTAAATACAATCAAACCTAATAATTCCCTTAACAAAAAAGGGAAACACCGCTAAATGCAACTTAGCAGCGCTTCCCTTCCAGCGCTTTTAATCCAGGTCCGGCCAAGACCTAATAAAATTACTTAAACTTTTGCCGTCTTTCTAACTGGGCAAATTTCAGAATTGCAATATTCTTTCATATAATCAGAATTACATCCCAAACCCTTGTATCCAGCCTTATACGCCGACTCTACTTTTTTAATGATTGCAGTATTATCCAAAGGCGGTTTGTTCTTTTTATTCCAGCTTTCAATAATTGACTGTGTGATGTCAACCGGTAATCCACATTTCTTAAAATACACGGCAATCCTAAAGCAGATGTTATCGCGGTTTCCTTCAGATACACCCGTTTCAAGAATTCGTTTCATACATGGCAGGCCATTGCTATCATCTCCGTTAGCAGTTCCACTCTGGAAATCAAGATCTTGCTCTAATAAATAGCAATATTCTTTCAAAATATCATCCACCTGATCTTTGTCTATCTTTTGAATACCAGAGAGATATTCCTTCCAATTTTCTACATCCAAAAACTTTTGATCGATAAAATATGATCTTTTACCAGACACCTTATGAACGCCTAATGGCAATTTCATCAGACTCCCAACCCCGTTTCCCGCAATTCTGTTTTGTTTAGGAAATATTTCAATATCCCTTTCAAACTCACTCAAAGCGACAATAATCTTCCCTATATTTCGGGCTTTAACGGCCTCGATTGGCTCAGCATAAAACATCCAAACGTGATATCCCTTATTGCCTGAAAATTCAAATATTGCCTGCTGTTCACTCAATCCTATTTTAGATATTGCATCTTTTACTTTTTGCATAAATGAGATATCTTTAACGTCAATATCTATTACTGTGTTCCAAGATCTATTATCCCGTGGATTGATAAGATATATGCCATAGCTCTTCTTTCCATTTAAATGGTCACATAAATCCGTATCCATCATCTCCCTTTTAACCGGGTAATACGAGCCTTTACAACTTTGTTCCGCAAAAACATCCGTTCTTCCCTTAAAATAACTTTTATAAATACCAATTTCATTGTTAATAGTCATATGAATCACCTCGCTCTTTTTTTATAAAAATAATACGACAACATAATTGAAATCAAAAATAGCAGTGGAAATCTGAAGAAAATGCTCAAAATAATTATTATGACAGTAAGGTATAGTGCAAACGATATTAGCAAACACAATATTTTTTCTATATTATTAAGATTAATTATCATCCGGCCTCCTTCCTGCATTCCTCAAAGAATTTGACTATTTCAGGCTTAAAAATAAATTCGCTTATTGCATATCCGCTATTTCTCCTTAATACTGATAAGAACCTACTTTTTGCCTTTGAATAATCTCTCAATAAGAAAGAAGCGGCACCGCAGTAAATACATGCTTCTTCAAAATCGTTACTTGACACCAAATTGTTAAGTACATAATCCAGTTTACTGATACAAAGTCGATAATCTCCTTCATAGTATGCATTTGTACCCTCACTTAAATATTGATTAGACAAGTCATTGGTTATTACTGTCTCCTGTTTTGTTGTTTGATCACTTGTTGTATTACTGCTGCTATAACTGGAAGTATAAGAATATGTATATGGGTCATTTTTTCTTCCTGGTTTAAAAGTTGAACACCCGAAAATCATTATTAATAAGACAACAACTATTAATATTTTATGCATATCTCCTTCTCAATTGCGACTAACTCGCAATTCACCTTTTTTGGGTGTTTAGATTTATAAATAGTATTTCATCTTTCTTAACATCTACTCTAAGCTCTTTTGCTCCTATTGAAACAAACACCAATTTAATGTTATTTAGGCCTGTCTGAACTTTTATCTTTTCTTCAGACGGCACATTCATTACATACTCTCCGTTTACAAACAGCTTGGCCCAAGGATATGACTTAACTACAATATACCCATACTCCTGGTTATGTTTGGGATGGAACGCAAACAAAGCATAGATCAAGGAAATACCAAAAAATGCCAGCAACAGTATTGTTATAAATCTCTTTCTTACAGATGGTACAGAAAGAATTTGCTGGAACTTGTTAAAAAGAAACTTAAATGCCGAAATTATTATTTTGGCAGTGACAATTGAGAAATATGCCAATTTCTCAAAAAACTTAACCCAAAAACCCAGGAAATCAAAGCTCTTGATCTGTTGGGGTTGTGTCCAATATTTCTGGCGAGCACTGGATCCTTGCGCATTAGTTTTATTGCCATGTTGATTTGAGTTTTGAGCAGAATTTTTATTCGCCTTATTACTGGAAGCTCTGCCACTCTTATTCTTCAAGGCATTTAAAACAACATTATAATCCTCTTTTATCTGCTTCATTCTTTCTGTGCCAATCTCTTTTTCCTTATCATTAGTCGCATATTGCCTAATTAAGTTAAGATTCTTCAATTTTAACTTATAAGCTTTTTGGCACTCGACTTCCGTCAAATTCTGCAGTTGTTTAGTTATGCCAAGGTTATTTAGTGCCGATGAAATTCTGTCCATATGAATAACCTCTCCTGGTGGCTTTACTTGGTTATATTAGTAGCAAGGCTCCTAAAATGCTCTACCAACGAGTCCTTGTCTCCTATAAACCTATACTGAATTTTACCGCCTGCAAATGATGCGATTTTCTTTAAAAGTCTTTCATTTACATCATTTGGACATCCGCCAATTCCAATTATCTGTATTACAATCCCCATGGATTTAATCACTTCAGAAACCCGGATAGGGTGGCCGCCATGCCCGTCTGTAAGAAGTATAATTCTATTCAAAGCACCAGGCATGGCGTTTTTAAGAAGCAAATCAAATGCATATTTCAACCCTATGGCAATATCGGTTCCTCCTTTAATTTTCAATCTATCAAGGGAATTCTGCAAAAGTATTAAATTATCTTTTGCAAAAACGATATCGTTAACCACTCTGCCAAAATCAGAGAATGCCACTATCCCAACTTTAGCTGAATGATTTATCTTTATTTTTTCCTTGATAAACTCACTCGATGCGATTTTAGCAGCGCGAAGCCTGTTTGGCGGATAATCAGCAGTTTCCATGCTTCCTGAGACATCCAAAACCAAAACTATATTCTCCTCGTATTTTGGCTCCCTAATATCCGAAGCATGCGATATTTCTTCCGGATTACTTGATTTAGAAATATCTTTATTAGCGCTCTCAAAAAGCATGCCGAGTATTTTTTTTAGCATGACTACTCCTCCTTGACCTGTTTTTTGATTTCCTGGCTCTGATTCTTAATTTCCTCTTGCGACAAGCCTTTGGTATAGTCAAGGTCTCTGCTGACTTTTTTCTTGGAAATCAGGTCAACCGCCGTAACATGAATAATCCCATTGCGGTCATATTCATAGGTTACTTCTATTCGATCCTTGTCGTTAGGAGCCATTGGCAAATCCTCTAGTTTAAGTTCACCTATAAGCAAACACTGGGATTCCAAAGCGCCTTCTTCACCTTGCACAACTTTGATAGTTGCTTCTGTTTGACCTGGGTTAGAAAGGCTGAACCGATCTACCTTATTTGCAGGTAATGTTGAGCCTCGTTTGATCATTACATAGTTTAATAATATTTTTGTCACAGATTCTTGCAATATAACCCCAAGCGGGTGCCTGATTATGTCGTTAAGCACAACTTTCGGGAGATATAACTCCTTACCTGAAGAATCGATTACATTCTTCCCTGCTTCTTGTGCCAACTGTGCGGCATAAATAGCTGCCCCCATTGCTACTGCCTGATCCGGCTTAATATCCCCTTTCGGTGTTTTTCCGGATTCACTCTTAAGCATTTTTTTGACCAGAGGAATTGAAGATGAGCCGCCTGTCAATACAATATCGACTATATCCCCCCACGACATTTTGGCGTGCTCCAGCGCCTTTTTCGTGACAACTATCGTCTGCTCAATCAATCCTTTGATCATGTCCTCAAATTCCTCTTTGGTAATCTCAAAAGAGACCTGTTTACCCCTTACATTGCAGATAAAAAGGCTTTTATTCTTGAACGAAAGAGATATCTTTAACCTTTCCGCTTTTTCCCTTATTTCCTGGCATGCAGACGCATCTAAAATCGGGTCTGGTTGAAAACCATGTTCTTTTTCACATATATCATAGACCTTTTGAATCAGCAGGTTGTCTATGTCGCACCCTCCTAGGTTTCTCACACCGTCTGTATCCACAATAGTGACTTCACCGGGTTTTTCGACTTTTGCGATTGAAACGTCAAAGGTTCCGGCGCCAAAATCATAGACTAAGAAAGTCTTGCCTGCTTCCTTATCCATGCCATATGCCAAAGCAGATGCAGTCGGTTCATTTACAAGACCTAAAACATTGAACCCCGCCAATTTCCCTGCTTCGATGGTGGCATTTCTTTCCGGGTCCTTAAAATACGCGGGCACTGTTATCACGCAGTCTGTTATTTCACGCCCAAGCAGTTTTTCCGCATCCATTTTGAGTTTTGCCAAAATGTATGAAGCTAACCGCTGTGGCTTATATTCCACGCCATTTTTGTCAATATACATGGCAATATCCTTTCCCATTTCGCGCTTGATCCATTGGAAACATTGTCCTGGATAAAGGAGAGCTTCGTTAAAAGCCTGAGTTCCTACCAAAACTTTTCCATCATCATGAATCAAAACAACTGATCTGGTGTTATATTCCAGCTCGCTATTTTGCAATACCTCCGGTTTTCCAAATTCATTTATTATTGCAATTTCGCAAAATCCTGTACCTAAATCTATCGCGACAACTATTACACAATTATTTTTCATTGTTTTGGTCTCCTTTTATGAATTTCTTTACTGATACCTCTTGTGGTCGAATAATCTTTCCATTACGCTTGAAGCCATGTCTTAAAATTCCCGCCACCTCCTGGTCTTCTGATTGATTCTCTGTTTGAATAATATTTGTTACTTTTTGAAACTCAGAATTTAATTTTTCACTGGTTGCTTCTATCAACTCAACGTCATATTTTGATAAGATTTCAATAATTTCCTTAATAAGCGTATCAAATATGCTTTCCATAAAACCTATTTGCTCAATACGGGTATTTCCTGTAATCCCTCCGGGAATATTTTGCTTAATGTTTTTCTTCTGTGATGTTACACAGTCAAAGAGGTAAACTAAATCAATGATGTGGGTTTTCTCAAACTTAAAAACAATATCTCCTTCGTATCCCTGTAGTTTTTTATATAATTCCTCAATCGTAGAATCCTTTTTCTTATCAGAATCAAAAGCTTCGATTAACTCTTTCATTCCTTTCTCAAAACCGTCCATTCTTTCCAGTATTTTTTTATCAAACATATTTTTTCACCTCGCGTCAAATATTTTTTTGAAATGTGCTTCAAAATCGCTTAATAAACAACTTGATATTTTTTTCTTATATTCATCTGAAAAGTCGTAAACAACCTTATCCGCTTCTGACTGCACCGCTTTAGTTTTACAGACTATAATTATGTGATTACTGAAATGAAGATTTTTTATAATATGTGTTTCGTCATAGCGCGTCTTATTGAGTTCTACTTCTACCGTGCAGACATACTGATTTCCGTTATTATCTCTTTTAGTAAAAATAATATCGGGCTTTGCTGAAAACGGTTTAACAAAACACTCAGTTTTTACATTTCCGAACTTTTTTAGGTGGGTTGAAATGCGGTGCAATATGTATTGGTGCTGTTGAAGTTCAGCGCTTCTTGGAAGAAATGCTAATTTAGCAAGTAGAGGGTTTTAAGGTTGTGCTCCGAAGGAAAGCAGTAAAAATCGATACCAAAGGAGCATGACAATGACAGAATCAGTATTGGAAAGAAACTCGGAA
>CAITEH010000013.1 GCA_903891415.1 Candidatus Firestoneibacteriota bacterium
ACTCAGAAAAAAATCTTTTTTTGATATCAACGCCGCGGCAGTTAACCGTATAGATATGAAGTTTGAGGCCAGGGAGTATTCCTTACTGAAGGGAGAGGACAAAAACTGGCTCATTGCCCCCTATAATTTTAAGGGCAGCACAGAGGAAGTTGAAAAATTGATCAACAACCTGAAAAAAGTAAAAGCGGCCGACATAATTGAAGATGAGGCGAAGGAACCGGGAAAGTACGGTCTTGACCGGCCCCGCCTTTTGGTAACGGTATTTTCAGAGGCAGGGAAAAAAACAACTGCGCTCATCGGCAAGAAACTTGCCAGCAAGGAAAAGGAAGAAGATTACGCGAAACTGGAAAACTCTCCTATTGTATATTCAATTGGCAGTGATTTTCTGAAGGAAAATGATAAAAATTACAATGATTACCGCGACAAGAAGCTTGTCTATCTAAAGGGAACAGAGGTTAATGAGATCGAGATCCTGGCGGGTAAGAAAAAATTCACGGCTATTAAGGGTAAAAATGGAGTTTATGTGCTGACAGAACCTGCCGGCAAGAACAAAGGCGAGGAGGCATTAAAAAAATTGCTCACCGGGCTTTTGGACCTGAAGGCAGAAGAGTTCATTGATGATTCCGGAAAAAAGCTGGAAAAATACGGTCTGAAAAATCCCGCGGTAATTGTGTCTCTTTATAACAGAGAAAATAACGGCAGAGCGCTGAAGTTTAAAATATTTCTGGGTGAGCAAAACAAAACAGGGTGTTTTGTAAGAACAAGCGCCCTGGATTCAGTATTTTCGGTCAGCAAGTCAATTCTTGAAACAATTAATGAAATTGAGAAAGCCGGAGAAGCCAAATAAACAAAGGGGTTTCTCAGGAGAAAAATATGAAAAAAACAGGTGTAATTTTCTTGTTTGCGGCACTTTTGTTTGCCGGTTGCGCGGCTAACAAGGAGCTCGTAAAAAGCGCAAAGAATGACAGGCAAAACGAGATCCAGCCGGTAATAGAAGAGGCGAAAGCCGCTATTAGCGAGGCAAAAAAGGCCGGAGCTGAAAAGTACGCGAAAGAACTTTTGGAGTCAGCGGAGTCCAAACTTATAGTTGCCACCGAAGCCTTGAAAAAAAGTGATAATGATATCGCTCTTAGTTTTGCGAAAAGATCGCTGGAAGAGGCAAAACTTGCCCGTTTAAAAGCTCTGGCCGGGGCTATGCTGGAAAAAGCTGAAATAAGTCTGAAAGCTGCTGCCGGTGCCGGGGCGGAAAAGCTCGCGCCGGAACTTTACGCTGCGGCGGCCAAAGATCTGACGGCGGGGCAGAAAAAAAATATTGAAAAAGATTATCCCGGGGCTTATGAGGCGGCAAAAAAAGCTTACGAAGAAGCCGTTGAAGCCGGGCGTTTATGCCAGCTTGCCGGAAAGGCTGAAGAAGCGATAAAAATGGCTAAAGCTGATATAGAAGAAGCTGAAAAAGCCGGGGCCCGGACACTTGCTCCGGAGCTTTTTAAGTCCGCAGAAGAAAATCTGAAAAAAGCGGTTACCGCGGTTTCAGAAAAAGATTATATTAAAGCAATTGATTACGCGGGTAAAGCTTCTGATGACGCCAAGGCCGCAAAATCAGCCTGTCTGGCTTCCCTGGCTTCTGCCGCCGCAAAATATACAGTGATAAAAGGGGATAACCTCTGGAACATATCTAAAGACACCAGGGTATTTGCCGATCCTTTCCTTTGGCCGCTTATTTATAAGACCAATAGAGAGAAAATAAAAGATCCGGATCTGATCTTTCCTGAACAGATATTTGAATTGCCGGTGCAGGCAGATGAACAGCAAAAGAAAGAAGCAGTAAGTGACGCAAAAAAATATAAGGTAAAATAAGTGTCGAAATAAAGACGCAAGACCCGGCGATCTGCCGGGTCTTGTTTTTTTGTGAGAACAAGTAATAAAGAGGAAAAAATGAGAGACCTTCTGCTCAAAAATTGCCGGGTTTTTACCCCTGCTCCGCTTCCGGGCCTTAACGATATTCTTGTCAAAAAAGGTAAAATAAAAGAAATAGCAGATAATTTGAGCGCGCTCAACATTCCCGTACTTGATTGCCGGGGCCTGGCGGTAGTTCCCGGTTTTATTGATGTGCATATACAGGGTGCCGGTGGTTTTGATTTTTTAACCGGTGAAAGGCAGGAAATAGAAAAACTTGCTTGTACCGTACTCTCTACGGGGACAACTTCTTTCCTTGCGACAACAGAAGTTGCCGGGGATGGCAGGGAGGAACATTTAATACGGCTTCAGGGTTATATTAGGGATCGGGCTTTTCCTTTTGCCAGGCCGCTTGGAATACATCTGGAAGGGCCATTTATTAATTATTTGAAAAAAGGCATGTTAAATCCGGCAATAATAACAAAACCCGGTTTGAGCTATTGCAGAAGAATTATTAAACATACCGGAAACACCCTGAAAATGATGACCCTGGCTCCGGAACTGAAAGGAAGCATGGCTTTGATCCGGGAGCTCAAGAAAAACGGGATAATTGCCGCCCTCGGCCATACCCTGGCGGATTATGAGCAAGCCGGAAAAGGAATAAAAGCGGGGATAACCCAGGTCTGTCATCTCTTTAATGCCATGACGCCTCTCGATCATAAAAAGCCGGGGGCTTTTTTTGCCGCTCTTGAAGCGCAAAAGGTCACCGTTCAGCTCATTTGTGACGGGATCCATATACATCCGGCGGTATTAAGAATGGCTTACCGGCTTTTTGGCGCAGACCGTATTTGCATTATCACGGACGGGCTTGCCAACCTTGGCCTGCCTGATGGAAATTATGCTTATGGCGACCGCCGGTATAAGAGCATAAATGGGACCTGTTACTACAAAGATGGCACGCTGATCGGCACGGCGCTTCCTCTGAACAAGGCCGCAAAAAGAATGCAGGATTTTACAGGCGCGGCTTTTGAAGAAATACTTTGCATGTTAAGCGCCGTCCCGGCAAGATCGCTCGGGGAGCACAACAAGGGTGAAATTAAACGCGGTAAAGATGCTGACCTGGTAGTAATGGATAAGGATTTCCGGATATATGCCGCGATAGTAAATGGAGCAGCCGGGTATCTTACGGATAAAGTCAAATACCGGAGGAAAAGATGAGCAAAAAAATTGTATTACTTGACACGGATATCGGGGATGATATTGACGATGCGCTGGCCCTGGGCTATTTGGGTAAAAGCGGGGATATTTTTCTCGCCGGTGTTTCTACGGTATTTTTGAAAACAAAAGAAAGGGCCAGGCTGGGAGCGGCAGAACTTCAGGTCCTGGGAGAATTTCAACTTCCTATTGTTGCGGGAGCCGGGCGTCCTTTGAAAATGAAAAATTCAATATATCGGATGAAATTAAAAAAACATAAACCCCGGCAATTTGAAGTACTATCCAGGATCAAGCCGTTAATCAAACCTTATGAAATTGATGTTGTTGAATTCTTGAAAAATAATATTGAGGCGCACTCCGGAAAAATATCACTGTTAACCATCGGCCCGCTTACGAACATCGCTCTTCTTTTTAAAAAATACCCGGCTCTGGCGGCAAAAGTAAAAGAAATCGTGATAATGGGCGGAGTAATAAGACAGTCTTTTCCGGAATGGAATATTCTCTGTGACCCGGAAGCGGCGGAAATTGTTTTTAATTCGGGGGCGGCCATAAAAATGATAGGCCTGGACGTTACTTTGAAATGCTTTCTTGAAGAAGCGGATATTCGAAGTTTTGAAAGCTCCGGCAGGGAACTTCCGGTCCTGCTTGGGAAGCTTATAAGATTATGGCAGAAACAGGTTGGAAAACTTCCCGGAAGCGATAAATATCATACCCCGATATTGCACGATCCGCTGGCGGCCATGTCAATAAATACTCCGGGCTTGCTTGAATACAGGCCTTTTAAAATAGTTATTGAGACGAAAGGCAAATATACCCGGGGTGTAACCGTCCCTGTTGGAAATTACTGGAAACCCGCCAGAACCGGTTTTGAATTTGTCCTATCGCCGAAAGAAAAACCGAATGCGCTGGTTGCCGTAAATGTGAATGCAAAACTTGCGGTGAAAACCTTCACCGAAAGAATACTGGGTTAGCAGCAGGCAATGATAACACTTCATCTTTGTCCCTTTGGAAATAGAGACGGGAAAACCTCTTCTGAAACTGTCATACAAGGTATAGCAAAGCCCGGTGAAAGCCTGCTTTATATTTCTCCTTCCGGAAGAAGAGCCGAGGAAGCCGGTAAGAGCTTTTCTGACCATAAAGAAAAACGGGAGTTCTATTCACTGGACCGTTTTATTGAAAAGATACTTAAAGATGTTAAGGGCTGTGCTCCGGGCAGGTATATTGACGACAAATTCAGGTTTATTCTTATTCAGGAAATACTTTCTTCCGAGGGAAAGTATGCCTCTCTTTTTAACAGATCTTCGGGAACCATAAGCGTTCTTTCCGAACTTATCTTTGATTTCAAATACTACGGTTATGGAAAAAATACCGGGATGCTAAAAAAGAAACTCTGCGAAACACTCTTAACTTTTGACAGGGTGCGGGAAAGAGCTGTCTTTGCGGTTGAGATCCTTGAAAAATACCAGGAAAAGATAAAAGAACTTAATTTTATGGACGATATTGACCGTTTAGAGAAGGCGGCGGAAGTTATTAAAGTTAAGAAAATGAAATTTGACCGGCTTATCTTAGACGGGTTTTTTGACGTTCCGGAAGCACAGAAGAGCTTTTTTTCCGGGCTTATCGAGGCAAGCGCCGGGACCTCCGTAATTCACTATGGAGAGGAAAGATTGGAAGAAATAAAAAATATTAAAAGCAGCTTCCTTGATTTTGTGCGGAGTCTCGGGGAGTGTAAAATAAGTAATAATCCGGCGGCAGGAAAACCGCGCTTGCCCAAAGATTGTTCAGTCCACAAGGCGCTTTCGGTGGATGAAGAAGTAAAACAGATCGCCAGAAAAATACTTCTGGTCAGGAAAAGTGAGCCCGGGCGTCCCTGGTCAGAAATAATGGTGACTTTCCCTTCTATGTTCGCTTATATCCCCTATGTGAAAAGGATATTCCCAAAATATGATATTCCGTTTTCAACTTCGGTTGATATGCCCTATCTTACGGTCCCGCAGATCATTCCTGTTGCCCTGCTGCTCCGGTGCCTGCTTGAGGAATTTCCGCGGAGAACGGTTGTGGATATTCTTTCCTCAAAGGGCTTCAGCGTATTTACAAAAGAGGCGCGTGAGTTTGTTTCCCCCGTTTCCAGAAAGGCCGGGATCACCGGCGGGCTTATTCAATGGGAAGAACTTGAAGAAAGGCTCAGGAACGAAGAACCTGCGTATTTTGAAGCACATGGCGAAAGTATAGCAGAACTTAAAAAAGGGCTTAAGCTATTTTTTGCTTCCATGGAAAAACTGAATAACCCCCTGACTTTAAAGGACTTTATTGCCGGGCTCAGAAATGCACTCAAGACTTTCAAGTATACTATCAAGGATAAAAGTTTATCCAAAGACTTTTTTGATATGCTCTTTGGAATGGAAACCACGCTGGGTGTTTTCAAGGGAAAAGTGAACGAACCCAAAGAGAATGCCCGGCTTTTCATGAATATACTTTCCAGATCCGCTTATAAGGAGGAGAGTAAAGGCGGTGATTCCCTGAGGGTTCTCGGAATAATGGATACAAGGGGGCTTTATTTCCGGCATTTATTTTTTGGAGGCCTTGCGGACGGAGACTATCCCGTAAAGCCAAAACAAGAAATGATCATTCCCGATAAGGCAAGAAAAGAACTCGGCCTGGTCCATTTTCAAAGAAAGATAGAACTTCAGAAGCTTGATTTTTACAGGCTGCTGCAGGCACCGGAAGAGTCGGCTGCTCTTTCCTATCCGTCGCAGAAAGACGGCAGATTGGTGCTCGTGTCCAATTTTCTTCCTGAAGCCGGCGGGCTGACAGGAAAAATAACGGAGCTTAAACCGGAGACAAAAGAGGAACTGCAGCGGGCAGCAGGGCGCCTTTCCGGGAAGCCGGCGGCAGCTTTTAATGCGGTAGAGTTTGCCGACAAAAACAAAGCAGCCGCTTATATTAGCGCGCTGTTTTCCGGAAAAGCTGAAATAAGTGTTACCGCGATAGACCGCTATCTTGATTGCCCGTTTCTCTTCTATCTTGAGAAAATACTGGGTCTGGAAACTCTTGAAGAACCCCGTTTTGAGATCGAGAGCGCTCATATTGGAACAATATTGCATAGTGTTATGGCCGGTGGTTTTAGCACGGGCAAGAAAGATAATAAAGCGCTTAAAAACAGGCTTTTAGCGTCAACGCGGAAAGAATTAAAAGACACTTTATTGCATGACTTCTGGAAAGAACATATAATTAAACGGATGGATGCGCTGCTTATCAGGATACTAAAACAGGAGAGCGAGCTCAGTGAGAGCTATTCTTCTATTTATTGCCTGGAAAAAAAGGGGCGGTTTAAGCTTCCCGGCGGGAAAACAGTTATCAAGGGGCGTATTGACAGGGTTGATTGCGGCGACAGGGTCTTTATGGTAATAGATTACAAATCAGGCAGCGGTGCCCGGGGATATTTTGACCGGACGAGAAAAGGAGAAAGTATTCAGCTGCCTCTTTATGCGAGAATGATAGCGGCGGAAAGGCCTGACCTTGCTGTTGACGGTTTTTGTGTCTATGATCTGAAAGAAGGCCGGGCGAGGATAGTTAAAGCGGAAAAAGTACCTGAACTTTACGAAAAGTCGCTTGAAACTGCCGGTAAGGCCGTAGCCGGGATCTTAAACGGGGATTTTCCAAAAAAAGAAGAATATGGCCGGGGAAGCTGCTGGAGCTGCTCCTACGCCTCCCTCTGTAAACGTTGAAAAATTACCTGCGCACAGTGTAAGGCCTATCCGGGTCAAATAAAGGAAGAGTTTTTCCCGCAATATTTTTATTGGAAAAAAACACCAGCTCACCGTATTTTGCAATGAGCCGGCAGTCTCCAAGTTCCTTGTAGGACTCCAGATAGGTAAGCGCGAAGATCCGGTCTTTTCCTTTTAAGAGCTTCAGCATTTCCTGCTTCTCTGTGATCGGATAGCCGGTAGACCGGCCGGAGTAAAAAATAAAAGGCAGCTGCAGCGCGAAAAACTCCTCAGTTTTGTAAGTTATTACTTTTGTACCCTCTGGCACAGTTTCTTTTACAACCGGAGCCAGAGCTTTTATGTCGGCATTTCTATCCCAGTCCAGGCGTACGGGAGTAAAGAGCAGGATAACTGAAATAATAAGACCAGCGCTAACGAAAGAATAGAGGGTAGACCGTTTTGAGCTTTCAGTTTTGAGGATATATTCGTTCGCGAATAAAGAACCCATGACGGCAAAAGCAGGAAATACCGGCATTATATACCATAACTTTCTGGCATTGGCCAGGGAGAGTATGCAAAGAGTGATAACGACATGAGTAACAAGAAGAATTGCTCCTTTATCTTTTTCTTTGATCCATTTTTTTAGTATCAATACAAAACCTGCGAGGGCCAGGAATATCCAGGGTTCATAAAAGCGGAAGAGTTCAATAAAATAAGTTGCATAGCTCCGGAAGCTCTGATTTCCTGCATCTTCTTTAAGCGCGCGGTCAAAGATAATGTACCCGAAATGGGTTTTGAAAAAGGCCGCCCCGCTCACCCGGTAACTGTAAAAGTACCAGAGGGAAGGAATTAAAATGGCAAGGCAAATTCCGGCAGCGAACCTTATATAAAAACCGGAAGTGAATTTTTTATTGAATAAAACAAAAAGCCCTGTAGTTATCAGAGGGAAAGCGCCGAGAAGATTTTTAGTGAGAATGGCGATACCTGCCGAGATACCGAAAAAGATAAGGTATGTCCCCGTATTTTTTTCTTTACTTTCCTGACCTTTTACCGCTTTAATAAAGAAAAAAAGCGCAAGTATAACAAAAAAAGTAAGGGTGACATCCAGCATGGCGTGCCGCGCGTATTTTGTAAATATCTGTGTGGTTAATAAAATTACTGAAGAAAATATCCCTGTCCAGTGCCCGTATAGCAGCCGGCCCAGAAAGTAAACAAGCAGTATGGTAAATAAGCCGAACAAGGCAGAAGGGAAACGCGCGGTAAATTCCGTTATACCGAAGGCTTTGAACATAACGGCCATAGCCCAGAGACAAACGGGGTCGTTCTCATGCATCGGCCTGTTTTCGTAATGCATGGTCAGCCAGTCGCCGGTATTTATTATTTCTTTTGCCTGTTCTGCGTAATAGCAGTCATCAAATGAGGCGAGGCCGCCCTGACCGAGTTTAGCAAATAAGACTACTGCTGCAAAAAGGGCAATTATGGCGAGTTGTAATTTTTCGCTCTTGATCATTTTTGTAATTACTTTAGAACATATTTTTTGAGCCGGGCGAATTTATCGAAGGGCTTCTTATCCGTAGAGATCCTTCCGTATTTTTTTAGTATATTAACTTCCTCCGGTGTAGGGTTAAGCAGGTAACTGGTAGGAGTGAATTGCTCCAGAATATGGCCTTTCTTTTTCAGTGCCGCAAGATTCCTGATTACCCTTGCATAGGAAAGCGGTTCTTTTGAAGCCAGGCGGTAGGTCCACCCCATGGCAAAGCAGGGCATATCAATACGGGCCGTAAAGATGTTGGGAAAAACACTTTTAACGGTCTTGTAAATAGTAGCATAGGATTCCGGAAAAAGAACATAGTTATCGGTGTGTATCGAAAGTATGCCGCCTTTATTCATTTTCCCGGCGCAGATCTTGTAGAATTCGTTCGTGTAAAGCATCTTTGAAGGGCCGTGGGGTTCTGTCAGGTCTATTATCATTACATCAAATTTTTCTTTGGTGTCTTCAAGATATTTCCTTGCATCCTGGTAGACTATTTCTATTCTCCTGTCTTTGACAACTTTCTTAATTACGGGGTAATACTTTATGCAAAAATCAACGACGCCTTTGTCTATTTCGACCATAAGAATACGTTTCAAACCTTTAAATTTTATCGCTTCTTCAAGGGCAAAGCAGTCGCCGCCGCCTACGATACATATTGAGCTTGCCTTTTTATGCGCTAAAACAGGTGCCGAAACCAGGTATTGGTGATATCTGTTTTCGTCTCTTTCCGATATTTGGATCTTGCCGTCCAAAAATAACATTGTTCCAAAAGTCTTATTTTTAAATAACTGCATAGATTGAAAAGGAGTTTTTCCCTTCCAGAGTGCTTTTCCTTTATAAGTGTGGCCGAATTCATCGGTGGTCCATTCCTGTTTTATTTGCATAGTTTCTCCCCGTAAAAAAATTATAGCTAAAAGATTATACATTCAAAGCGGAAAAACTTCAACAGGATTTTAAGCAACCGTAAAAACTCCTTGACTAAAACTTTTAAAGGACTAAAATACGCTATACGTTGTCGGGGGAGAAAATGGAAAAAAATACACCTAAAAAAGATAAAGCACAGGAACAGATTGAAGAATTGACATTGCTTATGCTTTACTTGACGCATTGGATAGAAAAAAGCAGGTTTGTTCCGGCGGGAATTTTACGTTCCTGGAAAGGTTATCCGTTTGACGCGTTGGATAAGCTGGTTGAAAAAGGTTATCTTTTTGGGACAAAACATCCCGGTAAGAGTAAGTCAGCCATTTTGACCGAAGAAGGGGTTACAAAAGCTAAAAAACTGAAAGAAAAATATTTGAGACAAAAATGAAAGAATGCTATGCGCATTCGATGGTACCGTCAAGTCAGTTATGACAGTCTCCGGATATGAAGGGGAATTTGTGACAAAAGCTAGAATAATAATAGAAGCAGGTTATCCGGCCTTATTAAAGGAAATAAAGGAGCGGATAACATCTGCGAGGATTAAAGCTTCGCTTTCAATTAATAAGGAGCTTATTCAATTATATTGGGATATTGGTAAAATGATAATCTTGCGCCAGGCAAAATTCAAATGGGGAAATAACATAGTTGAAGACTTAGCAAAAGACTTGAAAACTGAATATCCTGATAATACCGGCTATTCAAGCCGTAATTTATGGGAAATGCGCCGGTTCTATCAGGCTTATAAGGATTTTCCAATTCTGCAACAGCTTGTTGCAGAAATTCCCTGGGGACAAAACATAATTATATTTTCAAAAGTGAAAGATGAAAAAGAAAGAGAATACTATTTAAAAGCGACTGCGGAAATGGGTTGGAGCAGGAGCGTGCTTGTACACCAGATAAAATCTGAGGCGTACGAATATCATAAAAAACTTCCCAAGCAGCATAATTTTGTTAAAGCATTGCCGGTTCACCTAGCCGAGCAGGCGGATGAGTCATTAAAAAGCGTTTACAATCTTGATTTTCTTGATATAACAAAACCCGTCCTGGAACGCGAGCTGGAAATGCGGCTTGTGGAGAAGGTTAAACGTTTTATGCTGGAAATGGGTAAAGGTTTTTCTTTTATCGGAAATCAACACCGGCTGACTTTGGGTAATAGCGAATACTTTGTTGATCTCTTGTTTTTTAACAGAATACTCAAATGTCTCGTGGCTGTTGAACTAAAAACCGTCAAATTTGAGGTTGAACATTCGGCAAAAATGGATTTATACCTTGACTTGCTGAACAAACAGGTAAAATACCGTGATGAGAACCCTTCTATAGGAATAATATTCTGTGTGGAAAAAGATTCTGTGGTTGTTGAATATGCGATGAGCCGGGCAGTTAATCCTATGGGTGTTGCCGAGTATAAATTAACTTCAAAGCCGTCTCCCGAACTGAAAAAATTACTGCCTACCGGAAAAGGAATTGAAAAAGAACTGATGGCGGAGTATAAAAAAGAAAGTCAGGAAATAAGAAAAACAAATAAGCATTAGTTACCGCGAGCACAACACGGGGTTAAGAGAGAAAAAATGCAAAAGATGAATTCCAAAGAAAGGATAAAAGCAACTGTCAGGCATGAAAAGACCGACCATCTTCCTATGTGTTTTGACGGCATCTGCCACGGGGTAGTTACATTTGTGAGCGAAATGTATCCGGATAAATATAAAAGGGCCTCTTTTTTTCTTGAACTGGGTCTGGATACGGCGGTTTCGGTGGTCCCGCCGATCAATTCCATGGCAAATTATACGGTAAAAGAATGGAGAGAAACACAAAAAAATGAAATTTACCCGCTTTTACATAAAGAATACATTACGAAAAAAGGTTCCTTATTTCAGGTGGTTCGCAAAACAGTGGACTATCCGGAAAATATAAGTTTGATAAGTGACCATAATGTGTCAAGGTCAAAGCAGTTCCTGGTGGAAAAGGAAGAGGACCTTGAAAAACTGGAACAAATACTTGTGGCTCCGGAAGGTAAAGAGCTGGATGACTTTATGAAGGATGCTAAAGAAACGAAAAAGTTCTGTGATGAAAAAGGCATAATAATGACAGGTTATCTTTCCGGTGTAGGCGACCCTTTGATCTGGTTTTCCGGCGTGGAGAATGTTTTATTCGCTTCCCAGGATGCCCCGGGATTTTTGAAAAGATATACTGAAATTATTCAAAAGTGGAATAAAAGAAGGCTCGAAATAATGCTGGAGGGCGGAGTCGATCATGTAATAAGGCGCGGCTGGTATGAGAGCACCGACTTCTGGTCCCCTTCACTATACAGGGAACTGTTCTTTGGTTTTCTAAAAGATGAGATAGACACCTGTCACCGCGCGAACGTCACTTATGACTATTGCATGAATTCCGGGGCAATGCCTTTGCTGGAAATATTTAACGAATTGAAATTTGATATTTTTTCCAACTTTGATCCGCTGCTTTCCAATACTGACCTGGTAAAGATCAAAAAAACCGTTGGAAGAGAACTGGCGCTTTGCGGAGGGGTAAATAATTTTCTGGTGCTGGAAAAAGGGACTGAAGAAGAAGTAGAAGCGGCCGTAAAAGATGCCGTAAATAAGCTTGCAGGCGGCGGCGGGTATATCCTGGCCCCGGGAGATTCCATATATTTAAGCACCGATGAAACTACGAGAAGAAATTTCTATAAAATGATAGCCGTATGGAAAGAAATTAGAAATGGTAGTATCTGACAGGACATGAAAAAATAAAGAAATTTCTAGTAAGTAATTATTTTCTGCTTTAACTTTTTTTAATTTATAAGTACTGATATTTTACTGCTCTATTTTTAATTATTTAATCAGCAATCAGTAATCAGTAATTAGGCAGGAGGGATCATGAGTAAATTGGCCTTGCTGGGCGGTGCTGCTGCAGTAACGAAAGATCAGAAAGACACTTTTAAATGGCCTGTAATTACAAAAGAAGATGAGGATGCAGTCCTTGAAGTATTAAGAAAAGGCGGTATGTCGGGTACCGAGGTCACAAAAAAATTTGAAGCGGAAATGGCGGAGTGGCTGGGAACAAAATACGCCCTGGGTTTTCATAACGGAACGGCGTCGGTCCAGGCCGCAATGTACGGGTGTAAAGTCGGAGCAGGGGATGAAGTAATTTGTCCCAGCATTACATACTGGGCCTCGGTAGTTCCGGCTTTTTCTCTCGGCGCGACCCCGGTATTTGCGGAAGTTGAGCCGGATACGCTCTGTATTGATCCAAATGACATAGAAAAACGCATAACAAAATATACTAAGGCGATAGTAGTTGTCCATTATCTCGGGCATCCCTGCGATATGGACTCCATAATGAAGCTCGCGAAGAAGCATAATTTGAAAGTTATTGAAGATATTTCGCATGCGCAGGGCGGGATTTATAAAGGGAAAAAAGTAGGAACGATAGGACACGTGGGTGCGATGTCTTTAATGAGCGGAAAGTCCCTTGTGGCCGGAGAAGCAGGGATGTTTGTGACCGACGACCTTGAGATCTTTGAGAGGGCCCTCGCCTTCGGGCATTATGAAAGATTTGACGGCAAGATACAGACGGCGTATTTAAAGCCCTATAGCGGCCTGCCTCTGGGAGGATATAAATACCGGATGCATCAGCTAAGCGCGGCTGTCGGAAGGGTTCAGCTTAAATATTATGAGAAAAGGATCAAGGAGATACAAAAAGCAATGAATTATTTCTGGGACCTGCTGGAAGGTACTCCCGGAATAAAAGCGCACAGGCCTGCCGGAGCTTCAGGAAGTACTATGGGCGGCTGGTATTTTCCTCATGGCATCTATAAATCCGAAGAACTGGGAGGGTTATCAGTGACGAAATTCGCGGAAGCTGTGCGCGCTGAAGGGGCAACGGCCTGCGGCCCGGGCTGCAACAGGCCTTTACACCTGCACGCGCTTTTTAATACCTGTGATGTTTATGGCCACGGAAAACCCACCAGAATTGCCAATTCAAAAAGAGAGGTAAGACAGCCTGAAGGAAGTTTGCCGGTCAGTGAAGGGATAAACGCAAGAACCTTCGGCGTCCCGTGGTTTAAAAAATTCTATCCGGAAATAATAGAAGAACATGCCCTGGCTTTCAAAAAAGCGGCGGCAAACTACAAAGAATTGCTAAAAAGTGATACAGGCAACCCCAAAGACCTGGGCGACTGGCATTTCTTTTCACATAAGCAATGATATGAATAAGACAATGGATAATAAATAATGTATGATAAAAACAAAATAAGAGATGAAAATATAGAATGTATTTTAGGTGTTATTGCCGTAAAATACAATTGCATTTGAACAAGTTGGGGAATAGTTTGATGAGAGATTATGTTGAATATGTTGGCATAATATATTTCACACAAGGTCACTTGAACTTTGCAAGGAGCAAAAGTAAAACAAGTGTGGCTGTTGTAATTGCTCAGTAAACAGGAAACATTAAATGTTAATTTGAGATGTGAAGGCAAACAATGTTAAATTGTATTTATAAAGGAGTAAAAGAGACTTTTGTTTGGACATGGCAAATGATATTTGTCGTAGTGCCGCTATTATTTTTTATATTTATAGGGCTGATTATGCCTGTTATGATTATTTCTGAACTGTTTACTGCAAAGACAAACATATTTTTAGTGATGACAACCTTTGCAATGCCATCTGTAGTCGCTGTATTGATATATTATTTAACACCTACCAAATATAAATCGTTATTTAAATTGTTATATTATGAGTGCAAAAACATTTTTGATGGATGGCTCTATGAAAAGGTGTTGATTAAGAATGATTCAGAAGATAAAGTGATTGGTTACTATATTTTAAGTCTACATGATAAAGGAATTAAAGTAATGATTAAAAAGGATATATCAAGATTTAATGTTAATTTAATAATAAAATATTTGAATAACATTAAAGGATATGGGTATATACAAATATGGGATAATGCAGAAGTGAACCTTACCCGAAAAAGTGGACACTCTGAAGAGATGGTGATAGCATAAGTTATCGCCACGGACAGGAGGTCCAAATGGAAGAGAAACAAGGAAAGAGACGGTTCGACAAGGCTTTCAAGATATCGGCAGTAAAGATGATCGAAGCAGGGCAGAAGGCAGCCGAGGTTGCACGTGGTCTGGGCATACATGAGAACCTGATTTATGTGTGGAAAAAGAAGTATGCCAAAGATGGAGAAAAGGCATTTGTTGGAAAGGGTAATCTAACCGAGATGGCAAAGCTGAGACGGGAAAACGAAAGCCTCAGACTGGATAATGAAATACTAAAAAAAGCAATCCAGACTGTGTCGCAATTAATTTTAGAACCACCGTTCTTTAAGAACTGGAACCAAGAAGCGGTTTTTCAATAGAACTTTGCCAATTTCCCCGGATATTTTCTTCCGGGACAGGGGTTTTCGTCTTAAATCGCTCTTAGTTTG
>CAITEH010000014.1 GCA_903891415.1 Candidatus Firestoneibacteriota bacterium
CCATTTGCCGCGCTCAGATTTTGCTTTTACCAGGTGCTTCTTCCGCTCCGCCGGCGTGGATTGCTTAAGCACTTTCAGTAAATCCCGGCCGCGGTAGGTTGCGGAGTAAACCCAGTTGCAGTGGTTGTACCCGCAAAAGCGAACCTTAATATTCTTGACATCCGCAAGGCCCAGAAGAAAAGCGAAATCATTTTTGGCGGCGATATAATTATCGCATAAGCCGACTGATTTTATCCTGGTGGCTTTAAGCACCCCGGAAGTAACGTAATGCGTGGGATTGGAATAGTTTAAAAGCCAGGCGGCAGGACAGAGCTTTTCCATCCGTTTTGCAAGGGCCACCGCGACAGGGACGGTGCGAATGGCCATGAACATACCGCCGGGGCCGGCAGTTTCATCGCCCAGGTAGCCAAACCGCGGAGGTATATTTTCATCCATATGCAGGGCCCGTACCCCGCCGGCACGGAAGGTGGTTATAACAAAATCAGCGCCGGCAAGCGCCCTGTCCGGATCCGGCTGGGCCGTAAAGGTCATAGGAAAATTCTGGCGCAAGACGTATTTTTCGTTGAATGCTTTGACGAGGCGCACCCGCTCACTATTTGGATCATTCAGGCATATCTCGGCGCCGGCCCAGATCCCGGGTTCCTTGACCATGCTCCCGATAAAACTCGGGACAAAATAACTTCCGCCCCCCACCACGGTAAGTTTTAAGGGTTTTTTCCCGGTTCTTACCGCCCTGGCTCCTGGTCTTTTTGACATACGGCTATTGCTCCTTTAATTTTTGTCCGCAAGAAAGCGCTTGTTGCAGTTTGTAATCAAATATTTCAAATTTGCAGACTTCTTCAAAGCCAATTTTTTTATAGACTTTTTCTCCCATTTGGCTGGCCTGCAGTACCGCTGTGGAATAGCCGGCAGCTTTTGCCTCCAAAAGGGCATTTTCGGTCAGAGCCCGGCCTATCCCCCTGCCGCGGAATTCAGGCAGGGTCGCAACACAGTAGAGCCCGGCAACACCGGAAGACAGGAAGCTCATAGTTGTAGCCGCGGGTATTCCGTTATAGCGGCCCAGATAAAACCTTACGTTTTTCTCATTCAGCACATTTGCGAATATTTCCGGCCTCATAGGGCGTTTGAACAAACCTTCAGAGATCACCGCGTTCCAGAGCCCCATAACTTCTTTGTTCTTTACAACTTCTATTTCAAGTCCGGGCACAGGCACATAACCCTTTTTATTTATTTCTACAGCCATAGCAGCCCTTGTTTCGTGCCTTGCAAACCCGTGTTTAAGAAGCAGCTCGCCCAAACCCAAAGGCCTTGAAACAGGCCCGAGGGTCCATCTGACGGGAGCCGCACCGAGCTTTATCTTTTCAATAATCTCTTTTACGCGCTGCTCCGCTTCCGCAGGTACAAGATCGGCGTAAAAAATGGCGTCAAGCCAGGACAGGGAATCTATAAAAGCCCATTTGAGCTCCCTGCTGACAAATATTTTTTTATTGTTCTTTCTTGCAACGAGCAGCGAAAGCTCATTCCTGTTGTGGTCCGTTTGCGGTATTATAATTTTTTTATTCAGGTTCATTTAATGACCGGTCCCGGTTCAATTGATACGCCGCTAGCCGCAGGCGCGAAGCCGGCCCGGCTAAGGGCTTATTAATATTCTTTGTTATTTCCCACCCGTCTTTTCATAGTATTCAGAAGGGGTCATAAAAACGCAGTTTTTAGATCTTAGAAACTCTATTATCTTCACAAACCCGCTGAATTTGGTATCGTCCCAGCCGTTTGGATGCCCCTGTAAAACCAGGACTTCCTGTTTGCCTTCAAGCTTTTCATAAGAAGCCTTGAATTTTTGAAAGTCCGGGACAAAGGTCGGATTTTCAAGCCCCAGATAACGGGGAATCGAAAGTTTTTTATAATATTTTGGATTTTTCGGGCCATAAAGCCAGATCTTTATTTCAGGGATAGCTTCAAGCGCCTTTTCTGTTTCATCGGTAGTGGCGGTGTAGTGCGGGCCGAAGGCCGGAAGAGTAAAGCCCAGCTTCTCCTTTGCCAGTTTCTCTGTTTTTTCCAGGATCGCCTTCTGCTCCTCCATGGTACCCTTCTCAAATTCACCCTTTCCGCCCTGATCGTAACCGTGATGCCAGAATTCTATTCCCTTTTCATGCTGGTCTTTTATCCATTTAATATACGCGGGATTGTCCTTCTCCAGGGAAGCGCCGATTATCCCGAAGCCCGCTCTTAGTTTATTTTTTTGAATAAAATCCGCCATTTTCTGCCAGCGCGGGGAGATCGCCAGGTTCTCGTTCTTATCCTGCACTATATCATCCAGCTTGAGCAGTATTATCTGCTTGCCCGCCGCCGCGGCCTCTGCCGTAAAAAAAAGTACCGGCAATAAGCACAGAGCCAGCAGCCGCTGCCCGCAAGCCAAAGACATTTTTCTCTCTTTCATTTTTTTCTCCTTTTACTGGTATGAATATTTATATCAGGGTCTCGTTCATATATATAACACCGCGGGGCAGAAAGCAAGAATATAAGTGTGGAGTGAAACCGGGCTTCGCGGCCGCTAAAAGCATTAAATAATTTCATGCTTGACTTAAAATGGTTCAATAAAGTAAAGTAAAGTATAGTTTTTTCGTAAGGAGGTAAAAAAGTATGTATAGAGCTTTATTAATAGCCCTGGGAATTTTGACGGGCTTTACCGGGTGCGCAAAGTCACCCGCGGGAATGAAGGTTGTAAAAATAGCCCTGGTTTGCCCTTTGACCGGGGATGTCGCGGCAATGGGCCAGGGCATGAAAAGAGCCGCGGAAATAGCGGTGGAAGAAGGCAACGCGGCAGGCAGGTTTCAAGATATTAAGCTTGAATTAGCGGCCTTTGATGACCGCGCGGACCCCAAAGAAGCCGTAAATGTGGCGAACCAGATAATTTCCGACAGGCAGATAGCCGGGGTAGTCGGGCACTTGAACAGCGGCTGCTCCATCCCTGCAAGCCAGATCTATTCTAAACGCGGGCTCCTTATGATCACCTCCGCGTCAACCAATCCTAAATTAACTCTTCAGGGCTTGAAGAATGTTTTCCGTATCTGCACCACCGATGATGTTCAAGGCAGTTTTGCCGCCAATTATTTTATTGATAAATTAAAAATAACCAGAGCGGCGGTGATCCACGATAAAACCTCTTACGGTCAGGGCCTGGCCGAGGAATTCAAAAAACAGTTTGAAATACGGCAGGGTAAAATAACGGGTTTTGACGGGATCAACATCGGGGACAAAGATTTCAGGGCGCTCCTTACAAGCATTAAGAACAAAAAACCTTCCCTGATCTACTACGGAGGCATGTATACCGAATGCGGTTTGATCTCCAAACAGGCAAAGGAATTGGGCTTGCCGGTACCTGTAGTTTCCGGTGACGGGGTGTTTACGCCTGAATTTATCAAGATCGGAGGCAATGCCACGGAAGGGGATTATGCCTCGATGATAGGTATTCCGCCGGAGAAACTGCCGAAAGCAAAGGCCTTCATTGAAAGATATAAGGCAAAATATCCCGGCGTGGATATGCAGCCTTACGACACTTACACTTATGAAGCGACATCTCTTATAATGGAAGCCATAGAAAAAACCGGTAAAGACCCCGCGCAAATAGTTGACTACGTGTCCCGCGCAAAATTCAGCGGTATTCTGGGTGAAACTACCTTTGATGCCAAAGGTGACACCCTTAATAAAACTATCAGCATCTACCGGGTAAAGAACGGCAAATTTATTTATTGCGAGTAATGTTTTTGGAGCGGCCGCAAAACTATGTTCATTGAGCAAGTGATCAATGGCCTGACACTGGGAAGTATCTACGCCTTGTTTGCCCTGGGCTATACGATGGTCTATGGCATACTGCGCATGATAAATTTCGCCCATAGCGAGATCTTTATGGTCGGCGCCTATATCGGCTTCTGGGTGCTTTCCTCTCTGCCGGTATTCCTTCCCGGTTTTCTCCCGGCATATTTTTTGGCCGTATTTATTCTTGCGATGCTGGGAGCGGGCCTGCTGGCCGTGGTGGTGGAAAGGATAGCTTATAAGCCCCTGCGGCACGCTTCAAGGCTCGCGCCTTTGATCAGCGCTATCGGGGTTTCGATATTTTTGCAGAACCTGATCATGCTGACAGCCGGCGCTTCCTCCCGGCCTTACCCGGAAAAATTACCCCTGGAGCAATTTAATTTTTTTGGCGCTCAGGTAAGCTCCCTGCAGATCTTTATTTTTGGCCTGGCGGTCCTTTTGATGTTCATCCTCACCCTTTTTATTTCCAGAACCCGGCTGGGCAAAGCGATGCGCGCCACCGCAGAAAATCACATAGTCGCCCAGTTAATGGGCATTAATGTCAATACGGTAATTTCCCTGACCTTTATAATTGGCGGCGGCCTCGGCGGTATAGCCGGGGTCCTGAACGGATTATATTACGGAAGCGTAAAATATAATATGGGTTTCCTGCCGGGCATAAAAGCTTTTACTGCCGCCGTGCTGGGCGGTATCGGCAACCTTAAAGGCGCCATGGCGGGCGGTTTTATACTCGGTATAGTGGAGGCCTTCGCGGCGGGCTACATCTCCTCGGAGAACAAGGATATTTTTGCCTTTGTCATCCTGATACTCGTGCTCCTTTTCAAACCTGCCGGGCTCTTCGGCGAAGAGGTACCTGAAAAAATATGAAATGGCTGACGGCTTTATTGCTCCTGATAATAGCGCCCTTAATAGGTTACCACTACGGCAATTTTTATGCCCTCCATGTCGCCGGGCTTGTGGGTATCTACTGCATTTTATGCGTAGGCCTCAATATTACCGTGGGCTATGCGGGACTGCTGGACCTGGGATTTATGGCTTTTTGCGCTATCGGCGCTTACACCGCGGCGCTTTTGAGCATCAAGGGCCTGTCTTTCTGGATAACGCTTCCTGTATGCCTGCTTTTAGGCGGCCTTATCCGCTATCTGATAGGCGCGCCCGTACTGCGGTTACGGGGTGATTATCTGGCGATCGTTACCCTGGCTTTTGGTGAGATTTTCCGGTTGGTGGCAAATAACTTTGACTGGCTGACCAACGGGCCCAAAGGACTTCCCCGGGTAGGCGAAAAAATTTCAGAAATACGCCTTTTTTCCTTAAGCTTTACCAATGACCTCCAATTTTATTACTTGATCCTTTTCTTTCTGCTCTGCACCCTCCTTATCAGTTACCGGCTGGAACACTCGCGTACCGGGCGGGCGCTGGTCGCCATACGTGAAGATGAACTGGCGGCAAAATTGTCCGGAATAAACGTCCCGCGGGTAAAATCTCTGGCTTTTGTTTTAAGCGGTATGTTCGGCGCTCTGGCCGGTGCCATCTATGTCCACTGGATAGGTTTTATTTCACCCGAAATGTTCACCTTTTGGGAATCGGTGCTTTTAGTTGCCATGCTGGTGATAGGCGGAATGGGAAATATTGCCGGCGCGCTCCTCGGCGTGCTCCTGCTGGTGGGTGTTCCCGAGCTCCTGCGCCCGGTGCTTGGAACAAGATTTGTCGAATACCGGATGCTTATTTTCGGGCTTATTATGATAGTTGTTATTATCTTCCGCCCGGAAGGTTTACTGCCCTCAAAAAGGCGGGCGGCGGAATTGCATGCTAAGGATGACTGAAATGTTACTGCAAATTAATTCGGTTACCAAATATTTTGGCGGTTTAAAAGCGCTGTCGGCTATAGACCTCACGGTAAACGCGAACGAAGTTTTAGGTTTGATAGGCCCCAACGGCGCGGGCAAATCCACCCTCTTCAATTTAATAACCGGCGTGTACACTCCGGATAAAGGCACAATTCTTTTTGCCGGTAAAAATATTGGCCGCGCGGCGCCTCACAAGATCACCTCTTTGGGTATAACCAGAACTTTTCAAAATATACGTTTATTTGCAAATATGACCGTACTGGAAAATGTTATGGTCGGCCGGCACTGCCGGACCCGTTCAAAATTAACGGAGACCCTGCTGCAAACCAGGGGCTTTAAACGGGAAGAAAAAGAGATCGCGGACAGTTCCAGGTCTATCCTGGCTTTTATCGGCCTCCTCAAGGAAGGAAATCAGCTGGCAAAAAATCTGTCTTATGGCGCGCAGCGGAGACTGGAGATCGCGCGGGCTCTGGCCGCAGAACCTTCCCTGCTCCTTTTGGATGAGCCGACGGCAGGCATGAACCTGCAGGAATGTAACGAGTTAATGGAGCTGATCTATAAGATAAGGGCGCAGAACATCACCATAATTATTATCGAACACCAGATGAACGTAATAATGAAAGTTTCAGACAGGATAGCGGTGCTGGACTATGGTGAAAAAATAGCTGAAGGCAGGCCCGAAGAGGTACAGAAAGACCCAAAGGTCATAGAAGCCTATTTAGGGGCCTAAAAAATGAAAAACCTTTTAGAAGTTGAACAGCTGCAGGTTTCTTACGGCAAGATCGCGGCCTTAAACGGGATCTCTTTGTACATTGAACCCGGGGAAATAGTGGCCATGATCGGCGCCAACGGCGCGGGCAAGACTACCCTGATAAACACCATTTCAGGTATTTTACAGCCGCAAAAAGGTTCCATAAAATTCAAAGATGAACTCATAAGCGCTTTGCCTGCCTGGAAGATAGCGAGAAAACGTGTGGTCCAGATCCCTGAAGGGAGAAGGGTTTTCCCAAAATTAACCGTAATGGAAAACATGGAATTGGGCGCGTTCCCTGAAAAAGACGGAAAAATGGTGAAAGCGGGTATGGAAAAAATGTACGCTTTCTTCCCTGTTTTAAAGGAACGAAAAAATCAGCCGGCCGGAACTTTAAGCGGCGGAGAACAACAAATGCTTGCTATAGCCCGCGGGTTAATGGCAAAACCTGAATTGCTGATGATCGATGAACCTTCAATGGGCTTGTCTCCGGTACTGGTTGAAAAGGTATTTCAGATAATAAAGGAGATAAATAAACAGGGCATTACTATATTGCTGGTGGAACAGAACGCGAAAAAATCCCTGCAGATCGCGGCCAGGGCGTATGTCCTGGAAACCGGCAATATAGTTCTTTCCGATACTGCCGGCAAGTTATTAGGAAATGAACTTATAAAAAAGGCCTACCTGGGAGAACACTGAGCAACCCGTCTAAAACGGACTCAATATTTCTTCTTTTATTGTCAGTCCCGCCGGCTCGCTACTTCTTCGGTATCTCTTTAATATAACGCGGTTCCCAGCTGACCGGGTAAGACATTTCGATAAGATATCCGAGCGTATCGCTCCAGGGAGCCCAGCCTTTCTTTGCATTATCAATGGAAGCCTTCCAGAGTTCCCGTATCCTGGGATCAAAATGGCCCAAACTTGTCCAGAGCCAGCCTTTATCATAGTTATATTTTACCCCGGACGCGTTATAGACGCCGTTAATGTTCTTAAAGGTGGGAGGCGTGGTATCTTTGCGCCACATGAACTCCAGGTTGGTTTTGATAAGTTTTTCCATATCGGGCTGTTTGAAAAATATCCCCACGTCGTAAAGCATGGTCGCCGCCGAGACATCAAGCCGGTAATACCCGCCTTTGCGGTGCACCCAGGCGCCGGTCCGGGTCTTTCCCTTACCCACTACACCGCTCTCGTAATCCGCCGGCAGATAATGATCGCGATAGTTCCACTCCACGTGTTTACCGTCCTCACGCCAGTGGTCGCGCCAGAACTTTGCGCTTTTCTCCATGCGGACCCGGTACCAGCTATCCCCGGTCATACGGTAGGCCAGGCATAACGCTTCGTAAAGGGCATTGACCTTGTTATACTGAACTGTTCCTCCGGAAAATATGGTCTTGTTTTTTGCCACGTTCCCGTCTTTGTCCGGATACTCGGTAACTGTGCTGTAATAACCTGTCTTTTCATCCAGGTCATGCCAGCAGCCGCGTTTATCCCAGTCGCGTATGGACTCTTCCACATCCTTAAACCAGGCCTCCGCTTTTGCTCCGTATTTTTCTTTGAGTTTCGGGTCCTCTCTGACTTCCTTTACAAACATCAAAACCGGGACATAATAAAGTATAGTATCGTGGTCGATCAGGGGACAGATCTCCTCCCCATTGCCTTTAAAATTGAACCAGCCCTTCCATTCCGGCCTGGTGGTATGGATGAAACGCTGGGAAAGGATCTGTTCCTGGAGCGGGACATAGGCCGCGAGGAACACCGGGTCATGCGAGTAATGGTAGGCCTGTAAAAGAGGAATTATGCGTGCGGACATCAGCCAGAAGTAACTTTCTTCGGAGTCTTTAAGCTGTAAAGGCGTCTGGGCCGCGCCTCTCAATATTACCGGTTTAATATCCGCAAACAGCTTTTTTTGTTCAGGCGCGGCCTTCTCCAGCAGGGTTTCCTCCGCGTAGGAACCGGAAAGTAACAAAAGTATTGCCGGCACCGCGAAAAGCACGGCTCTCAAGAACGTTATTTTTCCTCTTTTTTTATTACCTGGCATGCTGCCTCCTTTGGCCTTAATAAGGATATTATAACGTTTCCCGGCCAAAGATTAAACAAAAGTTTACATTCAATAAACATCCTCTTGTTCAGGCGAAATTTTAGTCGAAGTTAAAGAGCTTTTTTGGGCAGGGCTCAAAGAAGGACCGCAATCCAAAGTTACACCTTTACGGCGATAAAACCCGTGTCCGCGTTTTTCGGGATATACTTTTCCGGCAGGCCAAGCAAAACAAGCTTATTATCCCTGCATAAACTTAGCATTTGCTCCATATTATTAAGTTCCGGCTGCGAGGTATTTATCCCGTATAATTTCGTGCTGGCGCACATGGACCTTATGAAAGTATCCCCTTTTCCGCAAAAATGCAGGCAGCCGCCGAATTCATTCAACAGTTTCTGGTCATACGGTTTCACAAATTCCTCGTAGTGCGCCGGAGAGATCATTACGGCTGAGTCATCCCGCAGCATGATCCCGCCTTTCATATAATAATTCCAGTGGGTTGAATACTCATTGCCTTCCCCGGTATGTTTTTTCCATTTTCTCATGAACCTGCTGTAGGTTTCTGTTATGAGCGCCAGCGCTTCATGCACCAGTTCAGGACAGTCATACATGGCGTACAAAATATCATGGCCCCAGATCAAATGCGCCGCGTCGAAAGTGCTCTGCAGGTCAGGATGATAAACAGTTATGGCCTTTTTGAGTTTAGGATACTCCGCCAGGATCTTGCGGTAATATTCCGCCGTTTCAAAACAATTTTTTCCCAGGCCGCTTTCAAGGTCAGGCACCCCTTTTGCCAGCAATTTTTTTATCTCTTCTCTGGATCCGTAATGCCCGGCCCAGGGCAGGGAAGTTTCCGTAAGCCGGTATTTTACGCCAAAAATAGAAGGCAAAATAACCGTTCCGTAATTACAACGGATGTTCAGAGCATGATAGTCCCGGAGCTGAACATGCTGAAAGACCGTTAAAAGTTCGTTCAAAAGCATTTTAGCGGGGTCAAAAAAAGCTTCATTATAACTGTAGGACGGCCAGTCTTTATCGGCAAGCCCGGCAATTCCGCCCAGGTCAATAAAAGGCAGCTCGGGAACTTTTTCAAAATTAAAAACTTTTTGAATGGAGCTTCTTGTTGCCGCCTGCCGGGCAGGATCTATCATCCTCTCCAATTTGCCCAGATATTTTTTTAACGTTGCTTCCACGGTATTGGCCTCCGGCCTGTATTATTCTTTTTAATTTAAAAGCTTTTTTAATACGGGCGCAATACCTTCTGCCATACGCCAAAAGCCCAGGTCGGTGGGATGAACACCATCAACCGTGCATTCGTCAAAGTCTTTACCTAGCAGGGTGGAACCATCAAGCAGGTGTATATTTTTGTCCCCCTGCTTTTTGAATTCTTTAACGGTGTCTTTTGCAAACTCAAACCGCAGTAACCTCACCCGGGTTTCCTTGCCGAGGGTTTCCGGGGAAAATTTGAGGCGGGAAACAATAAGTATCGGGGTCTTCTTCTTAAAGTTCCGGAGTATCCTTATGAACTGCGGCAGGTTTTTAGCATACATAAGGCCCGAGTTTGCCTCAAAGTCCAGAACAAAGCAGCATGGGTCTTCTATTTCGCAGATGAGCCGTGCAAGCTCTGGTTCTCCGAGGCCGCTGCCGGAGAAGCCGAAATTTATGAATTCCAGGTTAAGCCGCCTGCTGAGAATATTTGTAAAGGCCATCCCCGGCCTTGAAGCGCACCCGCCCTGGGTAGTGGAGGTTCCATAAACAATTATCTTTTTTTTGTTTTTATAGGGTAAAGGAGGCAGGATCTTACTGCTCTTATCCAGGCCTATTAAGACCTCCCTGAGCCCCTGATAAAGCGGAAAGTTTAAAGTAATGTTCCTCAGCTCTTTTTTATCCGCTTCAAAGAAAAGGTATTCGTACGCAAGTTTTGTCTGGTCAAACCTGGCTGTACTTATATACAGCTTCTTTCCGGGAGGGCCGATATAGCAGTCAAAACCTGCCTGTCCGGTAGCCGTCATATGTTCGTGTCTTTGCGCCTCCGTCAGAAGAACCCTCGCCGCCACTCTTTTCGAATCGGTACGGAACCGGAGCTGGGCGCCCGCGGGGCAACCGGCCAAAAGGTCAACAGCTTCGCTCAGCTTCCATTTGGGCTTTACCGGCAGCCTGCGGTATATTTTTTCTTTTTTGAACCACGCAAGGCCGGAAACAACAAAAGGGGCTTTTTTAGGATCCAGCCACTTTATCCCTGAAAGTGCGGTTCCCTGTAAACTCATTTTCTTGTCCGGTTTTCTTATTTTAAACATTTTTGCAGGCATGCTTACCCTCCTGTCCTCTATTTTTTTCTTTGGTTTTCCCCGCCTAATTAAGTTTTAAAGAATAGGCAAATTCATATTTGTTCTTCAGTAATTTGTATTTATCCAGCGTATCGGGCCCGCAGGAGAGGGTGCCCAGTCCTCTTTGAGCATGATCTACATATACTATGGTATCTTTATTTTTCTTCAACTCAAAAGTATGTTTTGCCCTGAAAAGCTCTTCGGCGGAATAATGGCTGACATTAAATTCCAGCAGGGGTTTTCCGGTAACTATCAATTTTCCGTATTTCCCGCTTAAACTAAACCAGCGGGTGTCTGTTTTATGCCCGTGCTCCTGGGGCATTATGTAAGGCACATACTGAGCCGTTACGGAGCCGGAGTAGAGCCCTACCCTTGCCGCGGATTTTCTGTCGCTATAATTCTCAAAAGGCCCCCTGCCATACCAGAGCAGCTCCTCAAAATCTTCCTTAATTTTAAGAACAACGCCGGCCCGGGGGATATCCCTGATCCCCTTTCCAAGTAATATTTTATTCTTTACAAGCATTTCCGTTTCTGAAGCAAACACATATTCCTGGATATGTTCAAGATCACTCCACTTTTTCCTTCCGCTGCCGGCATGTTTAAGCACCACCGTAATTTTACCGTTTTTTCTGACAAGTCTTACACTTTTAGCTTTAAGTACAACAGCGTGAAGCCCCGCTTCCTTCCACTTTTTAAGAGGACATTCTCTCTTTGAAAATAACTTTATGCCGTCGTTATCAACGGCAGCTCTCCAGATATTAAGTTTCGGGCCTTCCGTGATAATATTTTCTTTCTTCCCAAAAAACACAAGAGCGCCCTGCTTCACGTCAAATACGGCTTTCGTTTCCCCGAAAATCACCGAGAGCTTTTTCTTTGTTTTCAGCACAACAGGCCGGAACCTGCCGCTTGTTTTTTTCACGGCTTTGTTTCCGGGAAAAGCAAGCTGTTCGGACGCGGCTTCCGCGCCGGCAACCGTCCACCACCTGCCGGCTGCCCGGTAGAAACCGAAATTCAGGAATTTTTCCCCGCTTTTTCCGGAAAGTTGTTTCTGATAATCAAGTTTAAATACTTTGGACCGCCCCGGGGCCACTCTCAAGGCCGGAAGCTCCCCGCCGGCGGCAGGTTCTCCGTCTATATGCAGTTCCCATTTTCCCGCAAGCCCGTCCAGTCCGGTAAAAAAATTCTTATTCGTGATCCTGACCAGGCCTTTTTTCAAATTTACCGCTTCCACTTTTACCGGCTGGTAAAGATATTTGACTTCATAAAGGCCCGGGTGCGCGGTCCGGTCCGGCCAGACCAGCCCGTCCGCCACAAAATTGGCGTCATTGGGAAAATCGCCGAAATCCCCGCCATAACCCCAGTATTCTCTCCCGTCTTTTGCCCGCTTTCTTATGCCGTGATCAAGCCATTCCCAGATATAACCGCCCTGCAAGCCCGGGTATTTTTCTATTGCGGCCCAGTAATCGGCAAGACAGCCGTTGGAATTGCCCATGGCATGGGAATACTCGCACATAATGAGCGGCCTTTCGTCTTTACCCGGTTTTTTCGCCCAATTAATAATTTTTTTTATAGGAGGATACATCGGACAGATAATATCCGACGCCCTTTTGCCCTTGGTCCAGTCCCGGGTGATCGCGCCTTCATAATGCAAAAGCCGCGTGCTGTCATAACCCCTTATCCAGCCGGCCATGGCATCATGATTGGGCCCGTAACCGCTTTCATTTCCAAGCGACCAGAAGATCACGGAAGGATGGTTCTTGTCCCGCTCCACCAGGTTCCTTGCCCGTTCGAGGAACGCGGAGGCATACCGGTTATCGTGGCAGAGCTCGTTATAAAAGGCGTGGGTTTCCAGATTTGTTTCATCCACAAGGTAAAGCCCGTGTTTATCGCAAAGTTCCAGCCAGTAAGGGTCATTCGGATAATGCGAGGTCCTGACCGCGTTGATATTAAAGTTTTTCATTACGATAAAGTCTTTTTCCATGAGCTCCCGGCTGATATATTTTCCTTTAACCTCGTCATGGTCGTGCCTGTTCACTCCCCGGATCATCACCCTCTGGCCGTTTATGAGCAGGTTCCGCTTTTCGAACTTCACCTCTCTGAAACCGAATTTCGTGGAAACGCTGTCTTTTGAACCGCCCGCCCCGCCGGAAACGAGGATAGTATAGAGATAGGGCGCCTCGGCGTTCCAGAGCACCGGCTTGTTTATTTTCAAAACAAAGGTTTTTTCGGTGCTGAATTTTGAACGGGCTTCAACCGGCTTGCCGGGGACTTTTTTCCCCGCGGCGTCAAGCAAGGTAACTTTTAAAGGTACTCCAAAATATTTTTCCCCGGGATAACCGAGCCGCACGGAAACTGTCAACTCCGCATTTTTATAATTATTTTCAAAACTTGCCCGCGCGAAAATATCCTGTATATGAGGTTTCGCCGTAGAATAAAGATAGACTTCTCTTTGCAGGCCGGCCTGCCACCAGTGATCCTGATCTTCAAGAAATGCCGCGTCCGACCATTGGACCACCACGCAGACAAGTTCATTTTTTCCGGCCGCAAGCAGGGAGGAAATATCAAATTCCGCGGGAGTCCGGGCATCCTTATTCATACCCGCCGCTTTTTTATTCACATAGACATACAAGGCGCCTTCACAACCGCCGAAATGCAGGACCGTCCGCCTTTTTTTCCAGCCCGCCGGAAGGGTAAAGTCCGTCCTGTAGATGCCCGTAGGGTTATTTTCGGGTACCAAAGGCGGAAGCTCTTTAAAGGGCATCCGGACATTGGTGTAATGCGGCCGGCCAAAACCCTGCATGGTCCAGTTACCCGGAACCTCTATTTTTGCCCAGCCCCCTGCTGTAAGTTCCCTCTCCGTTGCTTCATAGGGGTTCTTTTTTATCTTAAAATCCCATTTGCCGTTCAGGAACTTTATATAGGACCTGTCCCGGTCCCCGAGGGCCGCGTCTTTTTCGTTATTATAATAATAAAAAGTGGCCCGGGGCGGAAGTTTATTGATATTGGTGAGTTCGGGCAGTTCCCAGGAACGCTTGCCTCCGAACAAAAGCAGGGGCAGGATATTTTTTTCGTGGGCCATAAAATTATTCTCCTTTAAAAGTTCCTTCATTTCACGGGCCAAAGCTCTTTAAGGCAGGAAGACTGCCTGCTTTTTTATTGCTTTTCAAATTCTTTTATTACCAGGCCGGTAATATCGGGGATCTCTTTTGCCGGTTCCCCGTCCTCACCGGTAATGTAGCCGGTTTCCCCGATAAGGTCATAATTATATTTTTTTTGAATACTTTTATAGGCCGCGGTCAAGGCCTCCTCGACCTTATTGATTATCTGCCCGTACCGGGAACTCTCCGCAGCTATGTTCTCCCTTATTATCTCCTGGTAGAGGGGGCACTCCAGATACGCCTTCTTTTTATTTATTCTTGCCGGTTTGCTGAATTTGCCCGGTTCTCCGAAGTAAAGGCCGCCTTTATCTATTTTGTTTATTTCAAACACTGCCGGCAGAGCTAAAGAGCCGCCATCCGGGTTATACAGAAACAGGCCTTTTTTCCCCGGCGGAACCTGTAATCCGACCGTGAGCCTGGTTTTCAGCAAAAAAGGGCCGGAATATTCCGTGCCCTTCAAGAAGATACCTTCACCGTCTATTTTTAGCACGGTATTTTTTGTGAAACCCCGGCCTGCTATTTCTATTTCCTGCTCAAAAGCACCCTGTACCGCGCTTGCCGGGGACAGCGCTTTAAGCTCCGGCTTAAGATTAATACTGAAAGCTTTTTTAAGAATATCCGTTCCGCCGTCCTGAGCCGCGGCGGTAACATCGAAAGTGCCGGCCGGAGCACGGCTTGAAACACTTATCTGCACCAGGAGCTGCCGGGGCGGCCTGAGCTCATAGCCAATTATCCTTATGCCGGTACTGCTGAACTTTATCAGGGTATCTTTGTTAAAATTATTCCCTGTCAGAGTAAGTATCCTGTTCTCCGCGCCCTGCGGGGCCTGGTCAGGAATTATGCTTTCAAGGACAGGGCGCGAGGAAATACTAATATAGAATTTCCGGCTGCCTCCGTCCGGCGCGCTAAGAATAAGTTCTTTTTTTCCCGGAAGAGCAAGAGCAGAAACGGAAATATTAAGGGCCGCTTCGTTCCCGGAAAGCACGAAAATACTGTTCACGGTCAAACCTTCGGCACCGGAAACGGCTTTAAGCGCTTTGGAAAAATTACTCCCTTTTAAGGTGAGTTCCAGGCCGGCGGCTCCCTGCGGCACGGACCCGGGCAGTACGCTGTCTATGTCCAGCGCCGTAGTGACCACGAACCTGCCGCCCGCGCTTTCTCCGTCCGGATTTACTACCTTGAATTTTACCTCTCCGGGCTTTACTGCAAAAGAAACCTCAACCTCCAATTTTATTTCTTTTTCCGGATTTACCGAGACCTGCCGCGCGGTTATTTCTCCGCTGTTTTCCGGAAATTCCACTCTGGCACCCGGCAGGAAACTGTTCCCGGCAAGCAGTATTTCATTATTACCGGTTCCCTGGCGGATCTCCTTCTGCCTGACCGCGGTTATTTCCGGTTGACTCATTATCAAAACGGCGTTTTTAAGCACGGCCGCTGTTTCAGGGGAATTTTGGAACAAAATATCGTAAGGCCCGGGTTTTGCCTCTTTTTTTATTGTTACGGAGAGTTCTACCGTGTCCGTCGCCGCCTCGCCCGGCCTTTCTACCGCGATATCCCCGGTATTGAATTTTATAACTATATTTTTTGAAAAGTTCAGGCCTTTTATTTTTACCGCGGGATAACATTTTCCGGGATAGAGTTTCGCGGGGGTGATGCTTTTTATTTCCGGCAGCAAAACGGGAGCCGGCAGGATACTGGTGCTGCCGTCCGGAGCGGTAATAACTCCGCTGCCGTCTGAATTTATTACGGTTTTTGGAGTGGCGGACGTTGGTACCGGCAGGCCCGTTTCCAGGGTGGTTTCATTTACCGCGGGAGCAGCAGGGGTTTCAGCAAAAATAAATACAGGCAGTAAAAATAAAAAAAGAGGGGGATAAAAACTTTTACCGTCCGGAGTTTTCATGAATTTATTGTATCCTTTTTCATGTTTTAAGTCAATAAAAGCGGCACCTTTTAGTGGCACCTTTTAGGCGGCTTATCCTATTGAGGCCGGAAAAAAAAGCATAAAAAAAGGCCGCAGCTTATAGCTGCGGCCTTTTATTTTTCGCTGCCTTTCAGGTTTTTTTGTTTTTCTTCGCCTGCTTCTTTACGGTCTTGGACATGCAGGACCCGGCAAGAGCGCACCACTCCATGCATTTATTTGCCATGGTAACAAGTATGGGAGTGCCGCAGTGCGTGCAGCTGGCTTTCTTTTCATCAGAAAATATTTCCACGGTCTCATAACAGCTGGGGCATCTGTAGATCGCGACTCTTAGTTTTGACCCCTTGCATTTTTCCGGCATAGGCCTTTCCTTAACTTGCAGGTTCGACGCTTTTTACTTCCGGCACTTCCTTTTTCAGGAACTTTTCAATACCGTTTTTTAATGTCATCTGAGCCATGGGACAACCCCCGCAGGCACCTTTTAATTTCACCTTTACTATATTGTCAGTTGTGATCTCTACCAATTCCACGTCTCCGCCGTCCGCCTGGAGAGAGGGCCTGACCTTATTCAAAGATTTTTGGACTTTTTCTTTCAAAGTTTCATCTGCCATATTGACCTCCGTTGATTTATTTGATTGTAATCTATCCGGCAGGATATTTGTATGATTATTGTCATGTAAAAAACAGGGCTTTGTTTCAGACGATCTCTAAGGGAGGGCCTTCGGCAAGCAGCGCCAATTTCTGCTTATCAATGATCTGGATCCTGCCTCTGGTGGTCTTAATTACTTTTGCTTCTTTAAAACGGCTGGTAACCCTGATGGCGGTTTCTATGGTGGTGCCCACCATGCTGGCTATTTCCTGGCGGGTAAAAGGTATCTCATTTCCCATTCTATCGGAAAGCGCTACGAGAAGTTTTGCGATACGCTGCTCGACCTTATCGGAAACAAATTCTTCTATTTTGGCCTGCGCGGCCCTTAAACGTTTTCCGAGCGCCGCGAAAGTCTTGTTTGCAATGCCGGGATTCTTCCGGAGCAGTTCCATAAATTCTTCTTTTTTTATCATATTGACCGTGGTAGAGGTCAAAGCGATCGCGGTATAGTAGTACGGTTCTCCGGAGATGGCGGCCACCTGTCCTATCATATCGCAGCGGCCAAAGATCTCAAGTATTATCTCCCTGCCGTCCGAGGTAAACCTGGTGCCTTTTATCTGGCCTTCCGCTACAATATAAACAAAACCGCTCCGGTCGCCTTCCTGCGTAATAATATCGCCTCTTTCAAATTGCTTCTGTACGGAAACAGAAAGCACCTTCTTTCTTTCCTGCTCCGAAAGAGAGCCGAACAGGCTGCAGATCTTTATGCCTTCAAGATTTTTCATGATAATATATTATACTTTCTAAATAGCATTTTTTCCATATATTTTAATTTTCCCCGGAAATTCCTAATCTTATTCAATTTTTGTAGTTGCCTCATTTATGAGGCCAAAAATGCTTGAAAAGCCGCATAAAGCGGGACAGTCAGCCCTTGGCCTGACAGGGCAAGCAACTACATTTCTAATATCCTCTGCTTCTATCTTCTTGAGAAATTTCTGAATTTTCCCTTCTTAATATTCCTTTATGCAGGGCTTTTTTTCCTCAGGCAGAAGGCCCGCGGTTATTTCGGCCCTACCGTGAGTAATTTCATTCTTGCTTTTACAAAAAGCCGTTCCGCGAATTCCATCAGGTCTTCTTTTTTTATCTTTTCTATTTCTTCCATTATTCCGTCAAGCTCCAGGAATTTTTCTTTATAGAATTCCTGCTTTAAAAGACGGGTCATGCGGTTGGTAGTATTTTCCATGCTCAGGATATAACTGCCTTTAACCTGCTGTTTTACCTTGGTAAGTTCTTTTTCCGTGATGGCGGTCTTCATTTTTTCCAGTTCCGCATTCACAATTTCAAGCAGTTTTGCAAGTTTTTCCCGGTCGGTCGCGGCATAGATGAAAATTATGCCGGAATCGGAATAAGAATCGGCGTGCGAGCTTATGGAATAACAGAGGCCGCGTTTTTCGCGCACTTCCTGAAATAGATGCGAGGACATCGAACCGCCGAGTATTTCATTCATAACAAGAAGTTTAAACCGGTCCTGATGCCGGAACGACAGCCCTTCCGTACCCAGGCAAACATGCACCTGCTCCAGTTTTTTATTTATTTCCTGGTCTTTAAAATCATAGGCCGGGGGCAGGGTCTGGATCACGTTCCCGCTCTTCTTCCAAGCGCCAAAGTATTTCTCAACGAGCGCGTAAAAATCATCTTTTTTCACGTTTCCCGCCGCGGAAATTATCGCATTTTCCGGAGAGTAAAATCTTTTATGATATTCCAGGACATTTTTTTGTTCAAAACCCTTAACGGTATCCTCAAAACCAAGTATGGGGTGGCCCAGGGGATGGCCGCCGTAGATGCCTTCCAGAAAAGTATCAAAAGTAAATTCATCCGGTGAATCCAGATACATTTTTATTTCTTCAAAGATCACCTCTTTTTCGCGGAGAATTTCCTCCCGGGAAAAAGCCGGCGCGAGGATCATTTCGGAAAGAAGTTTCATGACCTGCGGCAGGTATTCATCCACCATCCGGACATAAAAACAGGTATATTCCCTGGAAGTAAAAGCATCGATAGAGGCCCCGAGCAGGTCAAAACTTTCCGCGATCTCAAAAGCGGACAATTTAGCGTTGCCTTTAAAGACCATGTGCTCAATAAAATGCGAGACCCCTACTTCTTTTTTATTTTCATAGCGGGACCCGGATTTTATCAGGAGGCCTAAAGAAACCGACCTGACCTGCGCAAGTTCTTCAATATGCGCAGTCAGGCCGGAACCAAAAACTCTTCTAGAATGCATTTCCGCTCTACTTTCCGGCAGCGGGTGTGCCTTTATTTCCCATTAACGCTTTCCGGGAAAGTTTGATCTTGCCGGTTTTTTCGTCAATACCGATGACCTTTACCGTTACAATATCCCCTTCCTTTACAACATCCTCTACTCTCTTAACTCTTGTCAGATCGAGCTCGGAAATGTGGCAAAGGCCGTCCTGGCCGGGGAAGATCTCTATAAAAGCGCCAAACTCGGCGACTTTTTTCACCGGGCCCGTGTAAGTGGCGCCCAGTTCCGCTTCTCTGCAGATCTCTTTGATACGGTCTATTGCCGCCTGAAGAGCCACGCCGTCCGCCGACGCGACATGCACCGTGCCATCGTTATCCACATCTATCTTGGCGCCGGTCTCCAGAATTATCTTCTTTATTATCTTGCCCGCAGGACCGATAAGATCCTTTATCTTGTCCACGTGGATCTTCATGGTCACTATTCTCGGCGCAAAGCTCGAAAGATCCGCTCTGGGCGCGCCAAGCGAGGCAAGCATCTTTTCAAGGATCAAACCCCGGGCTTCTTTTGCCTGGGCAAGGGACCTTTCAATCACTTCATCCGAAATACCTTCGACTTTCATATCAAGCTGGATAGCGGTAATGCCTTTTGAGGTACCGGCCACTTTAAAATCCATGTCGCCGTAATGATCCTCGATACCCGCTATATCCGTAAGAGTTATCCAGCCGCTTTGTTCTTTGATCAAACCTATTGAGATTCCCGCAACCGGGCTCGTTATCGGAACACCTGCGTCCATAAGAGAAAGAGAGGCGCCGCAGACCGAAGCCATGGAAGAAGAACCGTTGGATTCAATAATATCCGAAACCAGATTGACTACATAGGGGAATTTTTCCTGTGAAGGAATTACCGGCGCGATAGCTTTTTCTGCCAGCGCTCCGTGCCCTACTTCCCTTCTGCCCACGCCCCGGATCGGCTTGGCTTCACCCGTCGCAAAAGGCGGGAAATTATAATGCAGCATGTATTTCTTTTCTGCCTCTCCAGCCAGATCATCAAGATACTGCACGTCATCTTTGGTGCCGAGAGTGGTTACCACGAGCGCCTGGGTCTGGCCTCTTGAAAAAAGCGCCGAACCATGAGTTCTGGGAAGTATCCCGACCTCGCAGGTGATCTGGCGTATATCCGTAATACCTCTGCCATCCGGCCTCTGTTTTTTCTCCAGGATAGCTTTCCGGACATTTTCCTCTTCTATTTTTTCGAGATAACTGTTGATCTCATTCTTACCCGCCGGGAATTTCTCAAGCAGAGCGGCCAGCACTTCCTCTTTGATCTTCTTAACCTCGGCCTGCCGGGCCAGTTTATCGGCCTTCATTTCTATTGCAGCCAGCTTCTCCCCCGCCATTTCTTTCACGGTCTTTTCCAGTTCAGGAGTAACGGGCATATAGATGTATTTCTTTTCAGTTTTCTTCATGCCTGCAGAAAGTTCTTCCTGCATCGCGATGATCTCGTCGGCGATAGGGCGGCCGAACTTTACGGCCTCCAGAATTTCGGCTTCAGAGACCTCCTTACTGCCGCACTCTATCATAATAACACCGGCTTTAAGATAGACCACCAGAAGTTCAAGCGTGCTGTCTTTTAGCTGGGTCATCGTCGGGAAAACCACCAAACTGCCGCCCACTTTGCCCACCTTAACCGGCGCCACGGGGCCGTGAAACGGAATGCTGGTACACATCAAAGCCGAAGAAGAGCCGATGAGCGCCAGAACATCCGCTTCATTTTCCGCGTCATAGGATAAAACAGTGTTAATTATCTGCACTTCGTTTATAAGCGTTGACGGGAAGAGCGGCCTGATGGACCTGTCGGTTATCCGCGCGTTAAGCGTTTCCAGCTCGCGGGGCCTGCCTTCTCTTTTGAAAAAACCGCCCGGGATCTTCCCGGCGGCATAAAATCTTTCCCTGTATTCCACGGTTAACGGAAAAAAATTCTGATCCGGCCTGGTCGTTTCCGATGTGCAGACGGTAGAAAGAACTATGGTGTCTCCGTACCTTACAGTCACCGCGCCTTCCGCCAGTTTTGCTATCTTACCCGTTGTTATGGAGAGCTCCCTGCCCCCCAGCGTCCTCTTTATTACTATTTCCATTTTTTCCTGTCCTTAGTTTTTGAACATCTCTTGCGCAAAAACCTTCTCATTCAGGAGTTGCTTCGCGCCCCAATGGCGCTTTCACTTGCAACTTCCTGATATCTTCTTTTTTAAAAAATTTACTTTCTTAATTCCAAACTGTCAATTATCTTTTTATACTTGTCAAAATCGGTTCTTTTGATGTAGTCCAGCAGGCTGCGTCTTTTACCTACAAGCACGATCAGGCCCCTTCTGCTGCTGTGGTCTTTCTTATGCTTTTTCAAATGCTCGGTAAGGTAATTTATCCTTCCCGTCATCAACGCTACCTGAACCTCTGAGGATCCGGTATCTTTCTCGTGTTTCCTGTACTTGCCTATCAGCTCGGTTTTTACTGTCTTATTCAACATCTTGTGTTTCCTCCTTTATTCGCGCGGCGGCCAGTAAACCGTACCAGTCCGCCCGTAGCAAAGCCCTTTTCCCACCACTCTAAAGCCAGTAGTTGGGCGGCTCGCTTGTTATGGTAATATTATGGGGATGATTTTCCTGCAGCCCCGCAGTTGTTATCCTGATAAATTCCGCTTTTGTCTGAAGGTCTTTTATGGACGCGGCCCCGCAATAACCCATTCCGCTTTTTAGGCCCCCGATAAGCTGCAGCACGCTTGCGGAGATAGAGCCCCGGTAAGGGACCCGGCCTTCAACACCTTCCGGAACCAGTTTCTGATTATCCACATTATCCTGAAAGTATCTGTCCTTGCTCCCTTTTTTCATCGCGGCAAGAGAACCCATGCCGTGGTACATTTTAAACCTTCTTCCTTCCAGGAACACGGTCTCCCCCGGAGCTTCGTCAGTGCCGGCGAATAAATTACCTATCATCACGGTTGAAGCGCCGGCCGCGAGAGCTTTCGGAATATCACCGGAATATTTTATCCCGCCGTCCGCGATCACGGGTATCTTGTATTTTTTCGCGGCTTCACTGCATTCATGTATCGCCGTTATCTGCGGTACTCCGATCCCGGCAATGACCCTGGTCGTGCAGATAGAACCCGGGCCCATGCCGACTTTTATCGCGTCCGCACCGAACTTGCAAAGGTCTTTGGCGGCTTCCGCCGTCGCGACATTTCCGGCTATGAGGTCCATTAAAGGATATTTTTTCCGCAGCTTCTTCAGCATTTCAATTACATTTTTCGAATGCCCGTGGGCCGTATCAATAGCCAGTACATCCACTCCGGCTTTTACCAGTTCATCCGCCCTTTCTTCAGAATCTTTTGTAACGCCGACCGCGGCGCCTACCAGCAAGCGGCCCTGTTTATCCTTGCAGGAGATCGGGAACTCCAGCCGTTTTTCAATGTCTCTTATGGTCACAAGCCCCCGGAGATTCCCGGCCTTGTCAATAAGCGGCAGTTTCTCCACTTTATTTTTGTTCAGTATCTCAAGCGCCTTTTGCAGAGAGACGCCTTCCAGCGCGGTAACGAGATTACTCTTGGTCATATGGTCGCCGACCGTGCCCTCGAACTTTTTAATGAACTTCAGATCCCTTCTTGTCAGGATCCCCACCAGTTTTCCGTTGCCTGAACCGTCTATGGTGACCGGAAAACCGGAGATGCCTTTACGTTTCATTATATCCGCGGCTTCATTTATGGATCTCTGCGGGGAAAGCGTGACCGGATGATGAATAACCCCGCTCATGAATCTCTTTACCTTATCCACCTGTTCGGACTGTTCCTTCCAGGTAAGATTTTTATGAATAATGCCTATGCCGCCTTCCTGCGCGATAGCGATAGCCAGGGTTGCCTCGGTAACCGTGTCCATAGCCGCCGAAACCAGCGGAATATTAAGTTTGATATGTCTTGTGAGAAAAGTCGAAACATCAACCTCTGAATGGATCAATTCCGACTTTTTGGGAATAAGCAGTACATCATCAAAGGTTAAGCCGACTTTTGCAAAAATATCTTTTGCCATTTTCTTCTCCCGATGCTAAGCCCTTATTCCTGCTTGTTAATAAAAAATCCCTGAACAACATACATTTAATATAGTATGTGACCTGCTATTCTACATGAAAACCCATGTTTTTTCAATACAAATATAAGTTTTGCCTAAAAATGGCAGTGAAAAGAAAAAATTCTGATTTTCAAATGGTTTTTAGTAGAATACCCCGGTAGTTCAGAGAATAGACCGCAATAGAAATGGTTCGGATCTACTATCCATTGGTCGATTTTCTATTGTTCTAATTTCGCAGGTGCAAAATTATGGAGCAGGCAAGGGTTGAGCGAAGCGAAATCCACCAACGCTTTGTGGCGGATTGAGCGAAGCGAAATCCACCAACGCTTTGTGGCGGATTGAGCGAAGCGAAATCCACCAACGCTCTTTGGTGGAACTTGAACCCGATTTTCTGGAGCGGGCGAAGGGACTTGAACCCTCGACGTCCACCTTGGGAAGGTGGCATTCTACCACTGAATTAC
>CAITEH010000015.1 GCA_903891415.1 Candidatus Firestoneibacteriota bacterium
TATTCCTTTGATATCAGTTTAAAAGGAGAAAAATTGTGAAAATATGCATAACGTCAGAAGGAAACAACCTGGATTCAAATGTCGATCCCAGGTTCGGCAGATGCAGATACTTTATTTTTCTTGATACGGATACCGGTAATTATGAAGCAGTAGAAAATACCGGCATCAATCAGTCCGGCGGCGCGGGAATTCAGGCGGCTCAGTTGATAATCTCTCAGGGTGTAAAAGCTGTGCTCACCGGAAATGTAGGGCCAAACGCGTTTCAGGCTCTCAACGCCGGAAAAATAGGGATTTACACCGGGATTTCAGGAAGCGTAAAAGAAGCGCTGGCACTCTACAAGACAGGAAAACTCAAAGCAACATTGAATGCGACAGCAAGTTCAAAATCCGGAATGACAAACCTTAACAAGTAGGAGGGTACGAATATGCCGCTATTTGATGGAACAGGCCCTGGAGGAAAGGGAAAAGGCCGTGGCAGAGGAATGGGTGGTGGTGGAAGAAATGGTCGCGGTATTGGCGGCGGTAATGGTGCCGGGGCCGGCGGTAACTGTGTATGCCCTTCCTGCGGAGAAAAAACCCCTCACAAAAGAGGAACCCCCTGTTTTTCAATTTCCTGTCCAAAATGCGGGACAAAGATGGTGAGAGAATAATAAGAAAGAAAGGAAGGAATATATGGAATGTTCCGGTAATCAGAATAAAGATGAAATAAGGGTGCAGCAGAATAAGAAAATTATAGAAAACCTTTCCAGGATAAAAAGAAAAATTGCTGTTTTGAGCGGGAAGGGCGGTGTGGGTAAAAGCACAATAGCCGTGAATCTTGCTGTTTATCTAGCCGAAAAAGGATTTAAAGTCGGGCTCTTGGATGTTGATCTTCACGGGCCAAGTGTTCCGACAATACTCGGAATAAAAGGTTTTCCTCTGGATATGGGCAATAACAGCATAATGCCCGTGAATTACTCCGAGAATCTTAAAGCCGTCTCAGTGGAAGGCCTGCTTAAAGATACAGATGATGCGCTTATCTGGCGTGGGCCTATGAAGATAGGGGTAATAAGGCAGTTTATTGCCGATGTTGACTGGGGCCCTCTTGATTTTATTATTATCGATTCTCCTCCAGGAACAGGAGATGAGCCGCTTACGGTTGCCCAGGAAATTCCCGGAGCGGAAGCGCTTATTATAACAACTCCGCAGGAAGTTTCAATGTCTGACGTCAGGAAATCCGTTAATTTTTGTAAAACACTGGATATGCCAATTTTGGGCCTGATAGAGAATATGAGCGGTTTTGTCTGTCCGGGATGTGGGAAGAAAACTGATATCTTTAAATCCGGGACCGGTGAGGCGGCAGCAAAAAAAATGGGAATCAAATTCCTGGGCGCCTTGCCGATCGAGCCCGGTATTATGGGTTCCAGCGATAAAGGGGCTCCCTTTGTAAAGGAAAGTGCGTCCGAGAGCGCAAAAATATTCGGCAGTATAGCGGATAAAATATTATGATAATATCGGTTGCAAGCGGAAAAGGCGGGACGGGAAAGACGACAATAGCCGTTAACCTTGCGCTTTCGCTTGAGAATGTTCAGCTTCTTGATTGCGATGTTGAGGAGCCAAATGCTCATTTCTTCATAGAACCGGTCATAGAGAAAACCGAGAAATCCTGTATTTTGATCCCTGAAATTGACGAATTCAAATGCAATTACTGTGGAAAATGCAGGGAGGTCTGTGAATATAATGCCCTTCTCGCAATAAAAACAGGTGAAAAGACCGGAACAATAATGATCTTCCCTAACCTTTGTCACGGGTGCGGGGCTTGCAGCTATTTTTGCCCTGAAAAGGCGATAAAGGAAGTAAGAAAAGAAATCGGGGTTGTTGAGTCCGGGTATAAAGACAACCTTTCTTTTGTTCAGGGAACGCTTAATATTGGCGAAGCAATGTCGCCGCCGCTTATTAGAGATGTAAAAAGGAATATCTATTTAAAGAGAACCGTGATCATTGACGCCCCTCCGGGAACTTCCTGCCCTGTTATAACGGCAGTCAAAGACAGCGATTACTGCATTCTTGTAACCGAGCCTACTCCTTTTGGACTGAATGACCTTGAGCTTGCAGTGCAAGTCCTCGAAAAGCTTAAAACTCCGCACGGAGTTGTAATAAACAAGGCAGATTTAGGCGACGATAATGTGGAAAAATACTGTAAAGGGAAACATATCCCAATTCTTATGAAGATACCTTTTGACAGAGAGATGGCCCTGTTGTATTCGAAAGGAATTCCTCTGGTAAAAGAAAAAAAGGAATATATTCAAAAATTCAGGGATATGTTCGGAGAAATATTGAGCAGGTTGAAATAATAAAAATGGAAAGATTAAGAGAGGGAGAATTAGTGTGACGTTGAAACAAGTTGTGGTTATAAGCGGCAAAGGCGGTACCGGAAAAACCGTGGTCACGGGAGCTCTCGCGGCGCTCGCAAAAAACAAAATTATGGTTGACTGTGATGTTGACGCGGCCGATCTGCATCTTCTTCTTCAACCTGTAATTAAAGAGAGCCATGAATTTAAAAGCGGAAAAACAGCAGTGATTGATAAAAAATTATGCACAGAATGCGGCAAATGTATTTCAGCTTGCAGGTTTAACGCGATAAAGCCGGATTTTGTTGTGGAATCATTTTCCTGCGAAGGCTGTTCTTTTTGTACCCGCATATGTCCTGCCGAAGCAATAAGAATGCAGGAAAACATAGCGGGCGAATGGTTCGTTTCTGATACAAGGTACGGGACTCTGGTGCATGCTAAACTCGGTATTGCCGAAGAAAATTCAGGCAAACTTGTGGCAAAAATAAGACAGGTCGCAAAAGAACAGGCAACAGCTCAAAAAGCAGACTACATTATCATAGACGGGCCCCCGGGTATCGGCTGTCCTGTAATTTCCTCGCTCACGGGAGTTGACCTTGCTGTTATTGTGACAGAGCCGACTCTTTCCGGACTTCACGATGCCCAAAGGGTTATAGAAACGGCAAGCCACTTTAAAGTAGCTGTAATGCTTGTAGTAAATAAATATGACCTGAATTCTGAAATGACCTTAAATATTGAGGTTTTTTGCAAAGAGCAAGGCATACCTTTAATCGGCAGGATCCCGTTTGATAAGGAAATTGTAAATTCTATGGTTGCGGGAAAAACGATAATCGAGTATGTGAAAGGAAAGACAAAAGAAGAGCTGGTAAGTATTTGGGAACAAATAAAACAGTGAAGCTATGACGGAGAAAACCTGTGGAATATAAAAACAACTGGAAGCAAGCCATAGAAAGGCAAGACCTCTTTTGGAAGAGAAAACTGAAGGATCGTATTTTAGCCAGGATATTTGTCAGGAACACTCCTTTTGAAGAATGGCTTACTGTGTTAAAGAACAAAATGCCTGTCACAGGCAATGTCTTTCCGCAAAAAGAGCTTGTTTTAAAGACATGGGAGCTTAAACTTGCGGTCTTCAAGGAATTGCAGGATGACAGCCTGCCGGTGATGACTCCTACTGAATTTGATGAAGGACTTTATGGCGGCATCTTTGGAGCGGAAGCGTATTTCAATTATGACCCTGAATCCGGATGGCTGGGGTCAATGGCAAATCATTTTCTTGAAAATTCTCCGGATACGGATAAGCTGGAGATTAAAGAGACCGGTATATGGATGAAAGAGCTTAAGGAAAGATTTAGCTGGTATTCAGAGCGCGCAGAAGGCAGGTTCGGA
>CAITEH010000016.1 GCA_903891415.1 Candidatus Firestoneibacteriota bacterium
ATAGATACCCTTGGTGATGGATTTTAATATCCCTTTTCGTTTCAGGCGAAAGAATATTTGCTTTCTTAGGCCTACATTAAATGCAAACATTTTATCAAACTGCTCAGTCGTAACAATAGACAGCTTCTCATAAGAAAGCCTTGATATCACTTCCGTCTCTTTTGGTCCCAGGTATTTTCTTGTTGCATTATTATTTTTCATAGTTACCTCACAGATAACCTATACAAATAATACAACAATGCTTTTTGCTTGTCAAGATAATTCAACGGCGTGCCTTATTACAGTTTTTAAGAAAGCTGTTAAAAGGCAGGGTTTTGAGAATTAATAGGGCGCTGTCCCTAATTATCGCGAAAATTTCTCTTTAAGTAAATGAGTAACTTCTTTAATAACCAGATTGAAATCCGGCAAGCCCGCGACCTGATTTTTAAGCCTGGTTTCCCAGGTATTTCTATATGCTTCTTTCTGCACTGCCTCAAGCAAACCCTGTAAGTATATTTTATATCCATACTTTTCGCGATACGATTTTGTTACTTTTTTTACGTCAATATCAGCTTTCAGGATGCACCAAATATCATAAACATCTCTTGCTTCATTCCTATTATCCATAATAGCGCCGATTTTGTCTCCCGCGATGGTTTCCAGATCGCAGGTATAAAGCAGAGTTTTCTTTTTTTCAAACTCACCAAATGCAGAAAGCAGGGCTCTCTCCTGATTGGCGTACGCTTGCAGGTCCAGGCAAAGGTCCAATTTAAGTTCCTTTACGGCTCTGATCTCCGGGATTAGATCATAAATAACAAAATATTGCGCTCTGCCTTGTTGATACTTTGCGCCGGGGGCCAGCTTTGCCGTATATTCAGAGCTCATACCGGCCAGCAGTCCTTTGATGATCTTTTCAGAATCTTCCAGAGCATTTTGTTTTTGGGTTATAAAATCAAGGTCCTCCGAGAACCTGTAATCCTTAAAATACATTTTCCTTAGCGCAGTACCTCCCCTGAAAACGAAATTGGTTTTGAAGAAGTTACTGTCCGACAAAAATGATAACAATAGTTCAATAAAATAATCTTTTTCAACCGTCTCTTCCGGCACTCCAAGCAAGGAAGCCATTTTAAGAGCTTTAGTATAATTGATCATTCGATTTAGTTCCTTATCAGTGAGAGTATTGTTTTCCTTCCCACATTATCAGTCAAGCGCCAGTTATTTTTGTCAACTCTTGACGCCGAAAGCGACGGGTCAAAAAGATCATATTTGTCTTTTACGCCTTTTCTTAATTTTGTCAGGACTGCCTCGCCGCCCAGCTCAAGAGTTTCAAGAATATATCCCAGGCGCTTTCTAACCACGTTGCTCTCACGCCTTTCAGCGTAGCCGGTGAGCTTATCAAAGTCCAGTTTATCCTTTATCATCCATATTCCTTTTGCAGCTTCAGTTATCCCTCCGCAATATTCAGGATGGACAAGTGAATCCAAAACTGTCTTCTCGCGGTCCGAAATCCTTACTTTCTCTCCTCCTGAAACTCTCACCTCTTCCACGCCCCAAATATATTTCCCCTTTGTAAAAACAAAGACCAACCTGCCTTTAAGCCCTGTCGGAACGACCTGTCTTTTTGGTGTCGCGACAAAGATCCTGACCGCAGGCTGGGTAAGCATTCCCCAGTAATGCATCGCGCTGTAAAAAGCTATATAATAGCCGCTTGAATTTACAACTTCTCTGGCGGCAACATACCAGTTCCCTATATAGTTTCCGGCGCTTCCCATCTCTGCAGGAATTATCAAGAACTTTCCCGCTCTAAGCCTGGTAAGAACTTTTCTTTTAACCAGCTTGCTTAAGAGGTCGGTAGTTTCATTGTACTTTTTACCCAATATAGAACTGGCAGTTTCAATATCAAATATATTTTTGTCCTCGTCATATAGCCGGCCTATCAGCTTTGCACTTACATTTCCTAATGTCCGCATATAATCTACCTTTAGTGTATTGTTTACATTACTATATACTGTATTATATACACTATTAGTCGTTTTGTCAATGGTTTCAAGAATAGAAACAGTACTTTTATTTGTCGCGGGATCACGGATTTGAAGGATTATCCAGCCTTTTTACGAGTTCTATATCACGCACGTGTCCTTCACCCTGGACATTTTGATAATATTAAAAACTATCTGGATCATTTTTACAAAAAGGGGTTCTTAACCCGCCGCTATTTCCCCCAGACCACCCTGTTTACATAATCCGTATAGGACAATATGATCCTTAATACTTTATCCGACACATTTGGCATGCTGTAGTCTTCTACTGACCTTAAAGTATCTTTATTTTGTGTTTCCAGTATTTCCAGGCCCTGCAGTATTCTTTCTTTCTCCAGGCCCACCAGCATCACCGCTGCTTCTTCCATTGCTTCCGGCCGCTCGTGCGCCTGTCTTAAATTAAGGGCCGGAAATTTCAGTATGGACGCTTCCTCACTGATAGTTCCGCTGTCGCTTAACACCGCCTTTGCTTTGGCCTGCAATTTAATATAATCCGTAAAGCCCAGCGGTTTAAGCAGTGAAACAAGAGCGTTAAATTTTATCTTTTTTGCCTTTATCATATTTCTCGTTCGCGGATGAGTGCTTACCACTACCGGCATTTTATATTTCTTTGCTATTGCATTTAAGCTGTCAACTAAATTAAAAAAATTAATTTCGGAGCTAATATTTTCTTCTCTGTGCGCTGAGACTGCGAAATACTGCCCTTCTTTCAGTTTTAATCTTTCAAGCACCTCAGAGCGTTCGATGTCCTCCTGTTTTGACCGGAGCACCTCGAACATGGGACTGCCAGTTTTAATGATCCTGTCAGCCGGCAGCCCTTCTCTAAGAAGATATTCTCTTGCAATATCACTGTAAGTTAAATTAATATCCGAGATGTGGTCCACTATCTTTCTGTTTGTTTCCTCGGGGACTCGCTGGTCAAAACATCTATTTCCTGCTTCCATATGGAACACCGGTATATGCCTTCTCTTGGCCGCAAGAGCGCATAAGCAGCTATTGGTGTCCCCCAGGACCAGAAAAGCCCCGGGTTTTACGCTTTCCATAACGGGCTCAATTTTAATAAGAATATTTCCGATAGTTTCCACTGCGGTGCCGGCCGCGGCGTTAAGAAAATACCCCGGCTTCTTTATATTAAGGTCTTTGAAAAATATTTCATTCAATTCATAATCATAGTTTTGTCCCGTATGAACGAGTACGTGTTCTATGGCAGGCGTGGTATCCAGTTTTCTTATGACGGCAGACAATCTTATTATTTCAGGCCTGGTACCGACAACCGTCATTACTTTTAATTTTTTCATTCACACCTCCTGGAAATAAGTATCCGGTTTCTCCGGGTCAAAGCGCTCGTTTACCCACATCAGGGTGACCATATCGGCAGTCCCGAGATTTTCAATATTGTGGGTATAGCCGGGCGGGATGTCCAGTACTTCCAGCTTTTCACCGCTGACCGGGTATTCAATTACCTCTTTCGTCCCGAGTTGCCTCAGCCGGATGATCCCCTTGCCGCTGACCACAAGGAACTTCTCATGCTTTGTATGATGCCAGTGTTCCCCTTTGGTAATACCGGGCCCGGAAATGTTAACCGAAACCTGCCCGCTGTCGGCGGTCTTAATAAATTCCGTGAACGAACCCCGGGCGTCCACATTCATTTTCAGGGGATAGCTGAACTTATCCGGCGGCAAATAGCTCAAATAGGTGCTGTATAATTTTTTCGTCAAGCCGTCAGACAGGTCCGGGAGCTCCAGTGTTTCTCTGCTCTCATTAAAAGACCGGAGCAACTCCGCGAGCTCTCCAAGTTTGACGGTATAGGTTACCGGCACAGAACAGTAATTACCCTCTCTATTTTCTTTTCCCTTAAGCGCCTGAATTAACTCCCTGACCACATCATCAATGTAAACCAGCTGCAGTACCGTGCCCGCGTCATTTATCTGCAGGGGCAGGCCCCGGGAGATATTATTGCAGAAGGTCGCAACCGCGCTGTTGTAATTGGGCCGGCACCATTTGCCGAAAACATTCGGAAACCGGTAGAGCAATATTTTCGCGCCTGTTTCTTTCCCGTATGCAAGCAGGAGTTCCTCCCCGGCTTTTTTGCTTTTCCCGTAAGGATTATCAAGCGCCGCCTGGGTTGAAGAGGAAAGCATCACAGGACAGGTGTTATTATTTTTTTTCAGAGAATCAAGCAAGGCTGAGATAAACCCAAAATTGCCTGTCATAAATTCCGACTGTTCTTTGGGACGGTTTATTCCCGCGAGATTAAAAACAAACTCTGCTTCTTTGCAGTATTTATCCAGTAAAGCAGGCAAAGTATTTACATCATATTCAAAAACCCCGTACTTCTGATTCTTAAGTTCGGCAACAAGGTTTTTACCGATAAAACCTTCCGCGCCGGTCACAAGTATCTTCATTATTTATTCCAGCCTTTCAGTTCATTTTGCACGTAGTCCAGAGCCAGCAGTTTTTCTTTGATCTGCCGGATATTCAACCTTGCGGTATTATTGGAGTTATATTCTTCCTCAGAAGATAATTTTTTATCGCCTTCCACGTAGTACTTATCATAGTTAAGGTCCCTTTTGTCCGCAGGAACCCGGAAGTAGCGGCCCATATCGGTTGCCACGATATACTCTTCCCGCGTAAGGAGTGTCTCAAATAATTTTTCCCCGTGCCTCGTCCCTATTACCTTCACCGTGTTTTTTGCGTTAAACAATTCTTTTACCGCCCGGGCAAGATCACCTATTGTGGAAGCCGGGGATTTTTGCACCATAATATCGCCGGCCCGGGCATTTTCAAAAGCAAACACCACAAGGTCCACGGCTTCTTCCAAACTCATTAAAAATCTGGTCATATTTGGATCTGTAACAGTTAAGGGCTGCCCGCTTTTTATCTGGTCAATAAACAACGGTATTACCGAACCCCGGGAAGCCATTACATTGCCGTATCTTGTTCCACAGATAAGTGTTTTATCGGAAGCAACGGTTTTGGACCTGGCTACCAGCACCTTTTCCATCATGGCTTTGGAAATACCCATAGCATTGATAGGATACGCGGCTTTATCGGTTGACAGGCAAATAACCTTTTTTACCCCGGCTTCGATCGCCGCGGTCAGAACATTATCCGTGCCCAGGACATTTGTCTTAAAAGCTTCCATCGGAAAAAATTCACAGGAAGGGACCTGTTTTAGCGCCGCCGCGTTAAAGATATAATCAACGCCGTGCATCGCGTTCTTTATGGACCGGATATCCCTTACATCTCCGATATAAAACTTGATCTTTTCATTTTTATATAGTTTCCGCATATCATCCTGTTTTTTTTCGTCACGGGAAAATATACGTATCTCAGCGATATCCGTTCCTAAAAACTTTTTAAGGACCGCGTTGCCAAAAGAACCGGTTCCGCCGGTTATTAATAAGGTTTTCTTTTTAAACATAACTAAGCCCCCTTAAAATTATTATGGCTGCTTGCCGTTCATTTTTAAATAATACCATTAAAACACTTTTTTTACAATGCGTTTATACACCTTAAAGAACTTTGTCTTTTCTGTTTATACCGCTGTCCTATCAAGCTGTTTTTCTACCAATACGAAGCATAAATTCAAACTCCGGGCTTCTTTTTGCCTGTGCTTGCGATACAGAAGCCGAATAATTCCTCAATAGTTTCTAACGCGATCTTAAGGGAATAGTGTTCCAGGATATATTTTCTCCCGTTTTCCCCGTATTGCCTGCAGAGCTCCCTATTCCTGAATAAATAAAGTATATTTTCGGCAAACCCTTTGATATCAGCAGGGTCCGAACACAAACCGCACTCCGCCTGCTTGATCAAAGCGGGCGCGTCTCCGTTCAAAGGCACGCTTGCGATTATCGCTCTTCCTGCGGACATGATACTTAATATTTTAGAAGGGACCGTGGGGGTCTTAACTTTTGAATTCAGGGAAACAATGCTCGCATCAAAAGAAGCCAGCACCAACGGGTATAAGGAATTGGGCTGCATTTCCAGGAACCGGACATTGCTCAGGCCGTATTCCGCGGTTTTTTCCAGCATCTTTTTTTTATCTATACCGTCGCCGACAACAACTATTTCAATGTCTTTTTCATTCTTCAAAAGCCTGGCGGCCTCTATCAGGCCCGGTAAACCCTGCGACATGCCTATGGTTCCGGCATAACCTACCGTAAATTTATTATTAAGCGCGTATTTTTTTGAAAAATCATTGTCCCGGGAAAGCGGCAGGACCTTATCCGTGTCAACCCAATTGGGAACAACTATTATTTTACTTTCCTTTATTACTTTTTGGCCCGCTATATAGTCTTTGTTCCCTTTTGAATGGACCGTGATCAGAGAGGCGTGTTTGTAGCAGAATTTTTCCAGTACTCTGAACATCCATATCAGTACTTTGTTTTTCAGCACCCCCTGGTCAATATAACATTGCGGATGGAGATCCTGCACGCCCAGAACAAAAGGCGCTCTTTTTATTTTACCAAGCAGCCAGCCCGTTATACCCATGAACAGAGGCGGAGAATACGCGTAAATAATATCCGGCTTTTCGGTAAAAAAACCCGCCAGAAGCGTAGTGAAAGGAACCGTTATATGCCCCTGCGCCAGCCTGAGTTTTTTGGGCCCGAAAGCGGGAAGTCTAAGCCGCAGGGTATCAATATTACCTGTTTTTTCCTTCAAAAAATATTTCTTGCGGTATTTTGCGGGGATTTCCTTGAGATTATACCACGGGAAATTTGTGATTACTTTAACGGAATTTCCTCTTTTTTGCAGGCCCTCCGCCAACTCGTAGAACAAAGTGGCCTCGGCCCCGATCTCCGGAGGGAAATACCTGGGAAGCATTAATATTTTCAATTTACCTTCCTTTTTTGTTTTCCCGGACGCCCTTTATCACTTTTTCATATTCCGCGTACATTTGCTCCGCGATCTTTTCGGAAGAATAAAGGCGGACCTGCTTTTTGGCGTTCTCTGAGATCTCAAGCATCCTTTCCTTATCCCTGAGCAGAGCGAGTATTTCATTTGCCGCACTTTCCACATTATGCTCCACAACAATACCCGCGGCATTAGCCAGCGCGTCTTTGCAAATACCCACGTCTCTTGAAAATATGACCGGTACACCCGCATGCATCGCTTCAACGGCGGAGTGGCCGAAATTTTCCCCCGGATAGGTCGCATACCAGAACAGGTCGGAAGCGGCAAGCAGAAGCTCTTTCTTTTCTTTACTGACATAGCCGAGAAACCGAACGCTGTCCTGCAATTTATTATCGTTTACTATTTTTTTCAGGTTTTCGAGCACCCCGTCATCCGGCCCGGCTATCAAGAGAACCGCCCGGGGCACGCTGTTTAGGATCTGCTTAAAAGAAAGTATCAACAGGTCTATTGCTTTTCTTTTATGCAGCCGTCCCATATAAGAGAGCACGGTATAGTTTTCCGGGATATTATGATATTCCCTGGCTTTTTTCCTGTCAAAAGAACCGCCTGTTGATCCTATTTCAGCAGGATTTGCTGCCAGGAAAGAAGGATTCTGCGGGATAATACTGCATTCTTTTTCCAGTTCACTGGTAAAATGAACGGCCGCGGCGCCGCGTATATTCGCATTTTCGAACAATTGCAGATACAGCGCTTTTTGCAGGCGGTTATGCTTTAAAGAATAGCGGTCAAGAGTACCCCGCGGCGAAATAATATAGGGAACTTTATATTTTCTCGCGGCCCTGCCCGCCGGGATCCCGGGATAACACCAAAAAGAGGTAAGATGCAGGAGCTCAAATTCTTTTATTCTCTGATAGCAGGCCTTGCCGAGTTCAGGGCTGTAATAGAACCTCTTTTTAAAATATTTTGTTTCAAAATACCAGACTTTAACGCCCCCGGCATCGGTCTCCGTATTAACAGCCACTTTTAAGGAATTGCCCAGGGAATTTGTATTGGTGGTAAATACCGTGACCTCCGCTCCCAATTTGACCAGGCCGCGGCATAACAGGCTCTCGCTTTTAACTATACCGCCCATTTCAAAAGCCGGTTCATAGCACGGAGTAACATGTAAGATCTTCATTTTTTCCTTTTCTCTATTATTAAGACCGCGATAAGCATCTGGTACCAGAAGGCGTGCATAAAACAATAAATGAACCCGGCCCGGCCGTCAAGGAAACCCAGCAAGACAATATATCTGTAAAAAAAATAGAAGAACGGCCTTATTACCAGCGGTAATTTGTCCCAGATATTTCTTCTGATAAAGGTTTTTATTTTTACGTTGAGACTAAAATGATTAAGGGAAACTTCAGTTTCTTCCGATTTATTATTCAAATTAAACAATTCTGCTTCTTTTATTGCATTATCAACCTGTTTTTCAATCCATTTGCTCATACTTTTTCTATTATAATGATTAAAAACTGACCTCATCTTTAATATTTTACCTTTAATATTCGGATAATCTCTCGCACCTTCTATTCTATAAGAAACATTATTCTTCCTGAAAATCCTTTTTACAATAGGATGATTGTACGCAAACCGGACGCGTTTACCCATAAAAATAAAACTCGGTTTTATGCATATAGCATCAAA
>CAITEH010000017.1 GCA_903891415.1 Candidatus Firestoneibacteriota bacterium
CTGAAGTTATCTCCCGCCAGTTTATAATACTTTGCAGCATCTTCGCTTGAATTTTTACTTTCAAATACCTGGGCCAATTTAAGACACCCTTCAGGATTCACCGGTGAACCTTTAACAAATTCCAACCCAAATTTTACGGCATTCTCATAATCCTTGGCCTTTAACATTGCATCCATGGCTTTAACATACCAACCGGCAGCATCCATGGAAGAGCCTTTTCTTGCACACGCATCGGCCAGGCCCTTTAAAGCTTCAATGTTTGACGGCTCAGTTTTTAGAACTCTTTCAAAAGCCGCAGTGGCTTCGGAATATTTCCCATTGTTAACATGTGATAAACCCAGATGCAGCAAAGCTCCTGCGTGATGTAATTTAATTTTTGTCAGGGTTTCAAATGAGCTTGAGGCCTCTTTAAACATTCCCCGCTTATAATTGACCAGCCCCATTATATAATGGGCTTCAATACTCTTGAGTTCGATTGCTTTCTTGGCAAATTCTTCGGCCTTATCGAGATCATTTGAGGAAAGATAATATTCGGCTATGGCCAAATATTCCAGCTTGGCCTCACGTTCCATTTCTTCATTAACATATATCTCTGCCGCTTTTATCCTGGCATCAATATGTTCCGGATCAATTTCCAGAATTCTCTGAAAATACTTAAGAGCATTTTTGAAAAGACGGCTCTCATAATAAGCATTTCCCAGCAGCAGAAGTTCATGTGAAGCATGATCCTTCATACCCTTTTCGGTATAAAGATCCGCCAGCTTCATATGTGCTTCGGCATTATTTGGGTCTTTGGTAATAATTTCCTCATACAAAGAAATCGCTTTATCTTTGTCACCTTGCAGAAGGATATTATTTGCCGTTTCCAGTAATTTTTGTAATTCCTCTTCGGTCATCAAAACTCTCCGGTACGCATATCTTACTTTACAATATTACCCTTTAAAGATCTTTTTTGCAATAACTTCATTCTACTGATTAGGCTTATTTTTTAAGTTTAATAGAGGCCCCGCTGCTTATCAAACCATCCAAACCAAGTTTTAAGTCCGTAGGACTTGTAGATTCAGCCAGTGCGTCTTCCATACTTACAAGGCCTTCCCTGTAAAGATTCAGCAGGCTTTGATCAAAAGTCTGCATTTTATATTGAACGGCCCCGGATTGGATCGTCTGCTTAATCTGGGAGGTTTTTTGTTCCCGTATAAGCGCTTTAATGGTTGAAGTAGCTCTAAGTATCTCCACCGCCGGAACCCGTCCTTTTCCGCCGGCCCTGCGCAGCAGCCTTAAAGAAATAACTGCGGTAAGAGTCGAGGCCAGCTGAGCCCGGACCTGAGACTGTTGTCCCGAGGGAAAAGAATCAATTATTCTGTCAACTGTCTGCCCGGCATCAATAGTGTGCAAGGAACTTAAGACCATATGTCCTGTTTCAGCTGCAGAAAGCGCAGCGGAGATAGTTTCATTATCCCGCATCTCACCTACCATAATGACATCAGGATCCTGCCTTAACACGGCTTTAAGCGCGGCGGAATAGCTTTCGGTATCGACTCCTACTTCACGCTGGCAGATACAACTCTTTTTATCATCATAAACAAACTCTATCGGATCCTCCACTGTAACGATGTGACAGGACAAGTTTTCATTTATTTTATTTAGCATGGTTGCCAGGGTCGTAGACTTTCCGTTTCCTGCTGTTCCCGTCACCAGTACCAGCCCCCTTTTTTCCATTGCAATTTCCATAAGAATATCAGGAAGGTGCAGTTCCTCAAAACCGGGGATAGTCTTTGGAATAACCCTCAACGCAATGGCTATGGTGCCTCTTTGCCTTGAGATATTTGCTCTGACCCTGTATTCACCTGATTCCCTGGCAAGATCAATTTCATTTGTGAATTCAAATTTTTGTCTTTGTTTTTCATTCATAAGGCTTGCCGCGATACTGACAGTTGCCTCCGGTGTAAGTTTCTCATCACCAAAACAAACAAGCTCTCCATCAATCCTCCACATTGGAGGGCTTCCGGCTTTCAAGTGAATGTCTGATGCCTGTTGATCAAGCATCTCTTGAAGCAAAAGATTAATATTCATTACTACAACTCCTAAATAAAAGTTACCGGATGTTTAATTTTTTGAATTTTCAAAAACCAGTTCTTCCAATAACAATATAACTTTAACATTGCCAAAGCCCTTTCAATTTCAAGCTTTCTTTTTTTGCGCAATATTTAAAGCTAGTTGTATATGTTATCAGATTATTCAACTAATTGCAATAGTTCCTGAACCCGAATAACGCTTTTAACAGCAGAATAAAGACTCTTCTGCAATAATTCTCGTAATTTACCCATTTCTTCATCAAGATTTAGGTGTTTGGCCTATGATTGCAAAGAAAAGGAAAGAATAAAGCAAGGGACAACGCCCATAGTTTTAAAAACTGCGTGCATAATAAATTTTCGTATCTATTTAAAATTTAATATTAATTTAATCGCAATAGGCCCCAAAATAACGATAAATACCGCGGGCAGAATAAATATTACCAAAGGAAGCATAAGTTTTACAGGAGTCTGCAGGGCAAGTTTTTCCACTCTTTGTTTTCTTCTAATTCGTATTTCATTATTTTGAAGCCTTATGGTACCCGCTATGCCAGTACCGAGTTTTTCAGACTGTAAGACAGCGTAAATAAAAGAGGAATATTCCCGTAAATTTACTCTCAGAGCTGAAGCTTTCAGGGCCTCTTCACGGCTCTCTCCCATTCCCAAACTTCTTAAATAGCTTTTAAACTCATCCCGTAAAACAGACTGCTTCACCCCGTAGATATATTTTGCCACGGCAGCATCAAAAGTAAGGCCGGCTTCGACACATACAGTAATAATATCCAGCGCATAAGGGAATTCTGTGAGGATTTCCCGCTCATATCTGTTTCTTGTTTCTTTTAATTCGTATTCCGGGAACATAAACAAGATCATTGCGGCGATCACACCGGCAGTATCAATACAATTAAAAAGCCCCAGATATACAACCAGACCTGAGCCGGCAAGCAGGATTTTATATGCAAGAAATTCATCAGAAGTGTATATTTTATCAGCGCGGGAAACAATAAGTTTTGCTTTCAGATATTTTCTATATCTTTCTAACGGAAACCCGGCAAGGAACTTAGACAAGTTTTTAATTCCAGCTTTCTTAATATATAATAGACCCTGATGCTCTGACTTTGCTTTATTTAGAAAATTTCTTAAAACAATAATATTATGATGTTTTATTTGCGTGAGCCTTATCGACATAAACAAGGCGGTTCCAAAAATAAGAGTTATAATTAAGATCATTTTGCGCCCCTAATAATTAAAATTTATTATTTTAATTATAAATACCGCTCCCAGCAATTCCAGGCAGACCGCAATAAGAACCAGGAGCAATCCTAAGGAAGTAGTAAACATGGGTAAAACGAGCTCCTTGTCCATATAGTACATAAGTGTTAAAAGAATTACCGGAAGCAGTCCGACAATAAGGCCGGAAAGCTTGCTCTGTGCAGTCAGAGTTTCTATCTGTTTTTCCGAGCTTTCTTTTTCTCTCATACCTTTGGCTATGTTTTTTAAAACCTCTGAAAGATTTCCTCCCGCATCCCTTGTTATTTCCAAAGCTGAAGAGAATAAATGCAATTCCTTTAGATCGTGCGTTTCTGCAAGCTCAAACAACGCTTTTTCCGTGCTGACTCCAAGCATTATTTTATCCATAACACTCTTCAACTCGCCTGAAAGCGGGTCTTTTGTTTCTTTTATAACGTAAACAAGCCCTTGTTGAAAGGTCATTCCCGATACTAAAGCGCCTGAGATGAGCTCGATACCATCTATTAACTGTTCCCTGAATTTTTCTATAAGTGCTTTTTTTTTACGATGCCCGAGATAAACCGGGAACGCATATGAAATTGCTGAGGCAAGAACCGCCAAGAATATATTTGAAATAATAACAAAAACTGCAAAAACTGCGATAGAAATGATTATTGCTGATCTCCCCTTGAGAAGCATGTAGATATGATACGTAAGCCTAAAGGGAAAGTCAACATTTTAATTAGGATCCGGGCCCCGCCCAATTAACATCTTAACCCAGCTTTCTTCTGAACCTAATTGAACTAAGATAAAATATTACGGCACCGAAGATCATCAGAGCCGTTATATCAGGCCAAAGAATATCAAGGCCATTTCCTTTCAAAACTATTCCTCTTATGATAGTCAAAAAATACCGCATTGGCAGCGCATAAGTAAGATATTGAACTATTCGCGGCATATTTGAAATTGGAAAGACAAATCCCGAAATTATCATTGAAGGAAATATGAAAATAAAAGTTGTCAGCATTGCTTGCTGCTGAGTTTTAGATATTGTGGAAATAAACAGGCCGATACCCAGGGTACTTGAAATAAAAATAAGGGCGCACGCAGCCAGAAGCCAGAGACTTCCTATCACCGGGATATTAAATACAAGTATTCCGCCTGCCACCACTATTACCACATCCACCATACCTATTATTATAAACGGCAGCGTCTTTCCAAAAACGATCTCATGCGGCTTGAGCGGTGACACCACAAGCTGCTCCATCGTTCCTGTTTCTTTTTCTTTAGTCAGAGCCATCGAGGTCAGCAGCATGGTCATAAGCGTCAAGATGAGTGCCATTACTCCGGGAACCATATAATTTGCGCTTTTTAATTCGGGATTATACATGATCTTAAATGCCGGCTCAACACCGGGAAAAGAAATAAACTTGCTATTTAGACCGGCCCGCTCTTTCATTACCCTGTCCCTGAATTCCGTATTTTTCTTCTGAATGATATCTTTAAGGTAATTCATGCCAATAGATGTTAGATTAGAATCTGAACCGTCCGCAATGATTTGAAAAGAAGCTTTTCTATTCAGCTTAATATTTCTGCTGAAATCCGGCGGAAAAACCAGTATAAAATCCGCTTTTCCCCTGCTTAAAGCCCCGGTAATATCCGCTTCTTTTTCAATTTTGCCGGACGCATCAAAATAGCCGCTGTTGAACGCAGCACCCGCAAATTCCCGGCTCTCAACGGAGTTATCCCTGTCCATAACAGACAGGTAAATATGCTTCACATCAGTCGTTACAGCATAACCGAGTAAAATGATCTGCAATACCGGTGCGACAAATATTATAGGGATCATCTTTTTATCCCTGAAGGTCTGTATGAACTCTTTCTTTGCCAGTTGAAGTATTTTTTTCAAAACTTCCTCACTTAATCTTTTTCTTAAAATTCATTGAAGATAAGAGTATTAATACAACCCCAAAAATAGTCAGCATTATGAATTCGGTAAAAAGAGCCACTAGCCCGCTTCCTTTAAGAAAAACCCCGCGCAAAACTATAAGAAAATATTTTGCCGGGACAATAACTGTGAAAAGTTGTATTACAAAGGGCATACTTTTTATCGGAAACATGAAACCGGACAAAATAAAGGTGGGCAGGAAAGATAAAAGCATAGCCACCTGGTTTGCTACCTGCTGGGTATTTGCAAGAGTTGAGACTAAAAGTCCGATACCCAGGCCCGAAAAAGCAAATATTCCGGTAATAAAAAATAAAAAAATAATATTTCCTTTAAGCGGCACATTGAATACCAATGTGCCGACCAATACCACCAGAACCATGTCCAGCAAGCCCAGTACCCAGTAGGGTATTATCTTACCGATCATTACTTCATAGGGTTTTACCGGTGTTACGATCAGCTGTTCAAAAGTGCCTTTCTCTTTTTCCCTTACAATAGTAAGTGAGGTTAAAATTGCCATAATAACGCTCATTATAACAGCGATCAGGCCCGGGATGATAAAATTACGGCTTTTCATTTCCTGATTGTAGAATATCTTGATGTTTGCGTCTAGACCGGGAACATTCTTAATTTTTGCCACTCCCGCCTTGTTCATCGCCTTTAAGGTAATATTTCCGGAGTAGAGATAGGAAAGTCCGCGTATATAACCCATTACTACATTTGTACTGTTGGCTTCCGAACCGTCAATAACAGCCTGTATCTCCACTTTGCCGTTCTTTATTAGAGTATTTCCAAAACCTGAGGGTATCACCAGGCCTGCTTTTGCATAGCCGCTGTCAAGTGAATAGAGCAATTCCTTTTCGCTATCAGTGAACTTAGAGATATTAAAATAACCGCTGGAAGCAAAACTGCCTATATACTCCCTGCTCTCTTTAGTCTTATCATGATCGCAGACAGTTATCTTTACATTGTCAATATCTAAAGTTATGGCATACCCGAATAGAAAAATAAATATCATAGGCATTCCGAGGGCCATCACCAGAGACCGGGGATCCCTTATAATATGCAGAACTTCCTTTTTCATTATGGCGTAGATCTTAGAGTTCATTTTTTTGATAGCTCCTGATAGAGTTAACAAAAAGTTCTTCCAGGCTTTGGGTCTTTTTTTCTTCTTTCAGTTCCTTGGGGCTTCCATAAGCTATTATATTCCCCGCATAAACCAGCGCCAGCCGGTTGCAGTTCTCAACTTCATCCATATAATGCGTGGTGACAAATACTGTTGTGCCATTTTTAGCAAGCTCCCGGATAAGCACCCAAAAATCCCTTCTTGAAAGCGGATCCACACCTGCCGTAGGTTCATCCAAAAACAGCACCTTGGGACGGTGTATTATTGAGCAGCCCAGTGCCAGCCTCTGTCTCCACCCTCCGGAAAGAAGCGCGGTAATTATATTTTCCCTGCCTTTTAAACCCGACATTTCAAGTATTTCATTTTTTCTTTCAGCCATAACATCCGCAGGAACATCGTGTATGCCCGAGAAAAACTCTATGTTTTCTGCGACTGTCAGGTCATTATAGAGGGAAAACTTCTGAGACATATAGCCTATAATTTCCTTGATCTTATCAGACTGCGTATCCACATCAAAACCTTCAACAGTGGCTTTTCCGGAGGTGGGAGCAAGAATTCCACAAAGCATACGTATTGTAGTGGATTTTCCGGCTCCGTTTGGTCCTATAAATCCGAATATTTCTCCGCTTTGTACCGAAAAATCCACTCCATTGACGGCTGTAAATGTTTTGAATTTTTTAGTCAACTTTACAGCTTTTACTGCCAGCGTCATTTTTTTACTCCAACATTTTCTATTTTAGAAATAAAGTAGTTCTCAAAAGAACCGCCGGTCTTTACGCTGACTTTTTTTGGTATCTCTTCGGAAATAAACCTGCCCTGATAGATCAGGGCAACCCTGTCGAACCTGTTTACTTCATCCATATAATTCGTGGTGACTAATATGGTAATACCGCTATTTCTATTAAGTTCTACCAGCATTTCCCAGAGTTCCTGCCGGGAAAGCGGATCAACACCTATAGTGGGTTCGTCAAGTATCAATATTTCAGGGAGATTTATCAAAGCGCAGGAAAGCGCCAGTTTTTTCTGCATGCCCCCCGACAAGAACTGGGCCTGCCTTTTCTTAAAACGCTCCAGATGGCTAAAACCGTAAAGTTCGTCCACTCTTTTCTTCCTGTCAGCTTGTGAAACGCCATAAATATCTGCGAAAAACTCAATGTTCTCTTCTACAGAAAGATCCTCATAGAGAGAAAAGCGCTGGGGCATATATCCGATAATGCTTCTTGCTTTTTCAAGATCTTTTTTTATATTAAAACCCCCGAGAGTGACATCTCCCCCGGTAACCTCTATTATTCCTGCAACAAGCCTTACAGTAGTGGTCTTTCCCGCTCCATCAGGACCGATAATACCGTATATCTCCCCTTTATTGACCGAAAAACTCACATCATCAATAACGCGTGCCGGGCCATAATTTTTTATGAGATGGGAAGCTTCAATTATTTTTTGCATCTATCACAGCATCCGCGGGCATGCCCGGTTTTAATTCATCATTTCGGTTATCAAGATCTATTTTAATCGCATATACCAGGCGAGTCCTTTCATCTTTTGTTTGAATATTTTTCGGAGTAAACTCCGCTTGCGAAGAAATATTAATAACCCTGCCTTCGTATTTTCTGTCAGGGAACGAATCAATAATAGCATAAGCATTTTGATTGAGTTTAACTTTACCTAATTCTGTCTCTGAAATATAAATTTTCATATAGGGTTTTTCAATATTTCCAACAGTAACAACGGACATTCCAGGGCTAAGGATCTCTCCTTCTTCCGCATTCTTGCTGAGCACTACACCGTCAATAGGAGACTTCAGATAGCAATTTTCAATCATAGCCGCTATATATGCAACCTGTGCTTCTGCCTGGTTCTTCTGCTGGCTGGCTGATTTAAGCTGGGACTCAAGCACCTTATACTGGGTCTCGATCTGGTCATACTGCTGTTGAGACACTGACCCGGCTTTCAGAAGTTCACCCGTTCTTTTAAAATTATCTTCTGCGTTTTTATACTGTGCTTTTACCTGTACCATCATTTCTTTGGCAGCATCAAGGGATGCTTTTGCCTGTTGCAACTGTGCGGTTAATTCATTATGTGCCAACTCAGCAACAAGAGAACCTTTTTTGATCTTTCCGCCTTCTTCTACAGGTATCTTGTCTATCTTCCCCATAATTTTCGAAGAAATGTCCACCTGCGTAACTTCAATAGTCCCGGAACCGGAAAGACCGTTATATTTTCCGTTCTTTATTCCGGTCATTATAAAATACGCCGCAATTCCCAGTACCAGGACTGCCGGAACTATTATCTTTCTCTTATCCATAAAACCTCCTGTTTAGTTTAATTACCAATGCCTTAATACTAATTTCTATTAATAAGTTTTCCAATTTTCGTTATTATTACTTTAGTTCTCCAATAGCTTTCAGATACGACGCTTTTGCAAGCGCAAGATCGTACAATGCCTGCAGATACGCGGTTTTAGCCGTTAAGAGTCCTAAATGCGCATCCATAACATCATAGTTTGTATTAACACCGCTTTTATAACTGGCTTCGGCTATTTTATAATACTCCTCTGCCTGTTTGACAACTTCAGACTGTGCCAGTATACGCTCAGACACCTCATTGAGATTTAGCACAGTTTGCTTTACTTCAAGTTCTATCAGGTTTTCAATTTGTATTTTTGTAATTTCGGTTGACTTTACGGCAGCTTCAGCAGATCTAGATTTTCCAGCCGTCGAAAATCCGTCAAAAACAGGAATTGAAAGGACTAACCCTGCATTCCAGCTGTCCACCCAGGATAGCTGGGTATAATATGGATTCTGATAGTTATAGCTCAAAGAACCGGTAAGAAAGGGTTTATCCCCTGTGGAAATTAAGGCAAGTGAGGCCTCAGCGATTTCTTTTCTGGCAACGGATTTTTTTATTTCCACTCTATCCTTTAGGGCCTTCTTTAGAGCTGCGTCAAGTGCCGTATTTTCCGGCCCGAAATCTCCTGCCTGGCTATTTATGAGCTCTCCTGTGATATTTATCTCTTCAGTAAGCATGATCCCCAGAATATTTTTAAGGCTTTGCACGGACATTTCATAAATATTGCGGCTTTTAGAAACTACAGGTTTCATGCTTGAAATCCTGACTTTTGCCCGAAGCAGGTCAAACGAAGATCCCGCACCGGTATTCAAACGTGCAGAAGCAAGTTTCGCATTCTCTTCCGCCAGCTTTAAAGACTCTTCATTTACTTCAACAATTTTTTTGGATAATATCACAGAATAAAATACTTGATTAAGGTTTAATAGTGCCTGTGCCTTTACCTGCTCTAACTCCAATTCGGCCGTTTCCAGCCCTTTTGCTGCTGTTTTCGGCGCTAAGAACATCCTGCCCCAGTCAAACAACACCTGGCTTAAAGCCGCCCGGAAGACCCAATTATCGTTTTGCCCGGTTTGAATGGTCTTATTTATAACGCTCGGACCCACGGGAAGAGAGATCTGCATCGCGGGGACGCTGGATATGTAATTGTAGCTCCCATATAATGAGATCTTTGGTAAATAGCCGGAAGAAGCATCAGTGAGTTTTCCTTCAGCATCTATAACACCCTGTGCCGCTATAAGAATATCTCTATTGTTTTCAAAAAGCAGTTTTTTTGCCGCGGTGTAGTCAAGGTTCATAGTTCCGGCTGTTGTTAAGGCCGTCAATATCAGCGCAATTATTAGCCCTTTCATTTCACACCCCCTGATCTGTTTTTTTAAGCTTCCTTCTTCCTTTGTCAGAAAGTATACCTTCAAAAAATAACTTAAATATCGTATCAAACACCTGTCCGGCATTATATGCGGCTTCCGATAAAGCACCGGGATTTATCATGTTTTCTATGGTTGTCAGGTATATCTTAATAACCAGTTCTTTATCAAGATCCTTGCGGAGTTTTCCGCAATTAATACCCTGATCTACAACTTTTGAAAAATTTTTACTAATGAGCCTTCTTCTTTCCTTATTAACGATCTCCCAAATTTCGGGAGCATTTTTCTTGATATCCCGTAAAAAAGCCGGGCTTAACTTTGAAATATAATATATAATTATTTCAGATATTTTCCTGAATTTTTCAATTATCTCCAGCTTATTGTTCCTCACCAAACTATTGACCCGGTCCTCGATCTTAATAAATTGTGACATTATGGCCTCTTTAAGCAAACTTTCCTTGTTTGGAAAATGTTTATAAAGTGTTTTTTTGCTCATAGCAAGCTCTGCGGCAATATCATCCATAGTAATGTTTGAAAACCCCGAAGAGATAAACAACTCTCTGGAATTGATCAATATTTTTTCTTTTGTATCCATAATACACTCCGGAAACTAATACAGTATCCTTAGTTTCCATTTTAACAAAATATTTCACATCTGTCAATAAGTTATTTTAATATTCCGGGAGAGTTATTCTATCATTTTCGTAAGTTTATTTAATACTTCCGCAACAGTTATATTCTTAAGGCATTTTAGATCCTTACATTTATTTTTCTCACATGGCTGGCAATCAACTCCGGCCCAGATATAATCTGATCCATTTTTGCTTTCAGGTTCCCAGGCCCGGGGGTTGGTTGCCCCATAAATGGTTAAAGTCGGGGTTTTTACCGCGGCCGCCAGGTGTTTTGTAAATGTATTCGTGGTAATTACCACTCTTATTTTTGAAAGCAGTGCAGCTAAACTCTTTATGTCAGTTTCCGGGGCGAGCAGGACCTTTTCTTTTGCTATACTTAAAAATTTCTCCACATCCTCGCCGGGGCCCCATAAAAGCATAACTTTTTTTCCGGATCTTACAAGCTTGTCAGAGAGTGAAGCAAAATTCTCGATCCCCCAGTTCCTGGTTTCAAATTTTGTAAAGGGGTTAAGTCCTATTACTTCTCTGCTCCTAATTCCATTTTTATTCAGATAAGCGCTGATAATCAATTCGGTCTCTTTAGGTATTTTTATTTCTAGTTCTAAAGTTTCATTTGTAATATCTGCTCCGCAAACAAAAGCAGCAAGTAAATGCACTTTTGCCCCGTATAGAATTTCTTTTGGTCCTCTTACCTTAATATTATAGGCCCTTTGTCTTACTCTGTGCGTTGTGCCTGCCCTATACTTAGCACCGCTAAAGGCGGTAATAAGCGCACTTCTTGGAGTACCTATCAGGTCAAGTACCAGGTCAAATTTGCTTTTTCTTATCATGTTTATCATTTTTATTCCGTCTAAAACTCCGCCCTTCTTGTCCTTATCAAAAAGAATTAATTCATCAATGAACGGAAGCCCGGAAACAACTTGTTCTGCCTCGCGGTTTACAAGCAGAGACAGCTTTGCTCCCGGGTAGGCAGTCTTTAGGGCTCTTAGTGCAGGAATTGAAAGTAATATATCCCCCAGACCTTTAAAGCGTATTACCAGGATATTTTTAATATTTTTTTTATCAATTATCAATTTTTTTCCTTTTTTTGCTCAATAAGCTCAACAGCGGTATTAAATACTCTTTGGACAGTTATTTCAGCCATACACTTCGGGTCCAAACAAGCGTCCCGGACACAATATTTACAAATACCTTGCTTATCAATTACCCGATAACGCTTATCTTTATAAGGAAACCATGTAAATGTTTCATCCGGGCGGAATATTCCTATAGTTGGCGTTTCTACCGCTATTGCCATATGCAAAGGACCGTGATTATTAGTAATAAAGCAGTTACATAATTTCATAAGGGCTATATCCTGCCTGATCTGCAGGCCTTCAACGATAAAAGCTTTGTGATCTAACCTTTCATAAATATCTTTAACCAGCGGTTTATCTTTGGGCCCGCCAAAGAGCATAACTTGATATCCCGCTTCTATTAATTTCCCGGCCAGTTCCGCGTATTTTTCTTTAGGCCAGGTCATGGTCGGCCCTCTTCTGCTGCCCGGCTGAAGCCCTATAACCGGTTTTTCAAAATTGAGCCCCAAGCTTATGGCATAATTCCTTGCAAATAACTGTTCTTCCGTATCAAGAAATATCTCTGTTTTTTTATCTGATACCGCAATACCAAACAATCTCAGGACATCTTCATAGGCTTCTATGCAATCGGATCTGTCTTCCGGATCTATAATATCTTTTCTTACAATATGCCGGTTATAGCATATTCCTCTTCCTCTAATTTCCCATCCAATCCTGTATCTGGCCCCGCTAAGAAGCGTTATTAATGCACTTCTGGGGTTTCCAAATACATCTATTACAGCATCGTATTTCCGCCGTCTTATCATACACACGGTCTCAAAAAGATCTGTCCATTTACTTTTTTTATTAATCAACAATTCTTTAATATTAGGATTGTTTTTAAGCATTTCAAGAGGCATTTCTTCTGCAAGGTAACTTATTTCAACATCCGGATAGGCTTTTTTTAAGGCTTCTATTACGGGCGTGGAAATAATAACATCTCCTATGAACCTGAGCCTTATGATCAGTATTTTTTTTATACGGCTTGCTTTCAATTCTATCATTTTTTGAGATAATCCTCTTTTATCCAGTTTACCGCTGCACAAAGATCTTCAGCGATAAAATCAGGTTTTTCTTTCATTTTAATAACCGAATCCTTCCCGTAACCCGTCAGTACCAATATTGTCTTTCCGCCGGCATTCCGGCCAAACTCAATATCAGTTTCCTTGTCTCCGATAAAATATGAGTTCTTCGGATCTATGTTAAGCGCCTTTTTTGCCAGCTTAACCATTCCTAAAGCCGGTTTTCTGCATTTACAATAGTCCTCCGGCAGATGAGGGCAGTAATAAATTGCATCCAGCTTTGCTTTCGCGCCTGTTTTCAATAACCTTTGTATTTTTGCATGTATCGCATCAAGAGTTTTAAGCGTAAACATTCCGCGTCCGATGCCTGATTGATTGGTTGCCAGGATCGCGGGCAATTTCAAATTGTTAATTTCCTTAACCGCTCCGGCAGCACCGGCATAAAGCTGCAAAGCTTTTAAAGTGGAAAGATAATTAACTTCAACAATAAGCGTCCCGTCCCTGTCTAGAAAAACAGCCGGCTTGCCTTTCAAGGTTGCCCCCTTTTATGCCTGACGGCTTCTCTAATACCGCGAAAATAAATATACCAGCTTGAGACCTTCCTTTTAAAAGCTCCTATACTATCCGAGCTTTTTATGTATACTCTGCGTATTTCGAAAAGGTCCTCGGCTACCGCTCTTTTTGAGGTCGCTATAGCAAGGCCGTATTTATAACCTGCTTTTGCCGCGGCCTTTTTCACATTTTCATTAAAAGAGCCATAAGGGTAAAATATTGCCCTTACTTTTTCTCCCGTAATATTTTCTATCACTTCTTTAGAATTTGACATATCTCGCTCAATTTCTTCCGGAGCCAGCCGTGGCAGGTGCGAATGTTTTGCACTATGCGATTCAAAAGAAATAAAAGGACCTTTATACTTTACAATATTTTCCCGCGAAGCTGTCATTTCAGTTGCATTAGCTTTTTGCCATTTGTTTTCTTTGCCTATATAATCCGTTACTATTGAAAATATGCCCTTTAGATTTCTCGCCTCGAGCAAAGGCGCGGCATTTTTAAGTGACTCGAAATAAGCATCATCAAACGTTATCATGACAGGTTTTTGGGGACAAAGCCTGGAGCCCTGAAGAATAGATTCAAGATCCGCAAAATTTATTGCCGTAAACTTTTTTCTTACCAGATAATCCAGTTGGGCTGCAAGTTCTGCCGGTTCCAGGCAAAAATTATCCCAAACTCTGGCGTTTTTACGTTCAACAATAAGGTGATACATTAATATAGGAAAATATTTCAGGTTTTCCATTTAATATCCCTGTAATTATGGTGATATATTTCAAATAATTTTAATTCCGCCGTAAAAATATATAAGGCCGAGAAAAGATGAAATATCAGGCCTCTGGTACCGTCTAAGATACCCAGCTTGAAAAAATACCATTTAAAAAACCTGCTAACCGGCCTGATCAGCATTCCATACCAGCTTGGCTTGATATTGCGGTGAAACCTTCCGCTTGCGTCCAGGTAAGTATAGGAATTATATTTGTGAAAATATCCCGAGACTGAATTATATGAGTAATGCAATATCGGATTATTGAGTCTTACTATTTTACTTCCCGAGATCCTGACCGTTTCATGAACATCCTTGGCTGAATAAGTAAATTTCCCTTTTGATTTTCTAAAAAGCCTTAAATGATAATCAGGATATTGTCCGCCATATTTCATTAATTTCCCTAAAAAAAAGTTTTTAACAGGCAAGAAATATCCGTCTGCTTTAAATTCCAGTTCTAATATTTCCTTTTTAAGTTCCTCTGAAATGCGCTCGTCCGCATCTATGCTTAAGATCCAGTCATTTCTTGTCCGTGAAATACCATAATTCTTCTGAGCTGCATAGCCTTTCCATTCCCGCGCAAATACCTTTTTTGAGTATTTTTTTGCCAAGAAAACCGTTTTATCACTGCTCCCGGAATCAACGACCACAATTTCATCCAGAAAATCAAGTGTTTGCAGGCAATCAACAATATTCTGCTCTTCATTGCGCGTAATTATTACAGCACTTATTTTTTCCATTTAAGAAACCGCCTTTTTTACCGCATCTAATACTTCAGACACACTTATATTATCAAGACAAACAGGAAAGTCACAGGAATCTTTCCAGCAGGGCTTGCAGTTTTGCACAGAATTCAGGATAAAATGCCTGTCTTTTTCCGAATAGGGATGAAATATTTTTGGCTCATCAGGCCCGATAATAGTAACAGTCGGGATATCCAATCCTGCGGCTATGTGTGCCAGGCCGGAGTCATTCCCGATAAAAACATCTAATTTTGAAATTAGTTGAATTACTTTGCCAAGCTTCTTTTCGCTTACAAAACACGGTTTATTTTTCATCCTGTCTAGCACCTGTTTCAAAGCTTCCGGATCAGACGGGTCATCAAAAAATATTACTTTATAGCCGTTATCTTTTATCAGTTTATCGGCCAATTCGGCATAACGTTCTTTGGCCCACATTTTATTTTTTTTACTTGCCGAGACACTGATCCCTGCAAAGAGCCGGCTTGGAGCAGAACCGTGATCTACAAGATCTAGAGTTGCGTTTTTAGCGGTATAAACTTTAACTTTTTTTATCTTAACCGGTAAACCCAGTGCCCTGGCACAGTCCAGATCTCTATCCACCGCATCTTCGTATTCTTCAGGTTTTTTTACTCTCATTGTTGTAAAATAATTTTTTCCGTTATGATTATTTATGACCCTGAGCGGCGCCCGCGAAACAAGTCCTAAAATTGCAGCGCTCCGGCTGGCTTGAGGACAAAGTACAATATCATATTTTCTTGAAAAGGCTATTTTAAAAAAAGCGTTCAAAAAGCTTTTACAAATAATAATCCTCTCAACATACGGATTGCCGGAAAGCACATCCTCGCTCCCGGGTTTTACCGCGCAAGTTATTGACGCATTAAGGTAATAACTTTTAAGCGTTTGTAATAGGGGGGTCATCAAGACCGTATCGCCTAGCCCTCTCATTTTAATAACGAGAATACTTCTAATCTCCTTAGCGGTAACCGGATTGCCAGGAAAAATAAAATCTTTATAATGTCTTATCGGGTTAATAAATATTCCATAACCAGGTACTGCTTCTCCGGCGCAGCGCCGGAATAGTCTCACCTTCCGGTTTTCAATTTTCCAAACATCCCCGCTGTTAACAATTATGGGAACTTTTATAAAGTCTTTTTTTACTTGCGGCAGGTTAGTTAATATCTCCCTTTTTAAAGGTATTGAAACTTCTTCATCCGGTTCAAGCACTAGCACCCAGTCAGAATTAGAAGCCTTAATGCCCTGCTCCGCAATATCTCCCTTCCCGTTATTACAATGTATTATTCTTAATTTATATTTATTTATTAACTCCTGGTCTATTTTTATTGAACCGCTTGCAGGTATAATTATTTCATTAACCCAGCCTTCAACCGTTTTCAGGCACCGTTCCAAACCATTAATATCCCTGTCCGCGGTTATAACTGCTGAAATTTTCATAAGAACTTTTCCACACCTTTTATCACGTCAGAGACCTGAATTAAGCTGCATTTATCCGCAGAAACAACTGCAATATTATCTTTCTTTTCAGGAGTCCAATTTAGATCATCATTTTTACCATAGAGTCCGACAAGCGGAACTTTCATGGCCATAGCAATATGTGAAGGCCCCGTATTCCCGCATATAAAAACATCGCAGAAAGTAAGCAAAGCAGCCAAGCTGGTAATGTTTGTGCCGGGGGCCAGACAAGCGCCAGGCCCTATTTTTTGAACTAATTTTTGAGCAAGGGATTTGTCTTTCTCTCCCCAGGTAACCAGTATCCGGGCATTTTTATTCAAAACAAGCCTTTTTCCTAATTCAACATATTTTTCTAAAGGCCATTCTCTGCGTCTTCTGCCGGTCCCAGGATTTATTCCTATTGTAATGGCCTTTTCTTCAATATTCAGGGATTTAATAAAGTTGAAACATTCCCTTATTTCTTCCTGTGAGGGAAATAGACGGCTGGCCTCGCAATCAATACTCATTCGCAGGTACTTTAATATATCAAGATTTCTCTGCAACTCATACTTCGGGGAAGGATCTTTTTCTGCTTCAATATTGTAGAAATACGCTGAATATTTATCTTTGTAGCCGACGCGAAAGCTGGCTCCGCTATTATAGCATGCCAGTGCGCTTTCCAGGTTAAAATCATATATTAGATCAATAGCCATGTCAAAACCACCGTTTTGCGCTTTCCTGCGTTCTTCTATTTTATCATAAATAAGAACTTCATCAACAAAAGGGTTATTTTTAAGAACACCTGAATTATATTTTCTTACAAGCGCTGTTATTCTTGCTCCCGGCAGGTTATTTTTTAAATTCTGGAAGACAGGCGTAGATAATATCAGATCCCCCACCTTATCAAGCCGAATGATCAGAATATTTTTAACCTGATCTGATTTGAATTGTTCTACCGGCAGGCATTTCTTAATTAAGCTCATTTGCCTGATAACCAGGAGAGTTCTAATTTGTGACCAGAACTTTCTTATCATGGAGCTGTGAATTTTCAATAACACCTCCAAGGATAATATGTGCTGTGCACTTTTCTCGTCACGGGTTACTTGATAAAAATCTTTGATCTGTTAATTCCTGTTCTGGCAAAAAAATACTTAAAAACCGCTTGCAGCGTCTGAACACCGTATACGATACTATTCTTAAAACTAATTGAAGAGGCATCTTTCATATACCGGGTAGGGCAGGGAATTTCCGTTATTTTAAAACCAAAATATACGGTCTGCACAATAACCTCGGTATCAAAAACAAAATTCTCAGAGTTTTTCATAAAAGGAATATTTGTCAGCAGCTTTCTGCTATAGGCACGGTAGCCGGTATGAAATTCTGATAATTTCTGGCCTAAAAAAAGATTCTCGCATGCAGTCAGAAATCTGTTACTGATAAACTTATAAAAAGGCATACCGCCAGAAAGAGCCGTACCGCTTAGTAATCTGGACGCAAGCACAAGATCTGCCTTCCCATCTATTATCGGCCTTATTATTTCCGGGATTAAGCCGGGATCATATTGGTAATCAGGATGGAGCATTATTACTATATCAGCACCTTCTTTCAAGGCTTCAGTATAGCAGGTCTTCTGATTACCTCCGTAGCCCCGGTTTTGAGGATGAACAAACACTTTAAGTCCTAATTCTTTTGCTTTATTTACAGTTTCATCATGCGAGGCATCATCAACGAGTATGATGGTGTCAACACAATCTTTGGGAATATCATCAAAGGTCGCCTGTATGGTTTTAGCAGCATTATATGCGGGCATTACAACTACTACTTTTGGTCTCATAGTACAAATATATCATAAAACTGCTTTGTAGTAAAGTAAGAAACATCCATGTAACATCCATGTAAAGAACTTCTTCTTAAGTTTTCTGACAAGAAAGACTTTTATTAGACCCTGCATTTAGCAAAACCTAAATACGGAGCTTATGACCTTTTCAAATTACTCGAAGTTTGCACAGATAAAGGATCCTTATGCGTTTTCTTTAAGAACAAATAAATAAAATAACCAAGCACAAAAACAAAAGTTACCAAAGAGATTAAGGCCCCGATATAGAATATTTTCGGATCCCATTTAAACTCTATATTGTGCTTACCTTTTGGCAGGTAAATGGCTCTAAACAATCCAAACGCCTTATATATCTTTGTTTCTTTCCCGTCTACGTAGGCTTTCCACTCCGGATAATATACCTCACTCAGGAACAGCATAGAATTTCCCCTACTTTCTGCCTCAAGTTTTACCTGGTTTGCCTTAAAATCAGTTATTTTAACCTCATCACCTTTGTATTTCACCATATCTAAAGGCTGAGTGACCTCTTCATTAAGTAATAAGGTTTCAGAAGGAATTAATCCTGGCTCTTTAAATTTTTTTGCAATTTCAGAGTCGGCAACTTTGACCGTTTGTGAACTCAAGAATGCCCTTGGCAGGTTCAATAAATTCTGAAAAATTTTCACTCCTCCGTTATACACAAGCCTTAAGTAGGGATGATTTATCATATCCATAGAAATAATATACTTGGCATTAAACAGGCTCAGATATTTAATATCAGAAAACATTCCTGCTTCATTCATCCCCATAAAGTTAACAAGCGGGGCATTATGATATCCACCGCAGCTTTGAATATGATCTGACATGAACCAGTTTTTACTGTTTAACTCACCGGAAGGCATGACACGGAACAAAGAATTATCAGTTTGAAGGGCCTTGCTGATCTCTATTCTTCGTGGATCCTCCTGTCCGATAGGTTCCGTCTTAATGCACTGGAGTTTATACCTGTTTCCGCCAACTTCATATATATGTTCCTGAAGGAAAAGCAGGCCGTTATCCAGGATAACAAACAAAATGCATGCAAAAAGGAACAACCCTTTTCCAAACCAGCCCTTTACGGTCATATAGACCAGTACAAGCCCCGCAAAAATATGGATCCAAAGCAGAAGCATGTCTTCCCTGATCATAAGATATATTATTTGTGAAACATAATCCCTGCTTGCCGGCTGAAACCTGCCGGAGAACTGCTGCAGGTTTTTTATACTTGAGGTCATTGAATCCCGGTTTGAAGCAAAAATAACGTATACCAATAATGCAGCCCCTCCGGTTATTAGAAGTGAAAGGAAATACTTTTTCATTTTAATATTCCGTTCCGGAGTGATCTTTACCCGGCAATAATTCAATATATATTCCACTCCAAACGAGGCGACAATTACCAAAGAAAAGGAAAAGAACCCCAGCCAGCGCGAAGAATTACGGAATCCATTTATGATGGGGATCTTAAATAAGAGTTTATGGAGAGGCGTAAACCCGCCAAAAGACAAGATCAGAATACAAGCAGCCATTGAAAAGAAGAACCACATAGTTTTATTTTTATTAGCAAAGTACAGGCCTGCAAATACAAAAATCAGCGGCAATATTCCCAAATAATCATTATGAAGCCAGAATTGGCTCCGCCCCCAATAAGTAGATTCTAAAAAACCAAAGAACTTTGGGTAAATATAAACTATAGTCTCTAGTGGATGGAGCGACCATGATGAGAAGAACTCATAATTAACTCCTGATCTGAATGAATTTTTCAAGTATCCTATAGATGGCAATAGCAGAATTGATGAAGAAAGCAGTACAAAAACCAAAGTTAGTACAAAGTAAAAAATGTGCAAGGCGTTTTTCTTCCCAGAGAAGAACAGGAACAGAAAATATGCGGTAAGGCAGACCGCGCTATAGCATGTTATTTGATACATCAAACTAAATGTCTGAACCCCGAGAATGCAGCCGGCAAGCAGGTAAAATAATAAATTATTCTCACGGCTACCTTTTGTTAAAAAGTAAAAAGAAGCCGGCAAGCACACCATTGCAAGCATCATTACATCATGACCTGGATTTATATAAGAAATAAAACTGCCACTTAGGCAGAAGAAGACCCCAGAAAGGCAAGCAGTTATCTTTGAACACCCCAGGTAGTCGATAAAAATATACATAAAAAATCCCAGGAATATTATCGCCAGAACGCAATTATAAAGAAATACTTGCTGGACAGGTACATTGAAAAGGAACATAAGCAGGTTACTGGGAAAAAACATGGTTGAGCTAAGGCCCGTGAGATGGGGCATGCCGCCGTTTATATATGGATTCCAATATGGAAAGTTCCCCGTCTGTAATATTTCCTCGGTGAAAGTTACACTATAACCGTTAAGGGAGACATCAGAACCATAAAGTTGTCTGCCTTGCTGCTGTACGATAATTGCCAACATAACACCTAGCGAGAGGAACAGCATAAAGGGCCAGGCATGTTTTAAAATGGATAATTTTATCATCTCGTAACCATTTTTAATTATGTTTATCATGACCAGCTCCCGTTTTTTAATTTTATATCCAAACCTAAATCTTCACCGTTGTTATTTAAAATTGACCCTTTCCTTCTCTACCACCAGCGGCCGTTTGTGCACCTGCGTATATGTCAGGCCTAAATATTCCCCAAGAATACCGGTGAAGAACAATTGCACGGATGAAAAGAAGAACAAGCCGATGACTAAAGGCGCAATGCCCATGGGGAAGTCCATCCAGAAGAGCAATTTACAGATAAAATAAACGAAAGCGGTAAGCGCGCTCATAATCGAAAGGATAAAACCGGCTATCGTGGCTATCCGTAAAGGTATCTTTGAATTGCTGGTTATCCCGAGCATCGCCAGGTCAAAGAGCACATAAAAACTGCTCTTGGTCTTGCCCCTCTTTCTCTCCGGTTGGTCAAATCCTATCTCGGCCCTTTCAAAACCTATCTCGCAGATCAGTCCACGAAAATAAGGGTACGGGTCTTCTATTTTCCTGAGGACATCTATGACCTTACTGTCATAAAGGCCAAAACCGTTGAAGTTATGTATTAGTTCCACATCCGAAAGTTTCTTGACCAGTTTATAATACATGCTTCTGATCCAGAACATCAGTTTGGATTCGGCGCTGTTCTTCCTTATGGCTATCACAACCTTAAAACCTTCCTGCCACTTTTTTACCATATCCGCAAGCAGTTCCGGCGGCTCTTGGAAATCAGCCGCCAAAAACGCCGAGGCATCCCCATTTGACTGGAGCAAACCGTAGAACGGGGACCGAATATGTCCGAAATTCCTGGCATTGACGATTATTTTAACGTTCTTGTCTTTTGCAGCTATCTCTTTAAGTATAGTCACGGTCCTGTCGGGCGAGGCGTTATCAATGAAAATATGCTCATAGGCAACTTCCGGCAGCTTTGAAAATACCTCTTTCACCTTCTGGTAAAGTTCAAGTACATTTTCCTCTTCGTTATAGCAGGGAGTTACAACGCTTATAAGTTTCATTGCTGTCCCTCCTCAGGATTTTTTGTCCGGGTCTATCAGGTCCTTCCTTGTAAATACTTCGCGGTAATCCACGGGCAGGACTTTGCTATATATCTTTTTTTCTTCAACCTCGCTGATAAATTGCCGGTCTTCCGCGATAAGACAGGTGTCCACATATTCTCCAAAATATTTTATGTTCATACCCCGGGCTATTATGTCTTTCAGGGGCTCCTCAAATACATTACCAAGCGAAGTGTGTATATAAGGGCAGGGCATAACATCGCCGTACTTGGTTATTGAAACCATTCTTTTCACCGCTATGCATCCGAGGTTCAATCCGTATGAAGGCGTCAGGTGGGTATAGACCTGGTATTTTTTCTCAAGCTCCGCGACGTAGGCCATATCGTCCTTTGATACCATCAGGTCGGTATTACCCGTCCAGTCCCCCACGGGCTTGGCGTAAGTGACAAATACCGGAACATTTTTCCCGTTGCAAAATGTCAGGAAGTCAAGGAACTCCTTTGAGCGCACCCTTTGTTTGGTAACCACGGTGGCGATGATTATATTCAGTCCCGCTTTTTGCGCCGCGTCTATGGCCCTCACGGCTCTTTCATGAGAACCGCTCTTTCGCCTGAAATCATCGTGTTCCTTGGCTGAGAGGCTGTCCAGGCTTAGCTGTATCTTATCCACGCCGATCTCTTTAAGGTGTTTTGCCCGGGCTTCGTCAAGATACCAGCCGTTGGTATCGGATGTTATATAGAACTTCTTCGGGTCTATGGCGGCTACAAGTTCGTCAAAATCCGGGAACACCAGCGGTTCTCCGCCGGTGATGACAAGATGCGCCAGCCCCATCTCGTCCGCCTGCCTGGAAAGCTCCTTTACGTCCGGAATGGTGAAGAACCTTTTTGGGTTCTTGCCTCTTAACTTGGTTATACAGCAGTGGTGGCACTGGAAATTGCATTTGTAATCATACTGGAACTGAAGAATGGCTATGCTCTCGCCGCGTTTGACTTTTTCGTCATATTTCATAACCTTCTCGTAAACGTAGGGCTTTTCCAGTTTAAGCTGGGATCTCTTAGCCGTTTCTTCAGGTTTTAATTTAGCTTCGTCTGCCATTATCTACTCCCGTAGTGTAGCCTGCCAGGATATTATACTATTTTTAGGGGCCAACTGCACTAATTTAGTCCGGGTTTTCTATCGGTATCTTGAATAATTTCACATACTTTTGCCAGAATGGTAGTTTTGAGAATTTTTTTGCCAGTTCCAGATATTTTTTTGCCTTATCCTTCTCACCCAAAGCAGCGTAGCATTTTGACGCATAATAGTAGGCAAGGGCATGGTCGTTTTTCGCCTTGATCGCGTTTTCGAATCCCTTTAACGCGGTCTTATAGTCTAAAAGCCTTAAGTCGCTGTTGTAAACAAAATTCAGTTCCAGGTTCATCCTGTAAGCCGTTTCCTGTATATACTCCGCGGTAAAATCCTCTGTTTCGACGACAGCCTTTTTATAGTCACTGCCGATATATTCCCCTTTTAAGTAATTTTTCTTTACGCAGATGTCAAACATCTCACTGCCCACCAGGGGGTTCGCGCAAAATACCAGGAACCAGTTTGCGTCAAGGGTCTTAAGGAAACTTATCGCTTCTTCAATATCTTTTTTTGTTTCCCCGGGAAGGCCTATAAGGATATTCACGCTGGAATATATCTCAAGCTCTCTGCAATCTTCCGCCACTCTTTTCACCACTTTAAGGTCGAGCGGTTTATGCATTATCTCCTTTAGTACCCTGCTGCTTCCGGACTCAATGGATAAAAGCAAAGAATCAACACCCGCGCTTTTTAAGTCTAAAAGCATTCTTCTGTCCAGGGCATAAAGCGCCAGGCCATTTTGAAAAACCGATGCCAACCCAAGCTTTTTTAATATGTGGATTATCTTGTGAGCTCTTTCTTTATCCGCCAGCAGATGGTCATCCTGGAAAACTATGACCCTGGCGCCGAATTCGTCCCTTAATCTTATAAGGTCTTCCTTTACCCGCTTTAGGCTGAAGTAACGCATTTTTCTGCCATGCACCGTATGGGAAGAACAAAAGATGCACCTGAAGGTACAGCCCCTCGAGGTCATCACATGAAAGTTCTGTTTTTTTTCGGCTACACCCGCGTATGCCGTTATTGCCGGGTTCAGGCTGTATTTATCCTTTTCAAAGAGGCCGTAGTCATAAAAAGGTATCTCGTCCAGGTCACTTAAAAAATCATGCTTGAACACCAGATTTTTTTCTACCTTGGTTCTTGTTATCCACGAAGGGCTCTCATCCAGATATTTCTTTTTATCCCCAAAGGTCAGCAATTTAAGCAGGGGTTTTTCCCCTTCCCCGTAACAAAGCGCGTCAAAATCACGGCTGTCTTGAAAAATATTTTTATACATATTGGTCGGGACGCCGCCCCCGGCCAGAATAAGCGCAAAAGGGAAATTCTTCCGGCAGTATTTCGCGATAGCAAGCATGTTCTGATAAGCCGAGGTAAACAGGGTTGAGATGCCCACAATATCCGGGTTATATCCGGTTTGCTTCAACCCCAAAAGCGTACTTTCAAATAACTCTGAAAATGAGCCAAACGAATATTCTTTCATTTCGTTCAGAGTAACGTTAAAATCTATCAGTTTCGTTTCCACTTTAAGGTGCTTTTTCAGGAAAGAACTCATGGAAAGCACGCCTATCGGCATGTCTGTCAGGACACTGCCAAAATCTTTTTTACCTTTCCTGACTATACGGACATTGTATGAAGGCTTGAAAAAATCCTCGTTTTGGATATTAGGCGAGACAATAAAGAGTATTTTATCCATTAACTTCCTCGAAGCTCATCTGCAAATCTCCAGGCCATGGTCCCTGAGTACGGCAACTTTTATCTTCTTTCCATATTTTCTTTTTATAATGCCCTTTACTTCATCAGAGTAGCTCGCGGCCATAATTATAACGGCCAAAACGGGATCAGTATCAAGCGCTGACGGAGGGACTATCGGAAGGTGTGTTGCGGTGGTAAATTTCCCTTGTTTAAATGGAGCCGAATCTACGACATAGCAAATATCATTTTTTATGCCTGTAAGGGCCATAAAAGCAAGCGCCTGGTGCCCCGCTCCCCAGACCGCGACCCTGCCCCCGTGAAATTTTGAAATAAAACCTTTTACCTCTCTTTTAAGGCTTGTTTGTTTATCGTACAAACTCTTAATGTCCAAGCCGGCTCTTTTCCTTACTTCCATGGAAATAATATAGTCATGCCATACTATCCTGCTGTCTAAAACATCAAAGCCGTTGATTTTAAGAGCCATGGCAAGAGTGTGCCTGGTAAAATAGAACAGATGGTCGGTTGTAAATTCAGAGAACAAGTTTTTCTCCAGCACCAGTTCGAAATTCGGCACTTCAACAAGCCCCACTCCGCCCTCACAAATATTTCCGGCCGCGCATTTAAGAACCGTATTAAGAGAAGGCAAGTGTTCCAGGAAATTAAGGATAAAAAACGCGTTAAAGGGCCCGCTGGGTATCTTTTGTAAAGGCCGTTTTGGGAAGAACCGCACTGCCTTTAAGCCGTTAGCCTTACAATTATCAACAGCCGGTTTTGAATACTCGGTACCATACGCGTTCATGCCGGCGGCTTTCATAATAGACAGGTATTCACCTTTACCGCAGCCTATCTCTACTGTTTTTTTTCCCTTAAGTCCGTATTTTGAGCAAAATTTCCTGAACTGGGGCAGGCGAAAGGCTTTCATTTCCGGGGAAAAAGCCCCGGCCCTTATATCTTCTTTATAGTAAGATACAGGTTTACTTGCAAGCTGAACCAGCCCGCAGCCCATACATTGGAAAACTTCCAAGTTAACGCCCTTGTCTGATTTTAGACCGCGCGCATCCGGAAATTTTTGAGCCACCTTCGGCATATTCTTGTATTTAAGGAGGGGCTTTTTAGAAAGTTCCGCTCCGCACACCCTGCAGCTCTTCACCTGTTTGGCTCCTTGAACTCAGTTACTTCCTGAACACTTCTTCTTTGTTAACATCATACCATTCATAGAGCTTCTTAATGGACTTTTTTATAGGGGTAAAACTGAAACCTTTCATATCCGAGAGCAGTAATTTATTGTTTCCGCTATACTCTCTCCCCAGTTCCTGTTTCTCAATTTCTATCTTGAGCGGTTTACCAGATATTTTTTTTACTTCTTCCGCGATATACTTCCTTTCATAAGCCGCGGCGCAAACATTGTACACCTTTTTCGGTGGGTCTTTTGTAAGCGCCCATTTTACCACTTGCAGCAGGTCATCTACATGGGTGAAATCATAAACGGCATTTTGCTGTATCACCAGCTTGTCACCCGTAATAGACTGGTAACACATATTGGAAAGGAACCTATAGCTGAAATCCTCGTATTTCCCGAAAACACCGAATAGCCTCAAATTAAATACTTTATCGTTAGAAAGCGCGTACTTTGTCATTACATATTTTGAAAGCCCGTACTGGTCTCCTGGGACATAACTGTCAAAATAATCTTCCCCCATATTTGGCTTCCAGCGCTCCCTGTCATACTCGGCGCCCGAACCAAAATATATCATTTTTCCAAAATGTCCTTTACACCGGGCAATGCTAAAAAACATCTTTAAGTTGTGCTCAAGCACCTTGGACTTGTCTTTCGTGGAGGTTTTTGGCGCGGCATCATATGTGGCAGCATGTATCACGGCGTCAAATTTGTTCTTTTTGATGATATCTTCGACTTTTTCCGGCAGCAGGAGGTTAAGTTCTTTGCTATTCGGAGCAATAACCTTATTATCCCCCGACAGGTACTCGGTCAGATTCCTTGCAATAAATCCCGCGCCGCCGGTTATCAGTATTTTCATCATTCACCCTTTAAAGGTTTTGTCAGCATATTGGCCTCGAACTCTTCCCTGTCCAGAAACGGATAAAGGTCCTCCATGGGCTTTGAAACTATTTTCCCGTCAGGCATTACGGCCGAAGAGACCCTCGGTATCGTCTCCTGCATCGGGTCCACGAATACTTCGCATAACACCGGTCCTTTACTTTCCAACACTCTTCGAATTTCGAGTTTTAAGTTTCGAGTTACATCTATCTTGTTGTATTTTATGCCGTATGCCTTTGCGATCTTTTTAGTCGAGGGGACCGTGAGCCCTGAAGAGACATCGCAACTCACAAAACGTCCCTTAAAATGCCGAAGCTGCATCATTCTCACTGAACCATACCCGTTATTGCTTAATATAAATACCTTGACTGGTATCTGAAGCCTGCTTAAAGTTTCAAGTTCCTGGATATTATGCTGTAAACCGCCGTCCCCGATTATTGTCACAGTTTTCTTTCCGCTCGCTATACATGCCCCTATAGATGCCGGGAGTCCAAATCCCATTGACCCTAGCCCCGGGGTATTTAGTATCCTCAAACCTTTCTTGACCTTGACCGCCTGCATAGTTACTTCCGCGCAGCTTCCCGAACTCCCCGGCACCAAAACTTCTTTCCCCGTCAAAACCCCAGACAAATTATCAATAAACCGGTATGTATTAACATATTTCTCCGAAGTCATTAAACTAGCCAAATCCGGCACCGGATATTTCTCTTTCATCTTCCCGCACCATCTCAACCAGCTTTGTTTTTTAATTTGCGTACTTTTATTTTTCGCTTTTTGTTTAGTGCTTAGTGCTTTAGTCTTAGTTATTGCTCTTATGAATTCCCCTGCATCTCCAACCAACTTCACATCCACCTTGAACCCCAGTTTATCAATCTCACTCTCATCTATATCCACCACCACTTTCCTTGCATTCCTCGCAAAGTTGTCATGGTCAAACGCAGTCTGCGGCAGATCCATCCTCGCTCCGATGGTTATCAATAAATCTGCATTTTGTTGTATAAAATTAGCCGCCCTCTGCCCCACTATCCCCGGCCTTCCAAAGAAAAGAGGATGTTCTTGAGGCATAAAATCCGCCGCCCTCCAGGTAAGTAGAACGGGTATCTGAAGTTTTTCCACAAGTTTGACAAATTCTTTCACCACCCCCGCCGCTCGAACCCCATTCCCCCCCAAAATCACCGGCCTCTCCGCTCTTTTTATAAGTTCAATTGTTCTCTTAATCTGCTTTTGCCAACCATCCAACCGTCCAACCTTCAGGCCATCAATCTTCTTTCCCTTCCAACCATCCAACCCTCTAACCTTCGAACCATCTATCAAAGCTCCCTGCACATCCAACGGTATCTCCAGCCATACCGGTCCCTGCCTTCCGCTTCTCGCCAGTGCTACAGCCATATAAAGATGGTATTTTATACTTAAAGGATCCAGTACCGTTACAGCGTACTTGGTGATAGGTTTTACCATACTTACAATATCTACTTCCTGGACACCCATCTGCCTTACCCCGAGCCCGGTCTTCATATGCTTTCTTTGAGCCTGTCCCGAAAGATAAAGTACCGGCGTAGAATCTATCCAGGAGGCCGCAACCCCAGTCACCGTATTGGTGCCGCCTGGGCCGGTCGTAACAAGTACCGCTCCCATTTTTCCGGTATACTGTGAATAAGCATCAGCCGCAATAGCCGCAGCCTGTTCATGTAAAAAGGCAGTATACTTGAGCTTCTTGTTTTTCCCCAAAGAATCAAGAAGGTGCATGCAACCCCCGCCGGGTAAAAGAAATACATCCTTTGTCCCCAGATCTGCAAGATACTTTATGACATAATCGGAAAGTTTTATCATTTATCTCTAGGATCCTCCATCCAGTCCGACCAGTAGGTCATATTCGCTTTCCTGTCAGTATTTTTGTTCACCGCATCATCATCGTAGAAAGAATCGTCCTTAAAATGCGTCGTAGAGACTTCTTCAAATACCGCACCGTTCTTGGAAGTGAAGCTGTGCTTTACCTCCCTTTCGACCACGACGATATCGCCTCTTTTATATTCTTTTTTCACGCCGTTCATTACAATTATCAGGTCACCGTACAGTATCTGGAAAGTTTCTTCCTTCTTTTTATGCGCGTGAGTAGGGTTAGTCTGCCCCGGTAATACAACTATAATGGTCTTGCAATATTCCCGGTTAAAACACCTGATTATAATACAGCCGAACTTGTTGAACTTCTCTATGCCATAGTGGTATGAAAGTTGATACTCGAATTTTGCCGGCAGAGGAATGTCGCTTTTTAAGACCAGCTCTTTTATTTTTCCGCCGATCTCCTGGTATTTTCCGCGTAAGAATTTTATCTTAAATTCCTTGACCAGGGCGGGCGACTCAGCTGCAATATCTTTCTTGGCGATAAACTCAGTGTACTTGGAAAGGTCATTTGCAAAAAGCTGCCCCGCAACACTCGGAATCGCAAAGTAGACATTTCCGGGTGAAAGTTTTTTCCCCTGCTTAATGTCCTTTTTAACAAATACACCTCTTTTAAGCCCATTAAGGTCTTCCTTTTCTTTCTGAGAGATGCTTCTCCTTGTGCCTTTTACTCCCGTCAACACAAAAGCATCTTTTGCCGCGGCAAGCCAGGCGTCTATCTGTTCCGGCGAGGAAGAATAGGCATTCACGGGATATTTATCTGTTTTCAGACCCACATGCCGTTCAAATATCTCCGCGCCTTCCGCTATCGCCATTTTAATAGAGTCAAGTTCCGCGGGCACTTCATGGGTGGAAAATCCCACCTGTATATTCGGATATCTTTTTCTAAACATGCCTATCTGGTTAAGTTCGTAATTTTCTTTGGCCGTCGGGTATTCCCCGACACAGTGCAGAATAGAGAAATGTTTGCTACGGTGTTCAAAGAAGGCGACAACACTGTCGATATCAGCAAGGACTGCCCCGGCTGTGGATAATATGACAGGCTTATCCGTCTTTACTATCTTTTCAAGCAGCGGCCAGTCAGTAAAAGAACAGCTTGCGACCTTGATCACATCAAACCCCTGTTCCACAACAAGGTCCACGGAATTCTCGTCAAAAGGTGTGCAGATGGCATAAAGGCCCTGTTTTGTAATTTCATCCTTCAGTTTTTGAAAATCCGCTTTCGAAAGCCTTGTCTCCTCAAACCTCTTCACATATTTAATATCTTTCCTTCCCTTATACGCAGGATGAATAAAAGTATCCAGGTCCCGATACTGAAGTTTGAACCCAAAATTAAAGCTGTACTTTTTCGTAACTTCGGCAAACTTCCGTATTATCTTTAACCCATGCTCAAAATTCCCCATATGGTTATTAGCCATTTCCAGCATAAATAACTTCTCAAACTTAACCGTTTTCATTCACACCTCCACAACTGGATGTTTAGACGCTTCGAGGTTAGTTATCGTCTTTTAAATATTTCTCAACCCTCTGTTTTGTCAATATTCTAGTGTTTCTTAACGGCAAAAACTGTTATTAAGTCATGCAAGTTCTTATAAATCATTATTTTCCCAATAAAAGTGCCTTCCAGCGCTCGGTATAGCTTGTAGAATGTTTTTCTTTCTCCTTCTCTTGACAATCTGAAAAATACGGTACTTAAAAAAAGCCTGTGTGCTAGGTGCTTGAAAAACAGGACTTTGAAGGAAGCTTTCTCAAGCGTTTTTGTCAGCGATGTCCTATTAAAAAAGAACAAGTGAGACGGCGGGACCAAAGCATAGAACTTTTTTCCGGAAAACTTTGCATACAAACAAGACATGTCATGGACTTTTACCACAAGCAACCCACCGGATTTCAGCAATTTATTACATTTATTCATAACTTCCACTGGGTTGGTCATGTGATCCAACACATCCTGGACAGATATACAATCAAAAAGAACTTCGGGAGCTTTATAATCTTCAAAAGTGCCTATAAAAATCTTGTCACCATACTTTTCTTTTGCGACCATTCCGGCGGCAGTGGAGCGTTCTACTCCGTAGCGGTCAAATCCGTCCATGACGTCAAGAAATAGCCCGGCATTGCAACCCACATCAAGCAGCTTTCCTTTTGGGACTTTCTTCACTATTAAGGACTTTAACTTTCTGTAAAAGTATTTAAGGTTCTCTATGTTCTGCTCTTTCAAATATACACTGTCTCCAGCCGGATTCACCACTTCAAGATCCGCACCATAATGATAGTCCAGTTCTTTCTGGGTAACTATATCTTTCACAAAAGAAACACCACATTCTCGACACTTCACAATAGTAAATCCTTTTAACTTAAACCAGTATTTCAATTTATAATTCTTACAAATAGGACACTTTTGATGATAATTCCTTTCTTTATCAGATATTATCATTTTCCCACTTTCCTTCCTTTTTGAATTATTGGATGTTCATATGGTTGGTTAATGAATATTTTTCTTTCACTATCCTCAAACTCTCCAGCCTTTCAATTCATTCTTTATCGGGTTTCTGTCTTTTCCTTTTTATTCCAAATTCAACGTAACATAATGTATAGAACATTGTCGTCCGTCAGTCTTATTTGAGAATACGAGTTTTGTGCTTCGAATTTATTCTCAGCTAACCCTTAAACCATCTTCCAGCTAGCATATTCCTTTATTTGTCTCTCGCACAACTCCCTCTCATCTACCCCTGCCTCATAAGCTTTGATCCATTCCACAACTTTCAATATTGCTTCATTAATATTCCATTTCGGGTACCATTTCAAAAGCTTTTGGGACTTTGAGCAATTTAATTTTAGAAATTCGCTTTCGTGAGGCTGCACATTATTCACAACATAATATTCTACACCCCCACCCCATTTTTTACAAATGTTATCTATTACCCATTTTACTGATTTTGCATCATTTTTGAAAGGACCAAAATTCCAAGCACCGGAATATCTGGAACCGTTGTTATACATAGCCTCGATTAAGGTCAAATACCCGTTTAATGGATCTAAAACATGCTGCCAAGGCCTTGTAGCACTTGGATTCCTTATTAGTATATTTTTTCCTGACAAGACTGCCCTAAAAAAATCAGGAATCAATCTGTCAGGAGCCCAATCGCCGCCGCCAATCACATTGCCTGCCCTCGCTGTTGAAACTGCTACACCATGCACCCTGTAAAGTATTGGATTAAAAAAGGAAGATCTATAGGCCGACGTCACAATTTCCGAACAAGCTTTACTGCTTGAATAGGGGTCGTACCCTCCGAGCGGTTCACTTTCTTTAAAACTTTTTCCGAGTTCCTTGTTTTCGTAGACTTTATCGGTGGTAACATTTAGGAATACTTTTACACTTCCGCAACCCCTGACCGACTCCAATACATTCACCGTGCCCATTATATTTGTACCATAGGTTTCCACCGGTAATTTGTATGATTCCCGCACAATTGGCTGCGCGGCCATGTGAATAACAATATCAGGTCCTGCTTTTTTCATCTCAGCCTTAATGAAACGCAAATTCCTTACATCCCCCATAATAGAGCTTATATCGTTTTTTAGCCTTAATAATTTAAATAGACTCGGGCTGGTCGGAGGGTTCAACGCATAACCTGTAACTTTTGCTCCCAACTTAACGAGCCATAAAGAAAGCCAGGATCCCTTGAAACCGGTGTGGCCCGTTATGAACACTTTCTTGTTTTTCCAGAATCCAGAGTTAATAGAAGGCATCTACCATATTTTCCAGGGGGCTTTTTCTGAAACCCACAAAGACTCCAAATGAATTTTATCTCTTAATGTGTCCATAGGATGCCAAAAACCTGAATGCTTATAGACTAATAATTCTTTATCTTTTGCTAATTTTTCAAGAGGTTCTTTTTCCCACATTGTCTCAAAAGACTCTATATATTTAAATATTTCGGGTTCAAGAACGAAGAAGCCTGCATTTACCCAGGCCCCATCACCTTTTGGTTTTTCAGCAAAAGACTGAACAAAGTTGTTTTCCCCTATCTTAATTGCCCCAAAACGTCCGGCCGGCTGGGCGGCGGTTATTGTAGCAATTCTCTTTGATCTTTTGTGAAATTTAACCAGTTCTGAAATATTTATATTCCCCAGTCCATCTCCATAGGTCATCATGAAAGGGGAGTTCCCGATATATTTTTCTATTTTTTTAAGACGTCCGCCTGTTCCCGTATTTGCGCCAGTATCTATGAGTGTAATTTTCCAGGATTCTAAAGGGCTGCTCAGCGCTTTTTTTCTATTTTTTTTGAGATCAATAACAAAATTTGACGCATGAAGATAGTAATTGGCAAAATACTCTTTAATCATATAACCCTTATATCCCAAACATATAACAAAATCATTAAAACCATATTGGGAGTAGTGTTTCATAATATGCCACAAAATAGGTTTGTCTCCAATTTCTACCATAGGCTTGGGTTTTAAATGTGTTTCTTCTCCCAGCCTGGCGCCGATCCCACCAGCAAGAATTACTACTTTCATATAAACCTCCAGGGTTTAAAGGTACAGAAGCACAGATGAACGGATGCACAGCTTTTTTACTGTTCCAAACGTTCTTCCGATACCTTATTCCTCTACTTTAAGTTTATTTCTTAACGCATTGATTCTTTTTCCAAGTACCGGTTTTTTTTCTTTTACTATCTTATTGAACCCGTTTTACCCCTTTTAAAAACGGACTCACAGACACACTCCGTTCCTTGGTACTTATGTTCTTGCCGTTCCTCCGTCCTTCCGTGCCTCTAATAAGCGCCTTCACTCTTAAAAACAACTTTTATTGTTCTGATAAGGATAACAATATCCAGCCATAAAGACCAGTTACTGACATACCAAACATCGAGGCTTACACGCTTTTTATAATCAACTTCACTTCTTCCGCTTACCTGCCAAAGGCCGGTAAGACCGGGATAAACTTCGTAATAGTATTCTGCATAATCACCGTAATGCTTGTCAAGCTCTTCCTGTAATACCGGCCTGGGCCCGACCAGGCTCATTTGCCCCATTAATACATTAAAAAGCTGCGGTATCTCATCCAAGCTCGTTTTTCTCAGAAACCCGCCCATTCTAGTTATTCTCGGATCATACTTTAGTTTATAATTATCACTCCACTCTCTTCGTGCTACTTCGTCTTTTTCTAAAAGTTCTTTAAGCCGTTTATCCGCGTCAAAATACATCGTTCGAAATTTCAAGCACTTAAATTTCCTTCCATTTTGCCCAATTCTTTCGTGCCTGTAAATAGGCTTACCTTTTGAATCCAAGACGATAATAATTATCAAAAGTAATATAAAAGGCAGAATTATCACCATTATGCCCAGACTGAGGAGCAAATCAAAGGTTTTTTTAACAAATCTATTGACCCCGTTCTTTAGACTATTCCTGACATTTAGCAGTAACACCTGGTTATCAAAAAAGAAATCTATGTCACTTTGAAAAAAAGGTATCCCGAACAGATCAGGGACAAAAGAAACCTTTTTTACTTTCTTTTGCAGAAGATTAACTAAATAGACCATACTTTCAGAAGACATCCCGGGGATCGCAACTACGACTTCCATTCCCGGTGAAAGAAAACTGTCTATTTCAGATATTTTGCCAAGCACTTTTGCACTTCCTATGAATGTTCCTCTTTTTTTCTCATCATCATCGAGAAAGCCCACAACATCATATCCCAAAGTCTTAACTTTGCATACTGAATTTAGAAAGAGTTCTCCGGTAAGACCCGCTCCAACTATTATAATTTTCCTTTTTCCTATTCCCAGGCTGAAAACTACCCGTTTACCAAGCATCCGTACTATAGGAATTATCCACAGAGAGTTAAAAAACGTAAATATTAACACGGTCCTGGATACCTCGTCGCTCAATTTTCCTATAGAAACAATAGCAAAACCCGTAAGCGATGCCAGCAAAGAAGCCTTACAAATCTGCCGTATCTCCTCCCAAAAGGGGTATTTTCTGAAATATAACTGTTCAAACCAAAAGAAAAATAGAAATAGTAAAGGCAGCCAGATAGGATTAACAAGAACGAAAGGCAGCGGTTCGTGAAATGGGAATACAATAAACCTGGGGAAGATCACTGTTCTGATCAAATAGGCAAAATGATAAGAACACAAAACAGCAATTAAGTCGATAATTATAAGAATAACAGCTATCATAGTATCATTATAATTAGAAAACCCTTAAAAATCAATGTTTTTTGTTTAAAATTGTTTAAAATTGCTAAGAACTTCGGGATTTTAACCTTTTTACAATGAATTCAGCCATTTCATCTTTAAATCTTTGAATAGAAAACTTTTCTGCTACTGCTCGTATTTCACTTGAAGACCAATTAACAGTTTCACTGGTTTTAACCGCTTTAATCAAGGCAGCTTCAGTTTGCGGTGAGAAAAAAAGCCCGGATTTCCCTTCAACTATTGTTTCCAGAGCCCCGCCCTTTCCGTAAGCAATTACGGGAGTTCCGCAAGCCATAGCCTCCACAGGTACCATCCCAAAGTCTTCTTCTCCCGGAAAGATCAAGGCTGCGCATTTTGAATAGTTTTCCTGAATAACTTCATCTGTTTGCCAGCCCATAAACTCAATATTATTTTGAGCTATTTTCTTCAATCTTTTTTCCTCTTGCCCTTCACCGATAATCCTGAGTTTATACCCCAGCAGGTTAAAGGCTTTTATCGCTATATCGATCCTTTTGTAAGGCGCAAAGGCCGACACTATCAAGTAAAATTTTTCCCTCTTAACCGGCAATATTAAATATTTACCGGTATTCACCGGCGGATAAATAGCAATAGAATTTCTCCCGTAAGCTTTTTCAATTCTTTTACTAATAGATTTTGAAATAGCTATAAATGAGTCTACGTTTTTTGAACTCTTAACATCCCATTTTTTCAATAATGGCCTGAGCGCTTTCATAATAATTCTTACGAATATATTTGTCTTTCCAATACCAAAATAATCATCAAAAAGGTCCCAAATATAACGCATCGGGGTGTAACAGTAGGAAATATTAAGGGCATCTTTCCCCTTTTTTGCACCTTTAGCTACACAATGACTCGAAGAGACAATAAGCCCGTATTCTTTAAGATCAAACTGCTCAATAGCAAAAGGCATTACAGGCAGATAATATCTGTATTTATTTTTAACAAAGGGCATTTTTTGGAGAAATGACGTATATATTTTATGACTTTCTATTGTTTTGGAAACAGAACCCTTAACATGTATTAAAGTAAAAATATCCGCCTCAGGATAAAGCTCACAAAGTACTTCCAGTACTTTTTCACCTCCGCGCATTCCTGTTAACCAATCATGAATGATCGCGACACGTTTTTCCGGGCTTGAACTTATATCCGTCATTTATCTATGGCCTCTTGAAATATCTCAATAAATTTTTTTGCAGTGTCCTGCCATTCAAACATCCTGGCTCTTTTTATTCCCTTTAAGCGCAATTCTGCGCGCAGATTTTCATCTAATAATACAGTATTTATGCCTTCCGCGATACTTTCAACACTATAAGGATCAATATAGACTGCCGCGTCCCCGCATACTTCTGGCAGCGAGGCAGCTTTTGATACTACAACCGGACAGCCACAAGCCATTGCTTCAAGAGGCGGCAGACCAAAACCTTCATACATAGATGGGAATGCCAGGCAGAGCGCCTCTTGATAGACTGTCTTAAGTTGTATGTCTGTTAATCTTTCATCTATAAACACGGTATCTTCAATACCAGCGTGCTCCAATTCCTGCTCCAGATCTTCCATTCCTGAAATAAAACCTTCTTTCTTTCCGACAAAAACAAAAGATAGGTTCTTATTCTTTTTCTTTATCAGTCCTAACGCTTTAATATATCTTGAGATATTCTTATGGGGTTTTATATTTCCCACATAGAGAATGTACGGGTTTTGTATCCCATGTTTTTTCAAGAACAAAGTGTCCCCTGAGCTGTCTGTGTTATAAGCATTTCCAACCCCGAGCGGGATGATCTTGAGCTTCGCTCTGTCAAACCTGAAGTATTTTTGTATTTCTGAAGCAGTAAACTTCGAATCCGTAATAACCGCCTCGGATTTCCTGACAGCCGAACCTATTAACTGTTTTGCATAGACTTGTTTTATATATCCGGGAAAATACTCCGGCAAGGCTAAGTGGCATATATCATGAATTGTCACGACCATTCTGTCTTTATAGAATAAGGGAATGTTATAATGAGGGCACCATAATAATTCACTTTTTGGTATCTTTCTGAGCATTTCAAATTGTTCCCGAATTGAATATATTTTTGAGCATACTTCAACTATTTGATACTCTCCTTTTACGTGTTCTTTAATTTTATTTTGTTTACCAAGCAATACCCATTTGTATTTACTTTCTGAGACCGCATAATTAAGAATATTTTTTAGATAAGTCCCTATTCCTGAATTATCTATCATGCGGCAATCAATTGTTATGGTTTTTTTATCTGGCATTTGACTCTTCATTTGCAAATATTATTTTGCTAAAATACCCGAATAAGACCCAAAATATAACTGTAAAACTTAAATTGTTAAAAGGATAGCTGACTATTCCCATCATTAAAACGGCCGAAAGTGAAATGAGAGCACCTTTTGAATATTTGTATTGCGGGCTGCTTGAAAGCTCTTTATTTCTATTTAAATATCTTAAGCCATAGTAGAAAACATATCCATAAAAAACAAGAAATAATAACAATCCCGGTATTCCCAGCTTCAGTCCATAACTTAAATATAGGCAATCGATCCCGTCTGAGACGCCCTGCCTGTCACCATAAGGAAATGTAATATAATTTCCCATTCCAATACCAATGAAAGGACTTTTTAATATTTCTTTTACGCCAGCTTTAAAAATACCGGCCCTTACATCTTTCTTAAGATCTCCAAAACGATTTGTTATCGTGTTGCTATAGGAAATTATTTTTTTTCCGGGATATGTTTCATCCATTTTAGGGCTGGACACTAATAATAGCAAAACGAATACCAACCCTAGGAGTATTATTTGTTTCTTATTTTTCTCCGAGTAAATTAAGCCCGTTATGCTGGTTAAGAGCATTAAAACAACAGATCTTGAAAGCAAAAATACTGCTCCAAAATACCCGGAAATTATCGTAAAAACAATAAAAATACTTTGCTTTGAATTCTTTAGAGAGCTTACAGCCGCTTTATCCAAATATATCATTAAGAAAGGGATTACAATTTGAGAAATCCAGGCCAAACTGCCAAAGCCACCGATATAGTTAACAATTCTAAGAGACCCAATATTTGTATACGGGCCTCCGGGACCGGAAGTATCAAAATACCCCATACCAACCGCGGACAATCTTAACAGCTTCCACTGGTGTATATACCATACCTTCAAGGGATGCACTTCAAAAAGCAGAATATTCCATAAAGCTATCACAAAAAAACAGATAAACAAGATCTTTACAAATAAGTTGATCTTTCTTTCTGTTATTTCAATACGGTTATATATTATAAATACTATCAATAGGGAGCCAAAACTATACAAGTCTTTTGTAAACAAGTAAAGATTGCTAATACCATTGAATAACGCGCTGATAAGGGCAATAATCAAAATATAACTTAATATAAACACTATCAGAAAATTAAAAATGTTTTTTTTAAAAATAAATTTATAAACAATCAACTCTTTGAAAAACCAGACGGCAAAGAAAAAAAGCAATACTATATCCGCAATTTTGAATTTCAATTCTCTTGGAACCATGAAATTTAGGACTATCAAAATTACTAATATTATGTCCAAGTCAAATATCTTTCTAAAATTCACAATAACTCCTTGCATTTACCAATAACGGTTCTTGCTGGAATATCCATACAAAGCATATCTTTGCATCCAGAACTGCTGAAACACGGTGAGCACTTGACAGCTATATTTACTATTCCGGAGTTTTTTAAAGGCATCCACTGGCTAATATCAGCTATCCCGCTCGCAATAATTATGCAAGGTGTCCCCAGGGCCGCAGCCAAGTGGCATACAAATGACTCAACACCGGCGACTAAACTTGCATTTTTTAAAATACCGGCTAATTCTGAGATATTTGTTTCACCCGCAAGATTAATAGAATTATTTAAACCCTGAGTTATTTCTCCGATATATATTTTTTCTTTTTTGCTGCCAACAAACAGTATTGATCTATTAGGAAATGCTTTGGCGAATTCCCGCCATTTATTTTGCTGCCAATTTTTATTCTTATCAGCACTACAAGGATGCACAACTATATACTTTCCATAGCCTTTTTTTGCACTACTTACTAACTTGGATCTTTTTTTCAATAAATAATCAAAGTATTTTTCATCATTTAACGGCTTTATGTTAATGTTTATTGCTTTTAACAGCTCAAGATAGTGTTGTGTTTCATGAACGTTTGGCGTCCATTTGGCCTGTTTTTGCAATAAAAAACCAAAACCTGCTGTCCCAAACCCGGCTCTATACTTAACTCCGGCAAGGAATAGCAAGGGAATAGTATTCGGGAAATAGGCCCTGAAATCCACGGCTAGATCATATTTTTCTTTTCTAATCAAAAATATCACTTTCCAAATGCTAACCAGCCATTTAATTATTTTTTTATGATACTTTTTATCCCTATCTAAAACTATATCATCGTATATTATAATTTTTTCCACAAATTTATTGCCGTCAAACAGCAGTTTAGCCCAGCTCCCTATCAAGAAGTGGATCTTTGTAGCCGGAAAATTTTTATGAAATTGCGGCAATATCTGAAGTAAAAGGATCAGGTCTCCCAGATGATCTATTTTCGAAAATAATACTTTTTTGTATTCGGCTGGGTATTCTTTTTTACTTATAAACGGCCTTATTACTTTATTTCCGCAAATATCGGCGGCCTTAATAATAATCCTCCATATTTTCTTCTGAAACAAATATTCATTCTTAAGCGGCGAGTTCATTTTTTCAATACCATATTGTATATTTCACTGAGATCACGCATAATAATATCCCACGTATATTTCTCAACGATCCTTTGTAAACCCATTTTTTTATATTGGTTCAAGGTCTCCGGGGAGTTAATCAATATTCTTAATGCGCTTACAAGATCTTTTTCATCGCCTTCTTTGAAAATTATTCCCGCTTTATCAATAACATTCGGAATTTCGCCGGAAGATGACCCGACAACAGCTACACCGCAGGCCATGGCCTCTATTAATACCCTGCCAAATTGCTCTTTCCAAATTTTCGTTGAGACAGAAGGAAGTACCAGTATATCTGCCACAGAAAATAACTCCGGAATTTTCGCATTAACTACTGGAGCAAGAAAAACAATACTATTTTGTATTTTCGCTTTTTCAGATAGTTTTTGTAAGTATTCTTTTTGAGGCCCGCTTCCTACGAGCACCAGTTTTATTTTTTCTTCTGTTTTTAAAAGGTCCAAAAATGCAAGCAGTAACAAATTGATACCTTTTTCCTCCACTAAGCGCCCCACATAAAATATCGTTATTTCTTCCGGCTTCTTCAAATACCTATATTCCGGAGTATTTATTTTTTTAAATGTATTTCTATTTATTCCCACCGGTAATTGATAGATACTCCCCTCGAAACCGGCCTTTCTCCAAATATTATTTCCTTCTTCAGGAACTGCTATTATTGCATTTGAACGTTTCAAAACGTACTTTTGTAATTTATCAAAAATAAATAATCTGTGCGCCGGCTTTATGTTCTCGAAACTCTGCACAACTATTTTTGAGCCAGGACTAAACAGCCTGGTCAGTAAAATGATCTCGAAACAAGCCAAAGAATAGGGTTCTTCAAAAATATGAATTATATCCGGTTTATGGTTTTTTATCAGTTTAGCGAGCCTGAAAACATTTATATAAAAAAATCTTTTGATCTTATTAGTAAATAATGTACTTAAAGCAATCAATCTATAGTTACGCATTTCTCTGGAGGAAACTTTTTGCAACCTTCCGCCTTCAAACCAGCACCCGGGGCAGACAACTGTAATTTCATCATTTTTATTAATAAAATAATCAAAAATATTTTGATATTCCTTTTCTACAATAGAATGCCAGGTAAACAATATTTTCATTTGGCTCCGCTAAATTCTTCAAAAACTCTCAAAGTTAATTTTGCCGTATTTTCCCAGCTGTATTCCTCTGCTTTTTTTAGTCCTCTATTAATAAAAACTTCACGTAATTCCCTGTTTTTAACAATTTTCTCCATGGAACCGGCTATTTCATCAATACTTAGCGGATCAACTAAGAGTCCCGCATTTTCGGCTACTTCAGCAGAAGCAGAAACATTTGAAGCTATTACAGGACAAGCACAGGCCATGGCCTCTATTATCGGTAGTCCAAAACCTTCATGCAAGGAAGGAAAGACCAAGGCCTCCGCGCCGCTTAAAAGTACCGGCATATCTTCTTCAGGTATATAATCTGTAAGAATAACATCCTTTTCCAGGCCTAAAGCGGAGATCTTACTTATTATGCCCTCATAGGACTCTCCTTTTTTTCCCGTAATTACAAGTTGATAATCAATATTACTTTTTGTTTTGCATAAATAAAAAGCTTCAATGATCCGTTCGAGATTTTTCCTGTACCACAGGAGACTGCTGGTATTTATATAGTATTTTTTAACAATACCGTATTTTGCTTTTGTGAACTCTATCAATTCCGGATCTTTGCAGACTTTAAACAATTCTTTGTCATAACCCAAAGGTGTAACAATAACCTTAGCTGAAGGTATTTTGCATTTTTCCATAATATCTTTCTTTGTTGACTCAGATATAGTTATTATCTTCCCGGCTCTTTTTAGAGCATAATTCACTGCTATCCAAAAGTGTATTTTTCCGTTTAAGGCTATATGTTTGCTGAACATGCTCCCCATAAGATCAAAACAAACTAAAACAGTCTTTGGCCTGATGACGGGGGGAAGAGTTTCCTTGGTCATAAAAAGTATATCGTATTTACCGCCGATAAACTCAAAAGGGAATCTTAAATAGGTCCAAAATTTAGGAAATTTCAATATCTTTTCGTGAAAATTTGGAGCGTCTATGTGGTGAATTATTTTTTCATTAGAATACAGAAAATATTCATTGTTTTTATCAATTTTGGAGATCGCTTTTAAAATATTGTACACGTAAACACCTATGCCCGTGTACCTTTCTTCACTTAATACTTTTGCATGAACGGCTATTTTAATTTTAGTCTTGCCTGGCAATAGATACCTCCCCCCTTCTTCTTATAGGCACCAACCAGATATATCAGCCAAAACACAGGGCTTGCGATCAAACTAATAAGAAAATATACCGTTTCTTTAATGTTATTTAATATTCTTGCCTTTTTCAGGGGCTTTGAGTTGCTCTCTTTTTTGCTTTCTCTGATCATCTTTTTGATCAAACCGGTCTTAAATTTACTTTTTAAAAACATTATAAAATCCTCTTTTTTCAGGTCTTTTACCGTGAGTTTAACCGCCTCAAAGCCGCAAATATCAAGAAATTTTATCAAGGAGTTTTCATTCCACTTCGTCAAATGATTAGGCGGATTATCATCCTCTCCCAGCGGGTCAAATAACCGGTCGCGGTTAGGAAAACTAAAAGCGATCTGCCCGTTTGTTTTTAATAATTTTTTCAAACCGTTTATAAAATCAACAGGAGATGCAACATGTTCCAGCACCTCAAAAAAAGTAACGTAATCAAACTTGATCTCCGGATTAATTTTAATAAACTCTTCAATAGTCGCTTGTGAGATATTTGTTAACTTAAATTTCTCTCTGGCAACTTCAAGGCTTTGCGTATCAAAATCAATACCATATGCATCGTACCCGAGATTTTTTGCAGCATTTAAAAATTGTCCAAAGCCGCAGCCCAGATCCATGATATTTTTCCCTTTTGCCTCACCCATTTTAAGGAATTGATTATGATACCAAGCGGTTTTCCCCGTTGAAAATAACCGGCCAATCTGATATATTTCAGCATTTTCATACCAGGAGCTGCCGGGGTTTTTCATAGGGTCTGAAAATATTATGCCGCAGCGAGCGCATTGATACAGTTTATAGCCGTTTATTTCTTTAATAAATCCTAAATTTTCACCTGCTTTACAAATACAGCATTCCATAATATTCCTCCTTTGCTAAATAGTACAATTGTAAATATTAATTACCTTCTTTTAAAAAAGTAAACGGAATATTCCGTTTTAGCAGCAAACCCGAATACAGAATAAATACCACCCATAAAATTATTGATACTATGATCAAACCTTTTGCAATAAGAAAAAAAGAGCTGCCCAATAATAATATGCTAAAAAGGAAGTATGTTGCCACAAAACTATAGTCTAAAGTTCCGCAATACTTTTTATATCCATAGATAAATAAATATGACGAGATCAAGACAGCAATAAGATGCGCGAGCGGGACTGCTTTCGCTGAAAATCTTCTCGCGAGCATAGACATAGATAGCCAATAGACTATTACGTTCAATAAATTCTGTTTTAAGACAAGTTTAAACTGTCCTTTCGAAATTAAAGCAGAATTTATTATTGATAACAATCCTGCAAGACTTATCGGAATGACCGCTATCAATACGACCGATTCCATGCCTTTCCATTTCTCCCCGTAGAGCAACGGTATCCACCAGGCTGAAAATGAAACTATTCCAAATACGACAGGCAGGTATACCATAGCTAAGAGCCTGAGAGATTTAGAAACTGCGTTATTAAATTCCCCTGCATTCGTCTGTAAACGTGAAAAAGAAGTAAGCGCTATCCTTTGAAATATTGTAGCAACAATCGTTGTAGAGCCCAGCATAGAATAGGCCAATTGAGAAATACCTAACGCTTCAGTCCCGCACATTGAACCTATGATCACAGGAGGCGCCAGCATGATCAAATATACGGAAAGATTTGATAATAAAACCGGGTAAACAGTCTTTATGAGCTCAAGAATAGACTTTATATCCCTTGCAATAGATGGGAAAAACTTTTTATACAAAGAAGAAATTACTGCCGGTAACAGCCCCCTAAGTATATTGCCTGCAAATAGACCCGCAATCCCGTAACCTTTAATTGCGCAAATTATGCTTACCAAGTTAAAAACAGCTATTTCACTTACTTCAATTATTCCAACTTTACGGTATTCAAATTTTCTTTCCAAAAGTGATACGGGAATACAATGCCAGCAATAAAAATACGCGCCAATACCGGCAGAAATTATGAATAACGCAACTTCTTTCTGTTTATAGACGCTCAGCGAAACCGGCGCCGCAACAAATATCATCAATACCAGAGACGTAATCCCGATGAATTGCTGCAGTGTAAAAGCTGTCTTCAGGTCAACTTTTGTCGGATCTTCCAACTGCCTGATAAAATTTGCCTGCACTCCAAAATCTATCAGACCCCTTACTATAAGAAATAAGGTATAAGAAATAAAGTACATGCCCAATATGCCGGGTCCTAAAATACGCGCAAGTACTATTCCACCTCCAAAATTAATAGTAAATCCCAATAAATGACGTAAAAAAAGATTTGTTCCGCCTCTAAAGGCAACTTTTTTCAGGTCATTTAAAAATAACATCTCTTTCCCCATTTTTATCCTAGGATCCTTTTAGCAACTCTCATATAAATTCTTTCCGGTATTAATCTTTGCCCGTTTCAGCTGACTTTTTCTCTCCAGTAATTCAGCGTATCATAGAGGGTTTCTTTCAGCGAATACCGGCATTTCCAACCGGATCTTCTTACAAATTTTTTATTTTCTCCGATTAAAACCGGAATATCCGAGGGGCGCATTCTCTTAGGATCTTTTTTTATTTGGAATTTAGCATTTGAATAGCTTGCCAATATCCGGAGAATCTCCGCTATTTTATGGCCTTTACCGGAACATATATTATAAATCTCTCCTGGAACCCCTTTTTCAGTACATAACCAATAGGCCGTAACTATGTCCCTGACATCGGTAAAATCCCTGACTGCATTTAGATTCCCTACTTCTATAACCGGTTTTTGCTTTCCCGTTTCTATCAGAGCAATTTGCTTTGCGAAATTTGAGACGACAAATCTGTCGTTTTGTCTGGGCCCGATATGATTAAAAGTACGGGTCCGTAAAACCTTCAAGCCGTAACTTTTATAGAATTGATATCCAAGGTAATCCTGCGCGATCTTGCTTACGGCATAGGGAGATACCGGACGCAATTCATTTTGTTCTGATACCGGAAGCTCGCTTTTTATAACAACACCGTACTCTTCGCTCGAACAGGCAATTTGAACCCATGGCTTAATTTTTAATTCTCTTAATGCATTCAGTATGTTCAATTCCCCGAATACATTTACAATAAAAGTTTTTTGAGGATCAGACCAGGAATCTCCTACAAAAGCATTGCCTGCCAGGTGGAATATTTTATCCGGTTTTATCTCCTTAATAAGTTTTCTAACTGAAATACTTTCTGTCAGGTCACAAGAAAATAGCTTAATATAATTGAAACAGTTTTCCAGATTATCAACTTTTGCCGTTGATAAGTCTATCCCGAATACTTCTAAATTTTTTTTGGTAAGCAAAAAATCTGCCAAATGACTGCCGACAAAACCTGAGATGCCGGTTATAAGAACTCTTTGTTTTTTCATAGAACTAGTCCTTTTGCCACCATTTTGCGGAAAATTTTTTCCTGATTATTTCATCCCCCTGACCGATAGAAAGCAGGCCCGCCTTTCTCATATCGGAATCGACCATGATCTTTACAAGATCAGAAAAAGTAACTTTCGGGGTCCATTTTAATATTTTTTTTGCCTTTTCCGCGTTTGCCAGCAAGACATCGACTTCTGTCGCCCTATAATACCTTGGATCTATCTTTACGTATTTTTTCCAATCCAAACCCGCGTAGGCAAAGGCCTTTTCGATGAATTCCTTGACAGAGTGGGTCTCTCCCGTACCTATAACATAATCTCCGGAAGTTTTATGCTGGAGCATCTTATGCATAGCTTCCACATATTCAGGGGTAAAACCCCAGTCTCTTTTTGCTTCAAGGTTCCCCATATAAAGGTATTTTTGTTTCCCGGCAAGAATAGCCGCAATTCCCATTGTGACTTTTCTCGTGACAAAATTCTCGCCGCGCCTCGGGCTTTCATGATTAAAAAGAATTCCGTTGCAAATAAAAAGTTTGTACCCTTCACGGTAATTCCTGGCCATCCAATAAGAATATAATTTTGCGCAGGCATAGGGACTTCTTGGCGCAAAAGGAGTGTTTTCATTTTGAGGAGGTTTTGCCGAACCGAACATTTCACTTGAAGAAGCCTGATAAAATTTTATTTTTTTATTACCTCTTCTTATGGCCTCTAAGATCCTTGTAGTCCCCAGTCCTGTGACATTTCCCGAGTATTCCGCTATGTCAAAACTCACTCGAACATGGCTTTGCGCTCCCAAATGATAGACTTCATCCGGCTTTATATTATAAACTATATCAGATATCTGCTCGCCATCCGCAAGATCACCATAATGTATAAATAGTTTATTCCCTTTTGCATGTTCATCCCGCTTAATATGATCTATCCTCTCTCTATTCATGGTGCTGGCTCTTCTTACTATCCCGTGGACTTCATAACCTTTACTAAGCAAAAGTTCCGTAAGGTAACTGCCGTCCTGGCCGGTAACACCGGTAATTAGCGCTTTTTTCATGAAATAGTTCCTCCAGTATAAAATAGAAAATTTATTTAATTTTTGTTTTGAAATACTCTATTGTTCTGGTTATTCCTTCCGCAAGAGCTAATTTTGGTTCCCAATGCAGCAGCGTTTTTGCTTTTGTTATATCAGGGCATCTTTGTTTGGGATCGTCAACAGGTATAGGTTTGTAGATTATCCTGCTTTTGGTTCCGGTCATTTTAATTATTACTTTTGCAAAATCTAAAATTGTATTTTCAACAGGGTTTCCGATATTTACAGGCAGGGTATAATCTGACATAAGCAATCTATAGATCCCCTCTACCAGGTCTGAAACATAGCAAAAACTCCTGGTTTGGTTGCCATTTCCATATACAGTTATGTCCCGGCCTTTTAAAGCCTGGTAAATAAAATTGGGAACCACTCTGCCGTCGTTGATCTGCATGCGTTCCCCATAAGTATTGAAAATCCTGACTATCCTGGTATCTATTTTGTGAAATCTTTGATAAGCCATAGTGAGAGCTTCTGAAAAACGTTTTGCCTCGTCGTACATGCTTCTTGGCCCTATTGAATTAACATTTCCCCAATATTCTTCCACCTGTGGATGCACAGCCGGGTCTCCATAGATCTCAGAGGTAGAAGCAAAAATAAACCTTGCTCTCTTTAATTTTGAGATACCAAGAGCATTATGAGTGCCAAGCGAACCTACTTTAGCCGTCTTTATCGGATGCTGACTATAATCAACGGGGCTGGCAGGAGAGGCAAAATGAAGCACATAATCTATTTTTCCGGCTATTTTAAGTGGTTTTGTAATATCATGCTTTATAAATTCAAGCTTTTTTTTATCCAAATGTGCAAGGTTAGC
>CAITEH010000018.1 GCA_903891415.1 Candidatus Firestoneibacteriota bacterium
AGGGAAAAGTAGGTACATGGTACCCCCTTGGAGAGTATTGCCGGTTTGTAATATATCTCTTTCTGAACTCATCGTCAAGAAAAATAGGTCGGATTAGACAAACTCTTTCAGAAATTCCCTCATTGCGCTCTTTAAGTATCTGTAAAGGCGATTTACCGCCTTTGTAATAGTTTTTTCTAACCAGATTAAAGAATAGTTGATAAGCTGTTACTTTGTTTTTAAAATCTTCTTTCGATGAAAAACTCTCTATCTTGTAAAATTCATTTTCAATGAGATTATGAACTGTTTCAACATCGGACTGCCAGGTGTGCGCTCTGGGAGGAATGGTAAAATGTTCAGCGCCATATTTGTTTACTGTTTCGGTGAATGAACTATCTCTTTTTGCAAGATAACTACCGATAAATTCTGAACCGTTGTCGGATTGAACAGTGGTCTTACTGAGATCCACACCACATTTTTTAAGTTCTGATAGAATAATATCAATAAATATTGTCGCATTAACTAAAGATTTTTCATCTCCATAGCCAAGGTATTGAATTCCAGTTACTGGCTCTCTAAAAGTAAATTGAACCTCATAAAGCTTGAGAATTTTCATTGGAAGGTAGAATTCCGGGATGTCTATCAGGTCTTTTGTATCTATGTTTGATCTCTGGAATATATTCCAAAGCGATTTCATTGCCCTGAGATCATTCTTAATAACATGTTTTCTTTTTCTTGATTTTGGTATTCCATTGGATTTAATGATTCTTGCAATAGTTTTATCGGAACGAGGTATGTTAAAGTCGTTCTTAATTCTAAGTGCGCCCCAGGTCTTTAACTCTGTTTTTATCCGAATAACTTCATCCTCGATGTGTTTAGGTGTTTTGTGAGGTATATTCTTTGGGGCCTTCGACTGGTCCTTTAATCCGTCATAACCTGCTTCAGCATAACGATACAGCCATTTTTTAACTGTTTTAACAGTTGTATTAAATGCTTTAGCTGCCGGCTTTTTGCCGTGCTCTTTAGCATGAATAACTATTTGATACCTTATGAATGATTTATCTTTACTTTTTCTCAGCATAGTGTAATATTTTATTGGACACATTTGGCCTCCTTTTTTGTGACTTCGCAGAAACATTTTAGGAGTTTCAAGCCAGTGTGTCCACTTTTATTTAAAGATCTTTTAAAACCTCATTAAGGTTAAGATTTTCTTCGTCATCCTGACAATATTTCCAGTAGCTTTTTACTCTCTTCCAACCGTGATATTCATGGTCAAAAGTTAGACCGATGTTAGTAGGCTTGTATTCGACTAAGTCCTCTTTTTTGTATTTTACCGGCAGATTTTTGCTCTCTGGTTTGCCTTTATTTCGACGATCCAGAGAATGCCCAGGCTTTGATGCTCTGCCCTTTCTTAACTTTGGTGAAGATGGCAATAGTTCTCTTACTATCTTAATTAATTCCTGATACCATACTTTTCCAAAGCATTTCAGGGGGGTACCATCTACCTTCCCATTCCCAGTGCAAACATTGTAATAGATGGTTAAAGACACAGGTATCTGTTATACTTTTTATATGGATGATAAACTGTAATGGAAATAACAAGCGAAAAAATAAGAAAAAACATAGCACGGATAAAGGCCAGGGTGATAAGCGCTGAACTTATTGCCAAGTATCATGATGAACTGCCGCTCCGTGAAGAAGTATTCAGTGTTGAGCATTTTGAACTGCATGCAAAAAAAATAGCCGAAACCCATGAAATAGCTGCGAAACACGGCGAAAATAAACTGCTTAAACGGCTTGATGAAAATGAAGAAATACTCATTGAAGTCTATGACCTTCTCTCTGCGACCCTGGAAAATGAGCTTAAGATAGTGCCGGCGGGAGAATGGCTGATAGACAATTTCTACCTGATAGAAGAACAGATCAGGAGCGCAAAAAAACACTTTCCAAAAAACTTCAGCAAAGAACTGCCCTGCCTCAAAAACGGGCCTTATGCCTTATACCCGCGGGTCTACTGCCTGGCGCTGGAATTGATCTCCCATTCTGACGGGCGCCTGCACAAGAACAGCTTGAGCAGATATATTGCGGCCTATCAGTCAAAGGTTAATCTGACTCTCGGCGAGCTCTGGGCCATTCCTATCATGCTGCGGTTGTCGCTGATAGAAAATCTCAGGCGCGTCGGCGTGAGGATCTACATGGGACGCAAAGACAAGGACCTGGCCGCTTCCTGGGCGGAAAGATTGATAAAAAAAGCGGAAGAAAACCCCGGAGAGGTAATAATAGAAATGGCGGAGATGGCAAAAGCCGGCCTGTCCATGACGAGCGCTTTTGTTTCGGAACTGGTAAGAAGGATACAGGGGCAGAATGCCGCGCTGGCGCTTTCGCTTACCTGGCTGCAGCAGCGGGTTTTTGAGCAGGGCACGACCTTAGAACAGCTGGTGATGCTTGAAAGCCAGCAGCAGGCCATGGACCAGGTTTCCGTCGGTAACAGTATCAACAGCCTCAGACTACTTGATTCGCTCGACTGGAACGAGTTTGTCGAGAATATGAGTTCGGTTCATTCCCTCCTGGCGGGAGATCCTGCCGGGCTTTACAGCAAAATGAATTTTGATACCCGGGATATATACAGGCATGTTATTGAAAAGCTGGCCAGAAAAAGTATTTTTTCGGAGAAGGAGATCGCGGCCAAATGCGTCAAGCTGGCGGCAGAAAGGACTGAAGCCGGGGAGAAGAATAAATACTGCCATGCGGGCTATTTTTTAATAGACCGGGGGCTCCCGGAACTTGAAAAACAGGTGCAGTACCGCCGGGGCCTTAAAGATACTGCTGCCGGGTTGTTGAAAAAGAAACCGTTCTTTTTTTATGCAGGCGCCGTTACGGTTGTCACCCTGCTTCTCTCAGCCGCGGTAATTTCGTTCCTTTTTCCTTATAACAGCCCATTATGGCATATTTTCGCCGCAGGCAGCCTTATACTTTTCTGCGCGTTCAATCTCGGGATCTCTCTTGTTAACTGGTTCATAACGGTATTTGTAAGGCCCAAAGTCCTTCCCAAAATGGATTTTTCCGCGGGGGTCCCCGATGAGTTCCGGACCCTGGTAGCCGTACCGACCATTATTTTCAGCAGGGAAAATATAGACAGGCTGCTGGAAAAGCTTGAGATAGAATATTACGCGAACAAGGATAAGAATATATATTTCGCGCTGCTCACGGATTTTGCCGATGCCGCGGTCAGGGAAACGGAAAAGGACCGGGAACTGCTTGAATACGTAAGGAACGGGATCGAGGATCTGAACAAAAAAAACCAGGAAGAAAGAAAAAGTATTTTTTTCCTCATACACCGGGCCAGAAAATGGAATGAGTCCGAACAGGCCTGGATGGGCCATGAAAGAAAAAGAGGGAAGCTTGCGGAACTCAATGAACTCATAAGGGGCAGGGAAAAAGCAGGGAGCGAGAGCCTGGTTATCGGGGAAAGAGGGATACTTAAGACCGTCAAATATGTGGTCACGCTTGATACCGATACCCACGCGCCCCTGGATTCGGTAAGAAAAATGGCTTCGGTCCTCGCGCATCCGCTGAACGCGGCGGTAATAGACAGAAAAAAAGGAAAAGTAACGGAAGGTTACGGGATCCTGCAGCCCCGGCTCGGGATAACCATCGAGAGCCTCAATGTCTCCCTGTTTTCCAGGATCTTCGGGGGTGAAACCGGCATTGACCCGTATACCCGGGCCGTGTCGGATGTCTATCAGGATATTTTTTCCGAAGGTTCGTTTTTTGGAAAAGGAATATATGAGGTCGAGGTGTTCGCGGAGCTTATGGAAGGGGTTTTTCCTCAAAATCTGGTCTTGAGCCACGACCTGATCGAAAGCTGCTATTTAAGGTCCGGGATCGTAAGTGATGTGGTCTTGTATGAAAAATATCCGGCAGGGCTGGTGGAGGACGCATATAGAAGGCACAGGTGGACCAGGGGGGACTGGCAGATCTCCGGGTGGCTGCTCCGGAATGTCCTTGATGAAAAAAAAGCAAAAAGAAAAAATCCGCTTTCGCTCCTTAACCAGTGGAAAATATTTGACAACTTGCGGCGCAGCCTTATCCCCGGGGCCATGCTTGTTTTACTGGTCCTGGGCTGGACCGTATTTTTGCATCCGTTCCTCTGGAGCTTTTTTGTCGTGATGGTCCTGCTGGTCCCGACCCTCCTTTCGGTCGGCAGGGATATTTTACAAAAACCGGAAGATATGTCCTTCAAATCCTATCTGGACAGTATTATCCGTTCCATCACCACGCGGCTCGCGCAGGCGGCCATCTCTTTGATAGTCCTGCCGTATGAAGCGTATTATTTATTTCACGCGGTAATAACTGCGAATTTCAGGATGTATATTTCACACAGGAAATTGCTTGAATGGAAACCGGCAGGCATACTTGCGCTGGAATTCAACGAAAGCCTTGCCGGCGTAATTGTCTCAATGTGGTTTGCCCCGGCGGTAGCCCTGGTGCTTTTTATTTTCATGCTGTCGTATTCCTATACTACCTTGTTTTCCTCGTGGCTTCTGCTCGGGGCCTGGTTCGCGTCCCCGCTGATCGCCTGGTCAATAAGCAGGCAGATCGTGGAACACAAGGTGTACCTGGGGCGCAAACAAAAACAATACCTGAGAGCGCTGGCAAGAAAAATATGGAGATATTACGAAGTATTTGTGGGGCAGGAGGATAACTGGATCCCGCCGGACAATTACCAGGAAGGCCCCGTAGAAAGGACCGCGCACAGGACCTCGCCGACCAATATCGGGCTGTATCTGCTTTCCTGCACGGCGGCCAGGGATTTTCAATACCTGCAAAACTCCGGTTTCCTCACGCGCGTCGAAAATGCGTTTACCGCTCTCGAGAAAATGGAGAAGTACCGCGGGCATTTATACAACTGGTATGATACGAGAACACTTGACGTCATGGCCCCGCATTATGTGTCGACCGTGGACAGCGGTAATTTAATAGGCTATCTGATGGTGCTGGAAAATGCCCTTAAAGAAACGCCGGAATTCCGGGTGGTTTCCAAAGAAACGTTCAACGGTTTCGCAGACGTGCTTGTTTTGATAAGAAAGGCGGCTTCGCAGGCCTACCTGAAGGAGAAGGAAAAGGCGGAAATTGCGAAAACTATCGAAAAAACGTTCGAGGATATAAAAGAAGAGGCGGCCGGCCTGAGCGGTTCCCTGTCCAAACTCCTGCTGCTCAAGAACCACACGGACAGGCTCCTGCTTATCGCGAAAACCCTGAAAGATCCGGACACCGAGGAATGGGCAAAGGTTCTTGCGGCCCAATGCGGGGAGGTAATTTTTGAATTAGAAAACCTGGTGCCCTGGGCCGGTTCCGAGGAATATGAACGGCTGATATTGAATGAAAATGAACTTGACGGGATCACAGAGTTTGCCCTTTTGAAAAAAATACTTATAAGCTTTGAGACGGCCGTTCCGTCCCTGGGCGGGCTCGCGCAATTAAACGGAGAAACGGGTCTTTTATTTGAAGCCCTCGGGAAAAAAATAAAAGAGGACGGAGCTTCCTTCAGCCGCACGCTGCCGGAAAAATTAGCAGGCCTTCAAAGAATGCTGGAAAAGGGCGGGAAAAACGCCGCGGGAGCGCTTAAAAGGGCGGAAAAACTCGGCGCAAACTGCGTTACCCTCGCGGACGCGGATTACCTGTTCCTTTACGACAAGGGCCGGCGCCTGTTTTCCATAGGTTTTAATGCCGGCGTAAAAAAATATGATAACGGCTACTATGACCTCCTTGCATCAGAAGCGAGGATGTTCAGCTATATCGCGGTAGCCAGAAGTATTGTGCCGCAGGAACACTGGTTCGCCCTGGGCCGGCTGCTTACGACTTTTTCCGGAGAACCGGCGCTTTTGTCCTGGGGCGGTTCCATGTTTGAATACCTCCTGCCCCTGCTTGTAATGCCTTCTCACAAAGATACCCTGCTTGACAAGACGTATAAAACGGCCGTGGACCGGCAGATAAAGTATTGCGCGCAAAAGGGCGTTGTATGGGGCATCTCAGAGTCCGGGTATAATGCCGTTGATTCGCATTTTAACTACCAGTATTCATCGTTCGGAGTCCCCGGACTGGGGTTTAAACCGAGACTGAGCGAGGAACTTGTGATCGCGCCGTACGCGTCCATGCTGGCGCTTATGGTGGTGCCCGATAAAGCGTGTTCCAATCTTCAGGAAATGTCAAAAACCGGGCTCGAAGGCAAATACGGCATGTATGAAGCCGTTGATTTTACCGGAACCAGGGTCGCCGGGGAGGAAAAGCGGAAAATAATATCTTCCTACATGTCGCACCACCAGGGGATGTCTATTGTCGCGTTGTCCAATGTCCTGCAGGATAACAGCATGCAGAGGCGGTTCATGGAAAATATCGCAATGCGGTCCGCTTCCATCCTGCTGGAAGAACGCATTCCCGGAATAATACCGTTTTACCCGCAGTATTCGGCCGGCGGAAGCCTGCAAAGAAGCGGCGCGGATATTCCCCTGGTCCGGACCTTTACCGACCCGGATATCTCCTCGCCGGAGGTGCACCTGCTCTCGAACGGCAGGATAAATGTTATGATCACCAATTCCGGGGGCGGGTATATAAAGTGGAAGGACCTTGCAGTAACCAGGTGGAGGGTGGACTCAACGCTGGATAACTGGGGCCCCTTTGTATATATAAGGGATGTTGAGCAGGGGCAATTCTGGTCCATGGGCTACCAGCCCGCGTTAAAGAAAGCCGGCAGGTACGAAGCGTCTTTTTTACAGTCGCGGGCCGAATTTAAAAGAACGGACGACTCTATAGAAACAAGCGCGGAAATAGCCGTTTCCCCGGAAGACGATATTGAATTGAAAAGGCTAAAGGTCACTAACCGCGGCTGGAAAAGCAGGCTTATTGAAATAACAACTTACGGAGAAGTTTCTTTGCGCGACCAGATGGCCGACGAACTGCATCCCTGTTTCGGCAATTTGTTTGTGCAGACGGAAATACTGAAAGACCGCAATTCCATAATCTGCACCCGCCGGTCAAGTTCCAAAAGCGAAAAGCCGCCTTTTCTCTTTCACGCCATAAGCCTGCACGGGAAAAAACCGGAAGGATTTTCTTTTGAAACCGACAGGGGAAAATTCATAGGGCGCAACAGGTCCGTGAGGGATCCCGCGGCGCTGGAAGGCGCGCAGGAACTCTCAAATTCGGAAGGTTCTGTTCTTGATCCGGTCATTTCTGCCAGGTGCGTGGTGCGGATAGAACCCGATCAAACAGCCATGATAGATATTGTTACGGGCGTGGCCGAAACCAGAAACGCGGCAATAGGGCTTATTGATAAATACAAGGACCGGAACCTTGCAGACAGGGTTTTCGCGCTTGCCTGGACCCACGCGCAGGTGCTGCTGCAGCAGCTTAATGCGACGGAGAGCGACGCGCAGATGTACGGGCGGCTTGCCGGGGCCATAATATTTTCAAACCAGCTCTGGCGGGCAAATTCCGCCGTTATGCTCAAAAATGCAAGAGGCCAGTCGGACCTGTGGGGTTACGGCATCTCGGGAGATCTGCCGATAGTACTTTTAAGAATGAGTGATATGTCCAATACCGATATAGTAATACAGCTCCTGAAAGCGCACGCGTACTGGAGAATGAAAGGCCTGAATGTTGATATGGTCATCTGGAACGAGGATCATTCCAGCTACCGCCAGCAGCTTAACGAGCAGATCATGGGGATAATAACCACGGGTACGGAAGCCCATCTTGTGGATAAGCCCGGAGGAATATTTGTAAGGCGCACGGACAGGATGTCGGAAGAGGATAAAATACTTATGCAGTCCGTAGCCAAGATAGTTATCTCGGATACGGGAGGGCTGCTTTCGGAGCAGATAAAGAGGGCGAAAGCCCAGCCCGTACCCGTACCGCTGTTAAAGACCGTAAAAATACGCGCCGAAGACAGCGGCCGGGCGCTAAAGCCGGACAGGAATGGCTTGCTCTACTGGAACGGGTTCGGGGGTTTCCGCCGGGACGGAAAGGAATATGTAATAATACTCGAGCCGGGAACAAGTACTCCGGCTCCCTGGTCGAACGTCATCGCCAACAAGCATATCGGCACCGTTATTTCGGAGTCCGGCGGGGCCTACACCTGGCTTGAAAACTCCCATGAATTCAGGATCACTCCGTGGCTGAATGATCCGGTGGAGGATAAAAGCGGGGAAGCGGTCTATATAAGAGATGAAGAGACGGGACGGTTCTGGTCTCCGGTGCCTTTCCCTGCCCGCGGTACGAATACGTATGTCTGCAGGCACGGCCTGGGTTACAGTATTTTTGAATACCTTGAAAGTTCCATCCAGACGGAAATGACCGTGTTTGTTTCCCCGGAAGCCCCGGTAAAATATACGATAATTAAGCTAAAAAACACGGGCAAGGCAAAGAGAAGCCTTTCAGTGACCCTGTATTATGACCTTGTGCTCGGGTGCCTGGAAAGAAAAAATGACATGCATATTATAACGGAAGCGGACAGTAAGAGCGGCGCTCTGCTGGCAAGAAACCCGTATAACACTGAATTACCCGGATATACCGTTTTTATGAATGTAAATGAAGCCAGAAGAAGTTTTACCGGCGATAAAGCCGAGTTTATCGGGAGGAACAGGTCTATCTCCGGCCCGCAGGCCATGAAAAACTCAAGGCTGTCTGGCAGGGTAGGCGCGGGTTTTGACCCGTGCCTTGCGTTACAGGTCCAGGTCACCCTGGCGGAAGGACAGGAACGGGATATTGTATTTACCACCGGAGGGGATAAAGACGTCCGGTCCGCCGGCGAAACAATAATTAAACATTCCGGGACGATAAAGGCGAACGAAGAGCTGGTAAAGGCAATGGAGTACTGGGACAGAATGTGCGGCGGGATAAGCATTGAAACACCGGATAATGAACTGAATATTCTTGCGAACGGGTGGCTCCTGTACCAGACGCTGGCAAGCAGATTTTTTGGCCGTGCCGGTTATTACCAGTCCGGAGGTGCTTTCGGTTTCCGGGACCAACTGCAGGACTGTCTGGCTATAATGTACTCTGAACCCGGGCTGGTGCGGGAACATATCCTGCGCTGCGCGGCCCACCAGTTCAGGCAGGGCGACGTTCTGCACTGGTGGCATGAACCTTTTGGCCGGGGTGTGAGAACCAGATGTTCCGATGATATGCTCTGGCTTGTCGTGGTGCTTTGGCGTTACATTGAAACGACCGGGGATACCGGCTTGCTTGATGAAAAAGTAAATTATCTGGAAGGCCGGCTGATAAATCCCGGCGAAGAATCGTATTATGATAAACCCGGGCGCTCCGAAGAAACGGGAAGTATTTATGAGCATTGTTTGAGAGCTCTGAAAAAAGCAGGTGTTTACGGAGCCCACGGGCTCCCTCTGATGTGGAGCGGTGATTGGAATGACGGCATGAATCTGGTGGGGCATGAAGGCAAGGGCGAAAGCGTGTGGCTTTCTTTTTTCCTGTATTTTGCCCTGAATTCAGCGGCTAAAATGGCCGAATTAAAGAAGGACACGGTGTCCGCGGACGCGATGAAAAAAGAAGCGGAGGCCTTGAGGCAGAACATTGAAAAAACCGGCTGGGACGGGGAATGGTATATCAGGGCCTTTTATGACAGCGGCAAACTGCTCGGTTCAAAAACAGGCGCTGAATGCAGGATAGATTCAATAGCGCAGAGCTGGTCGGTTATTTCAGGAGCCGCTGATCCTGCGAGGGCGGAAAAAGCAATGAGCTCCGTTGACTCGCTCCTGGTGGACAGGAAAAACGGGATAATAAAAATATTTACCCCGCCGTTTGACGTGTCGGAGGACGAACCGGGTTATGTAAAAGGTTATGCTCCCGGTATCAGGGAGAACGGCGGGCAGTACACGCACGCGGCGATCTGGGTAATTATTGCCTATGCGCTGATGGGGGAAAAAGACAAGGCCTGGGAATTATTTGCTCTGATAAATCCCATTAATCACGCGAAAACCAAAATAGACGCGTTAAGGTACAAGGTGGAGCCCTATGTGGTTGCCGCGGATGTTTATTCTAATCCCAAGCACGCGGGACAGGGCGGGTGGACCTGGTATACCGGTTCTGCCGGCTGGATGTACCGGCTCATAATGGAATATTTACTGGGCGTAAAGATCCAGGGGAGCAAAATATGGCTTGACCCGGCATGCTTGAAAACCGGCTGGCAGTTCCTGAAAATAAGGTACAGATACAGAAAAGCGGAATATAATTTTGAAGTGAAGATAACCGGGAAGGAAAGGAAAATAATAAATTGCACGGTGGATAAAGTCCCCTGCGAAAATAATGTTATTGATATGCTTGATGACGGCAAAGAACATCTGGTGGAAATAACGGTGGGGTAATAAAACGCCGCAATAAAAAATAAATGCAAAAAGGAAATTTGAAACTTCTGTCATAAAACCTGCCCGCATAAAGAGCGGGCTTTTAAATATCCTTGCTAAAATAACCGTATTCATTTCCTGTTTGTATTATGTATTATATATTGGTACAATATTTTTGAGTTGGCCATTTTTTCCATAAAGAATTACTTTATCAATATAATGCAATATGAGGATATTAATGAACTCAAAAGAATTAGAAATACTCGTAATCTTAAAAAGTTCCAGGAAAACGGAACACTAAAGCGCGTCGGCCCGGATAATGGCGGTCACTGGTAAGTTGTAAAATAGAAAAGATAAATCTTTATTGGGTGAAAATTTCGGAGGGGAATTAATGTTTGAACAGACATTTAAGAATATTGATGACATTTTGCATAAAGATGCGGGGTGTAGCAGTGAGTTGGATTATGTAGAGCAGACCTCCTGGGTACTCTTCCTGAAGTATCTTGATGACCTTGAGAAAGACAAGAAAACAGCTGCGGAGCTTTCCGGTAAGGCTTACAAAGGAATAATCAGCAAGGAATTTCAATGGGAAAACTGGGCGGTTCCTAAAGGAAAAGACGGAAAACTTGATCATCATAAGGCGCTTGGCGGAGATGACTTGTGTGATTTTGTAAATTTGAAGCTCTTTCCCTATCTCAAGAAATTCAAGACAGATGCAGCGAGCGCTGATACCATTGAGTACAAAATTGGAGAGATATTTACAGAACTAAAAAACAAGCTTCAAAGCGGGTTTAGCCTTAGAGAAGTAATTAACCTGGTGGATCAGCTACGCTTTCGTAAAAGCGAAGACAAGCACGAAATGTCGCACCTGTATGAAGCTAAAATCCAGAATATGGGTAACGCAGGCAGGAATGGGGGCGAATACTATACTCCACGGCCGTTAATTAAAACTATCGTAAAGGTGGTGGCGCCGGAAATCGGTAACAAAATTTATGACGGTGCTCTTGGCTCTGCGGGATTCTTATGCGAGGCCTTCGAATATCTCAAAGCATCTAAAAAGTTGACTACCAAAGAGATGGAAACCCTTCAGAAGAATACCTTCTATGGCAAAGAAAAGAAATCGCTGGCGTACATCATCGGAACTATGAATATGATTTTACACGGCATAGAAGCCCCGAATATCATACACACAAACACGCTTGGCGAAAATATCACCGATATACAGGAAAAAGACCGTTATGACATCGTGCTTGCAAATCCTCCGTTCGGAGGGAAGGAACATGCCGCAGTTCAGCAGAATTTTCCGATAAAAACAGGCGAAACCGCTTTCCTATTCCTGCAGCATTTCATCAAGATACTTAAAGCAGGCGGGAGAGCAGGCATAGTCATTAAGAACACCTTCTTGTCAAATACAGACAACGCCTCAGTAAGTTTAAGAAAACTCCTCCTGGAAAGCTGTAATCTTCATTCTGTACTGGATTTGCCCGGCGGCACTTTTACAGGTGCCGGCGTTAAGACGGTAGTTCTATTCTTCGAAAAAGGCGCCCCAACAAAGAAAGTCTGGTTTTATCAGCTTAATCTTGACAGAAATCTTGGAAAAACAAACCCCCTGAATGAAAACGATTTAGTTGAGTTCGTCAAACTCCAAAAAACAAAAGCCAACTCCGAAAACTCCTGGTCAATAAATGTCTCCGATATTAACCAGGAAACCTTTGATTTGTCAGTGAAAAATCCTAACAAAAAAGAAGAAGCAGCTCTACGTGAGCCAAAAAAGATTCTGGAAGAGATGAAGAAGCTGGATGAGGAAAGTGAAGAGATAATGAAAAATATTGTGAAAGAATTAAAGGATTAACATATGAAAAAGATTAGTTTTAAAAACATTGCATTTCTGATGGCAATATCGATAATTATCGTTTTTCCAATCGTTTATATATTCGTAATGAAACCAGCAGTGGATTATTGGAATAGTTTAAGTGGAAATATACTATCAACCGGCATTGCTCTTATAGCGGGTATTCCAATAGCCTTGTATATAGATAGATTGAATAAATCAAAAGAAGAAGAAATCAAATACTTGTCTGATAGAAACAGAGAAAAGCAAATATTAGAATTGATAAAAGAGGAATTAGAGTTTTCTTATAAGTCTCTGTTTTTAAATGGTATGAAAAGTAATTCTTCCACAATGAGCATACAGCCACTAAAATCCGACTTATGGGAGGCTTTAATTGCTAGTCAAGAAACCATATATATTGCAGATCCAAAATTGCTTAACAGAATTACTTCTGCGTACTACATATTAAAAACTGTTAAAAGTATTGAGGCGCAAGCGTATATTTCCTTGAGAACGTCTGCCGTTACTTTTACTTTAACAGATGGTACTAAAATGAAAGCAGCTCAAATACTGCTCAGAGATTCAAGAAGTTTTGATATTCTATTTGAAAATAGTATGATAGAAGCATTGAAAATGATAGAGGAAAGGATTCTCCTACTCTCAAATGGTAAAAAATAATTGGGGCGAAATAAAACTTGGTAATATTCTTAAACTGGAGTATGGTAAGCCATTGCCTGATTTCAAGAGGAAATCAGATGGCTTATATCCTGTCTACGGTGCAAATGGAGAAAAAGATAGAACCAATGAATATTATTACAATAAAAAAAGTATTATAGTAGGAAGGAAAGGCTCGGCAGGTGAAGTTAATCTTACAGAGGAAAGGTTTTGGCCGCTTGATGTTGCGTATTTTGTAACATTTGACGAGAAACAATATAATTTGAAATTCATTTACAATCTTTTATGTGGATTAGAATTAACCAACCTTGCAAAAGGTGTAAAACCTGGAATAAACAGGAATGAAGTATATTCAATAAGTGTAAAAGTTCCGTCTCTTCTCGAACAAAAGCGAATAGTTGCAATTTTAGATAAAGTGTTTGCCGATATTGCAAAAGCGAAAGAAAACGCTGAAAAAAATTTCCAAAATGCCCGCGAGCTTTTTGAGTCCTATTTAAGTACCGTTGATGCAAAAAAAGTGTCTTTAGGATCTCTGGTTGATATTAAAACTGGTAAATTGGATGCAAACGCTGCGATAAAAAATGGCAAATATCCATTTTTTACGTGCTCAAGAGAGATATTTGCGATCGATAAATTCGCTTTTGATTGTGAGGCGATTCTGTTGGCTGGCAATAATGCTGTCGGGGATTTTAATGTTAAGCATTACAAAGGAAAGTTTAACGCGTACCAAAGAACCTATGTGATCTCTGTAAATGAGAAAAAAATGTATACTTTACAGATACCTGTATTTCCAGTTACTAAAAAGCCTTAAGGAATTTAAAGAGAAGTCAGTAGGTGCTGGAACCAAATTTTTAAAAATGGGCATAATACAAAGTCTTCAAGTTGCACTTCCAACTATAGAAGAACAAAACAAAATAATTTCAAAGCTTGATAGTATTTCAGCTGAAACCAAAAAGCTCGAAAACGTATATCAGGAAAAACTTGATGACATAGAAGAACTCAAGAAATCCATACTTCAAAAAGCGTTTAACGGGGAATTATGAACGAAGTTGATATTAAGAAGACAATTAGAAAGGGCGAAAATATCCGTGTTGAGTTTAAGGAGTGCCACTCGGACTTGAGCAGGAATGTCTTTGAAACGGTTTGCGCGTTTTTAAATCGGTTTGGGGGAGAGATATTGCTCGGGGTGAGTGATTACGGGAAGATTGTCGGTGTGGATGAAAACTGCTCAGGGAAACTCAAAGGGGAATTTGTGTCGTCCCTGAATAATCCACAGAAATTATCCCCAACGGTCTACCTTTCAGTCGAAGAATTTAAAATAAACGGAAAATTGATTTTGTATGTACATGTGCCTGAAAGCTCCCAGGTACATAGATGCGGCGGCAGGATATTTGACAGAAATGAAGACGGTGATTTTGACGTTACCGATAATACAAATCTGGTTTCCAATCTCTATATGCGTAAACAGTCGGAGTATTCCGAGAACAGGATATTCCCTTTTCTAACTCTCAGGGAGCTCCGTAAAGATGTAATTCGGAGAGCAAGGAAACTGGCTGTTGTTCAAAATCCCGGCCATGCCTGGGGAGAGATGGACGATTTAGAACTTCTTAAGAGTGCTCAGTTGTATAGTAAGGATTATAAGTCTGGGCTTGAAGGTTTTACACTTGCGGCTGTCTTGCTCTTTGGTAAGGATTCTGTTATTGCTTCAATTCTGCCGCATTATAAGACAGATGCCATTGTAAGAAGAGTTGATACCGACAGGTATGATGATAGAGATATTGTGAGCACAAACCTGATTGACAGTTATGATCGTTTGATGGCTTTTATCGGTAAGAATCTTCCTGATAAGTTCTATATTGAAAACAAACAGAGAATAAACTTGCGTGACAATATGTTCAGAGAAGTTGTCAGTAATATATTAATTCACAGGGAATTTACCAATCATTTCCCGGCGAAATTGGTTATTGAAAAGGATTGCGTGGTTACTGAAAACAGCAATAAGCCGCATGGGCATGGCTTAATAAATCCGACTCACTTTTCGCCTTTTCCAAAGAACCCTGTAATTGCTAAAGTTTTTAAAGAAATCGGGCGGGCAGATGAGCTTGGGTCCGGTGTGCGTAATATATTTAAGTATTCAAAGGCGTATTCCGGCAAGAACCCGAAACTTTTTGAGGGGGATACTTTTAAGATCAGCGTGCCGGTTACCCCCCAAGTTACCCCCCAAGTCACCCCGCAAGTTACCCCGCAAGCTACCCCGCAAGCTACCCCGCAAGTTGACAGGGAGAAGGTAAAGAAAATACTGGTTTTCTGCCGCGTACCGAGAACAAGAACTGAAATACAAAAGCATTTGAAATTGAGCGATCGGGAGCATTTTAGAAAAGAGATATTAAGCCCGATGCTTAAAGCGGGAATGCTTCTGCCTACTATAACGGATAAACCAAATAGTCCAAAGCAAAAATACTATTCAGCAAAACTTAAAAGGCGGAAACCTTTATGAATGAATCAGAAACCAGAGCGGAACTTATAGACCCCAAACTCAAAACGAGCGGATGGGGTGAGGTTGATGGTTCCAAGGTCTTGCGGGAATATCATATTACCGCGGGGAAGATTCAGACCGGCGCCGTGCGGGCTAAACCGTTAATTGCTGATTATATTCTTGTTTACAAGGGGCGAAAGTTGGCGGTGATTGAGGCGAAGAGCGACCTTTGTGGGGTTACTGAAGGGCTCGGTCAGGCAAAGATTTATGCGGAAAAACTTCATCTTGATACGGCGTTCTCTTCAAACGGCAAAGAAATCTATCAGGTAAATATGGATACAGGGAAAGAAGGCAAGGTTTCTGCTTTTCCTACACCTGATGAGCTCTGGAATAAAACTTTTGCCAAGCAAAATGATTGGCGCGATAAATTTGCCGCAATTCCTTTTGAGGACTTTGGCAGGACAAAAGAAACAAGATTCTATCAGGAAATAGCGATTAACAATACTATGAAGGCGATTGCGGATAAAAAACAGCGGATTTTGCTGACACTGGCAACGGGTACCGGTAAAACTTTTATAGCTTTCCAGATTGCCTGGAAGCTCTATCAAACCAGATGGAATCTCCGTCGAGATGGTTTACTTAGGCCGCGTATTCTGTTCTTAGCTGATAGAAATATCCTTGCTGACCAAGCGTATAATGCTTTCTCCGCATTTCCCGAGGATGCGCTTGTCCGTATTAAACCGGATGAAATAAAGAAAAAAGGTTCTGTACCGACCAATGGCAGCGTTTTCTTTACAATCTTTCAAACTTTTATGAGCGGACCTGAAGGCAAACCGTATTTTGGAGATTATCCCAAGGATTATTTTGATTTTATTGTGATTGATGAATGTCATCGCGGCGGCGCAAATGACGAAAGCAACTGGCGTGACATTATGAACTACTTCTCGCCGGCAGTTCAGCTTGGGCTTACGGCAACTCCGAAGCGGAAAGATAACGCTGACACCTATCGTTATTTTGGAGAACCGGTATATATTTATTCCCTCAAAGAAGGGATTAATGACGGTTTCCTTACGCCGTTTAAGGTAAAACGGATTAAAACCACTATTGATGACTATATGTATACACCTGACGACGAAGTACAGGAAGGGGCAGTTGAGGAAGGAAGACTTTATAAGGAATCTGACTTTAATAAGATTATAGAGATAAAAGAGCGGGAAAAAAAGCGCGTAGAGATATTTATGGAGTCCATTAATCAGAAAGAAAAAGGCCTGGTGTTTTGCGCAAACCAGGCGCATGCCGCAACAGTAAGGGACTTGATTAACCAGATTAAAAAAGGCACTGATTCAAACTACTGTTGCAGGGTCACGGCAAATGACGGCGAAATAGGAGAACAGCATTTACGGGAATTTCAGGACAATGAAAAGACAGTACCGACTATCCTGACCACTTCACAGAAGCTTTCGACCGGGGTTGATGCCAGAAATATCAGGAATATAATACTGATGCGCCCGATCAACAATATGATTGAGTTTAAGCAGATCATAGGCCGCGGCACAAGGTTATTTGACAGGAAAGAGTATTTTACAATCTATGACTTTGTGGATGCCTCTGCGCATTTTTCCGACCCTGAGTGGGATGGCGAACCGCTTCCATCTGAAGTCTGTACCATATGCGGGCAAAGCCCCTGTGTTTGTCCGAAAAATCCTCCAAAGGTTTGTCCTATTTGCGGGAAGAAACCGTGCGAATGTGAAGCAGTTCCGCCTGAGGTTTGTCCTGATTGCGGGAAAATGCCTTGTGAATGCCGTAAGAAAGTTATAGTCAAACTTGCAGATGGGAAAGAAAGACAGATACAATACATGGTCCAGACTTCATTCTGGAGTGCAGACGGCAAACCAATTTCCGCGGAAGCCTTTATAAAAGAATTATTTGGCAAACTGCCCGGCTTCTTTAAGGGTGAAGAAGAATTGCGTAAAATCTGGTCGGACCCTATCACAAGAAAAGCTCTTTTGGGAAAACTTGAACAGGCCGGGTATGGAAAAGATGTTCTAACTTCTCTGCAAGCACTAATGGAAGCCGAAAAGAGCGATCTCTTTGATGTATTGGAATATGTTGCCTATGCAATCAAGCCGCTAACCAGAGAGGACCGCGTAGAACATGCGTCAACAAAGATATTTAAGGGGTTAAGTTACGAGCAGAAGTCATTTATCAGCTTTGTCCTTGAAAAATACATAGAAACCGGAGTAGAAGAGCTCGATCAGGAAAAGCTCCCGGATTTACTAACCCTAAAATACCAAGCCATCACCGATGCCACCGCCGTTCTTGGCGGAGTGGAAAAAATAAGACAAACTTTTATATCTTTCCAGAAATATTTATACGAGAAGGGAATAGAAGGGGTCTAATAATATGATGAACACAATAAATTTAAAAGGAGAATTCATCGTATTTATGGTTTGGTGAAAGTTAGTTGAAGCAATTGAATATTTGAACAAGTAGTAACTATAACAGCAAGCAAGCACACCTATATTTGCCGGGATATTCACTTCAAAAAAACTCTAAAAATCTATTGTTATTATTGCAAAGTGGAGTTAAAATATATAGGGTAAGGGTTGGAGGAGTTTTATGAAGATCTTAATATGCAGCGCGGCTGTGCTTTTGGTCATTTTTATCGTGCTTTATAACCGCCTTATTTCTCTCAGGAATATGATAAAAGAAGCGGCGGGCGGTGTGGATGTGCAGCTTAAGAGGCGCTATGACCTGGTCCCGAATCTTATTGCCGTTGTCAAAGGTTATGCGGGCCATGAAAAAAAGTTGTTTGAGAAAGTGGCTGAAACCAGGGCCGGCTGCCTGCAAACACGGGACCTGTCCCGCAAGGCAGAGCTGGAAAACCGGCTGGCTTTAGGCATTGACCGGCTTATAGCGGTGGCGGAAAATTACCCGGAGCTTAAAGCCGGGGAAAACTTCCTGAAGCTGCAAAAAGACCTTTTTGAGGTGGAAGACAATATTCAATATGCCAGAAGATATTACAACGCGGTGGTGAGGGATTTTAATAATACCGCGGAAACTTTTCCCGGCCTGCTGGCAGCAAAAATTTTTAATTTTAAGCGTGAAGAATTTTTTGAATTAAAAGAAGCCGTGGAAAGGGAAGCTGTAGCGGCAAAATTCTAACGGAGTAAAACCTGTGCTGCTGAAAAAAATCCGGAACCTGCCTGCCTTGCTAGTCCTTCTCGGAATGCTTGTTTTTCCTTTAACCGCGGAAGAGACTATCCTTTCTTTTAACAGCGATGTTATCGTAGGGAAAGACGCGTCTTTACTGGTCACGGAGACCATAGTCGTGAACGCGGAAGGCGCGCAGATCAGGCACGGAATCTTCAGGGATTTCCCCACAAGATATAAGACCGCGGAAGGCCTGAATTACCGGGTAAGTTTTGAAATTGTCCGGGTCGAGCGGGACGGGGGTGAGGAAAAATGGTCTACAGGCCTGCTGGGCAACGGGGTCAGGATCTATATCGGCGACAAACATTATTATGTACCCGCGGGCCGGCATACTTACGGGCTGACCTACCGCACCAAAGGGCAGATCGGTTTTTTTAAGGATCATGACGAATTATACTGGAATGTAACAGGCAACGGCTGGACCTTCCCTATAGAAAGCGCTTCCTGCAAGGTCCGCCTGCCCGAAGGCGCGCGGCAGAATGCCATAAAGACCGGGGGTTTTACAGGGCCTTTTGGCTCGAAAGCCAAAAATTTCAGTTGTTCTTTTCCGTCCGAGAATATTCCAATATTTTTTACTACAACCCGGCCTTTAAAGAAAAATGAGGGCCTGACCATTCTGGTCGGATTTAATAAGGGTGTACTGGCCGAACCGACGGAGGCCGAAAGGTTTTTAGGCAGGCTTAAAGATAATATGGACTTGATCTTAATGCTGGCCGGCCTCATAATTATCCTTGCTTATTATTTCTTCTTCTGGTTCCGTTACGGCCGGGACCCGAAAAAAGGGGTTATTGTTCCAAGGTTCGAGCCGCCAAAAGGTGTTTCCGCGGCGGGCATGAGATATATGGTAAGGATGGGCTTTGATAACGAAACTTTCGCGGCTGCGCTGGTAAGCATGGCGGTAAAAGGTTATCTCACCATATCCAAAGAAGGTGAATATTATCAGGTAAAAGGAAAGAATGAAGATATTTCTTTGCTGTCTTCAGATGAAAAATTTCTGGCAAAAGACATTCCTGATCTAAAATACTGGTTTGTTTTTGATAACAAAAAAGCTGCAACTATAAAAACAATGATCGCGGATTTTAAGGCGGAACTTGCCAGGGAATACGAGAACAGATATTTTATTACCAATTATAAATACACGGTGCCCGGAATTATTATTTCCCTCGTCTGTGTCCTTACCGCCGGCATCTCCAGCGCGCTCTCTGAAGGCAGTATTCAGATGCTTGCTTTCATGTTTGTCTGGCTGAGCCTGTGGACCCTCGGGGTCATCGCGCTCGGGGCGGCAGTTTTCTCCGCGTGGAAAAAAGCTGTTTCCGGAGGCCTTACCGGGTTGGGCGGGGCGGTCTTTATCACTCTTTTCTCCGTGCCTTTCTTTGCCGGCGAAGTTTTTGGCTGCTTCATGCTGGTAAAAGCGACTTCAGTATTTTTTCTGGTATTTTTCCTTCTGGCTCTGGCCCTGAATGCCTTATTTTATTATCTCTTAAAAGCCCCGACTTTATTGGGAAGGAAGGCCCTGGACGAGATAGAGGGTTTTAAGCGGTTCCTTTCCGTATCCGAAAAGGAGTCTCTTGATTATGCCGTTAAGATAAACCAGGCCTTGTATGAAAAGTTCCTGCCTTACGCGATGGCCCTGGGTGTTGAAAAAAAGTGGTCGGAGAAATTCGCGGAGACCCTGGCCGCGGCCGGTGAAGAGAAAGCGGTTTACAGGCCGGGCTGGTATACGGGCGCGGCGCTTGGCGCGGGTTTCTACGCCGGAAGTTTTGCTTCGGATTTTTCAGGTTCCTTCAATTCCGCGGTCTCGGCCGCTTCAACCCCTCCGGGTTCAAGCAGCGGCTTTAGCGGGGGCGGGGGTTCCGGCGGAGGCGGCGGGGGCGGAGGCGGGGGAGGGTGGTAGCCGGCGGCCGGGCGCCATGTCCATAAAGTCCAAAAGTCTATAAGGTCTATAAAGGAAAAGATTTTCACGGTAAAACGCTTTAAGATACGTATTTTCCTTCCCAGTTTGTCCTTGATAAAAATACCGTTAAAATGGTAAGATTAAATGCCTTGTGAATTACCTTCCGGGTAGTTCATAAGTTATTATCTATAAGGTATTTTCCTGCATTTGCAAGGATGAAAAAGGCGGTTCTAATGATTTTTTCGTTTATTAATGGACAACTCATTACCTACGGCTTCTTTTTATTGTTCGCGGTAGCTGCAATAGCTTCCGCCCTGCTTGTGGTAACCGTTAAAAGCGTTATGCACGGAGCGCTTTTTCTGGCGGCCTTCCTGCTGTCCGTCGCCGCAATGTTCTTCATTTTTGACGCCGATTTTCTCGGAATTGTCCAGATACTTTTATACATAGGCGGCGTTATCGTCCTTATCCTCTTTGCGGTAATGCTGACTTCGAGGGTTTCCAGCCGGCTTATCCAGCAGACAAATGAACAGAAATTCCCTGCCCTGCTTGTCTGCAGCTTTCTTTTTTGCCTGCTGGCCTACGTGCTCCTTACTTCGGGGCTTAAAGGTTTTGAAAGGCCGCTGGCCGAGGGCGGAATTACAAAAGATATCGGCCGGCTCTTAATGACCATCTATGTCCTTCCGTTTGAAGTGGCCTCCCTGGTACTTCTGGGCGCGCTTATCGGAGCCATGGTCCTGGTGGGCAAGAAAGATGAATGACCTTTTCTTTTACACGATAATAATTGTCAGTTTGGTGCTCTTCCTTATAGGTGTTTATGGCGTGCTCACCAGAAGGAACGCGATAGGCATCTTAATGTCCATAGAGATCATGTTCAACTCGGCCAATATCAATCTTGTAGCGTTTAACAAATTCCTGGCCCTGGAACAAAATATCGGGATCGTGTTCCCTATTTTCATTATTACCCTGGCGGCGGCCGAGACCGCGGTCGGCCTGGCGCTTATTCTTTCCATATACCGGAAGATAAAGTCGGTCTATGTCGAAAAGATGGACCTTTTGAAATGGTAAAAGAAATACTGCTCCCTTTACTCATACTTATACCCGTCCTGCCTCTGCTGGCTTTTGTGCTAAATATTTTTTTTGGTAAAAAGCTGGGCGGGAAAGCCGCGTATATCTCAATAGCCGCAGTTTCCGTTTCGTTTCTGATCTCCGTCTGTTTGTTCGCGGGTATGCTCCTGTCCGGAGAGCAGGCGGTGGAGTTTAAATTCAACTGGCTTAATTTCGGTTTTCTGGGCATTCAGCTCGGGCTTATGCTGGACGGCCTTACCGCCGTGATGCTGGTAGTGGTAACGACCGTGAGCCTTCTGGTGAAGATCTATTCCCTCGGCTACATGCACGGGGATCCGCGGTATTCCAGGTATTACGCCTATCTGTCTTTATTTACCGTCGCCATGCTGGGACTTATACTTGCCAATAACTTTTTGCTCCTTTTTATCAGCTGGGAACTGGTGGGGCTGATGTCCTATCTGCTCATTGGTTTCTGGTATGAAAAAAAGAGCGCTTCGGATGCCGGTAAAAAAGCCTTTATTACCACCAAGGTCGGGGATCTTGGTTTTTTTATAGGGCTGATGCTTTTATTTTCGGCCGGAATGACCTTCAATTTTAAGGACCTGGCGCTGCTCGCCGGTTCCGGGGCTATTCCTGAAAATACGCTTAACCTGATAGGGATACTTATCTTCTGCGGCGCGGTCGGAAAATCCGCGCAATTTCCTCTGCACGTCTGGCTGCCTGACGCGATGGAAGGCCCGACGCCGGTCTCGGCGCTTATTCATGCCGCTACAATGGTTGCCGCGGGGGTCTATCTGGTTGCCCGTACCTTCTTTATCTACGCGCACGCTCCGCTGGCCCTGGAAGTCGTTGCCTATACCGGTACTTTCACCGCTATCTTCGCGGCCTCAATGGCGCTTGTTGCCAACGATATTAAAAGAGTACTGGCTTTCTCTACTATAAGCCAGCTGGGTTATATGATCATGGCGCTCGGGGTCGGGGGTTATACTGCCGGTATGTTCCATCTTACGACGCATGCGTTTTTTAAGGCGCTGCTCTTTTTGGGCGCCGGTTCCGTAATTCACGGCGCCGGCACGCAGGATATAAGAGAGATGGGCGGGCTGGGTAAGAAGATGAAGATCACCATGGGCACTTTTCTCATTGCCTGCCTGGCCATTGCCGGGATCCCTCCGTTCTCGGGTTTTTACTCTAAGGAAGAGGTGCTTTCCGCCGCCTATAACAGCGGGCATTTGCTTATCTACTGGACAGGCACTCTTACCGCTTTTATGACGGCTTTTTATATGTTCAGATTATTCTTTATGACCTTTACCGGGAAAACGCGGACCGACCTGCACCCGCACGAATCGCCGAAAAGCATGACCGTGCCCTTAATGGTACTTGCCCTGCTTTCGGTTGTTTCAGGGTATCTGCTTGTTCTGGGCCGGGTTTTTGAGAAACTGGTATTCTTTTCAGGCGGGGCCGCGGAGGAAGGCGCGTCCGGCCATTTTGTCATGTATATGTCCTTAACCGCCGCCTTGCTGGGTATTGCGCTCGCGTTCTTCATGTATTACCTGAAAAAAATATCCCCGGACTATATTACGGAAAAATTCCCCGGCCTTTACCGCCTGCTTGCCAACAAATATTATATTGACGAGTTCTACGGGGCCGTCATAGTCAAGCCGGTAAAAAAACTTTCCGGCCTGCTTTTCAAGTTTGACCAGAAAGTAATAGACGGGGCCGTCAACGGTTCCGGTTTCATGACCGTGCTTATCAGCAAGCTGCAGGACCTTTTTGACAAGCTCATAGTGGACGGGGCGGTGAACGGGACGGGCCGGCTTACCGTCCGGGGCGGGGAGCTCCTTAAACATCTTCAAACAGGCCTTGTGCAGAATTATATATTGATAGCGGCCGCCGGACTGGCTCTGGCGGTTCTGCTGAAAATAATATTTTAACAAGTAATTAGCGGTGTTCATCCGGAGGATGCATGATCTTAACCATAATTACATTTTTGCCGCTCCTGGGGGCGCTGATAATCCTTTGCCTCCCCAAGGAAAAGGAAGGCCTGATAAGATGGTTCTCGGCTGCGGTCACCTTCGCCACCATGGTGCTGGGTTTCTGGGTCTTCTTTTCTTTCGAACGCGGCAGCGCGGAACTCCAGTTCGTTGAAAAATGTTCCTGGATACCCGCTTTTAACATAAAATATTTTCTGGGCCTGGACGGGCTGTCGGTCGCCATGCTGGTGCTCACACCCCTGCTGTCCTTTCTCGCGACGGTCTACTCTTTTAATATCAAACTGCGCGTAAAGGAATATTTTTTCTTTTTCCTCCTGCTTGAGACCGGTATGCTCGGGGTCTTTGTGGCGCTGGACTTTTTCCTTTTCTATATTTTCTGGGAGATCACTCTGGTCCCGATGTATTTTCTTATCGGTATCTGGGGCGGGGCGAGAAAAGAATACGCGGCTATCAAGTTCTTTCTCTACACGCTCCTGGGCTCCGTCATCATGCTGCTGGGTATTCTGGCGCTTTATCTTTACAGCAGCCCGCATACCTTTGACATAATAGAACTTTCCAAAGCCCAGCCTTTTACACGCACTTTCCAGTATATTGTTTATGCCGCGCTTTTTATCGGCTTTGCCATCAAAGTACCGGTCTGGCCGTTCCATACCTGGCTGCCGGACGCGCATGTTGAAGCCCCGACCGCTGTCTCGGTCATACTTGCCGGCGTGCTGTTGAAAATGGGGACTTATGGAATGCTCCGGATAAGTTACACGATACTTCCGGAAGCCACGAAATACTTTGCCATCCCGCTCTTAATACTGGCTTTGATAAATATTGTTTACGGGGCGTTCGTGGCCATGGCGCAGAAGGACCTGAAAAAAATGATAGCATACTCCTCGGTCAATCACATGGGGTATTGTTTGCTCGGAATGGCGGCCCTTACTCCCATCGGGCTTAACGGCGCGATCTTCCAGATGGTCACCCACGGTGTTGTTACCGGGGCGCTCTTCTTTCTGGTAGGAGTAATTTATGACCGGGCGCACACCAGGGAGATCGAGGGTTTTGGCGGCCTGATGACAAAGCTTCCCGGTTATTCCGGAATTATGCTCGTGGCCTGCCTGGCTTCGCTCGGGCTTCCGGGCCTGGCCGGCTTTGCGTCAGAATTCATGTGTTTCCTGGGCGCCTTTACCTCCACGGTAGCCCCCGGCGTGTATAAAATAATAACGGGCCTGGCGGTCGCCGGTATCGTCATCACCGCGGCTTATTTCCTCATAATGATACAAAAAGTTTTCCTGGGGCCCCTGAATGAAAAATGGAAAGAGCTCCCGGATATTAATGCCCGGGAACTTGTCGCGATAGTACCTTTGACCGTGCTTATGGTACTGCTCGGAGTACTGCCCTATATCGCGGCCGGGCTCTCTACGGCAAGCGTTACGGCTCTTTTGACCGCGCTGGGAGTAAAATAATGTTCCGGACTTTACCGTTAAATATTTCGCAGGGGTTGGCGGCCTTAACGCCCGAGCTTCTGGTCCTGGGCCTGGCCTTTCTTATTATCGCGGCGGACCTGCTTATGCCCCCGCGCCGGAAAAAGCGCCTTCTGGACCTGGCGGCCTTTGGTTTGCTGGTCTGTTTTATTTTTACTCTGCCCGGGATCTTCCAGCCGGCCGGCTACATCTTTAATAACATGCTGGTTGTCGACCCTTTCTCCGGGTTTTTTAAACTGATAATCCTGGCCTCCGCCGTTTTTATGCTGCTTATGAGCCGGGATTACAAGCCGCTGGAAAACAATAAGACCGGCGAGTATACGGCCCTTGTCGTGCTCGTTACTCTCGGCATGATGCTGATGGCGGGGGCTTCCGACCTGCTGATGCTTTTCTTAAGTATAGAATTCGTAAGCCTAATCTTCTTTGTGCTGGTCGGGTTTCTCCGCCATGACGTAAAAAGCAGCGAGGGCGCCGTAAAATATTTTCTTTTGGGCGCGTTCTCTTCCGCGGTTTTTGTTTACGGAGCGTCCTTCCTGGTGGGGGCGGCCGGGGCCTCGAACTTTGCCTCTATTCAGCGGCATCTAAATGAGTACGGGGTTTCGCCTCTTTTTATAGTGGGCCTGCTTATAATGCTGGTGGGTTTCGGTTTTAAGATAGCGCTGGTGCCGTTCCACATGTGGGCGCCGGACGCTTATGAGGGCGCGCCGACTCCGGTGACCGCGTTTTTATCCGTGGCTTCAAAAGCAGCGGGGGTCGCGGTCCTGGTCAGGACTTTTATCTCCCTGCTGCCGGAAAATGCCAATGTGAACCTTATTCTTGCCATCCTGGCGGCGCTGACCATGACCGTGGGGAACCTGGTGGCCCTTACCCAGAACAATGTTAAAAGGCTGCTGGCTTATTCGGGCATCGCCCATGTCGGCTACATAATGACCGGTTTTATCGCCTACGGCGTTTTCGGCATTCAGTCCGTGCTTATCTATACTCTGGCTTATCTTTTTACCAATATGGGCGCTTTTGCTTTTGCCATAGCGATCTATAACAAGACCGGAAGCGATGATATAAGGGATTATGCCGGACTGTCGCTTGTGAACCCTTTGCTTTCTTTCGTTTTTTTTATTTTTCTTATTTCTCTCGCGGGGATACCTCCTACCGCCGGGTTCCTCGGAAAACTGCTGGTTCTGGGCGCGGCGCTTGACTCCGGTTATGCCTGGCTGGCGGTGATAGGAGTGCTGAACAGTGTGGTAGCGCTCTATTTTTACGCGAGAATTGCCTACTATATGTATTTTGCTGAACCCCGGCTCAGGGAAGAACTGAAACCGTCCGGCGCTTTAAAGCTTATAATGGCGGTCTCCCTGTTTTTTGTCCTGTTTATCTGTCTTTTTCCGGAAAAAATTATTAATATTACCGGGCAGGTTGCCGGAATTTTAAGGGCTTTTAATGGTCTCTAAGATCCTCGTCTCTTTGCTTATAGCCGGCGGCGTAATGACGGCGCAAACCGGTGCGGCTACCGCCGAAACCACCGTGGTTTCCACGACGGTAGTTTCAGTAAGAGAAAACCCGGAGTTCAAGCTCCGGCTGGACCAGCAGGCAAAAGAAATTTCCCAGCTGCAGGCAGCCCGGGCGGCTCTGGAGAAAGCCAACAAAGAGCTTTCGCTCAAACTGGAAGCGCTGAGTAAAACAAACGAGAAACTTCTGGCTGCCGTGAAGCTGAACGACACGGGCGCGAAAGCCCTTGAGGATAAGCTGGGAGTTCTTGAAAAGACGCTTGAGGAATTAAAAGCGCAGCTGGACCTTATGAACAACTCATTTTTGGATTCCAGTAAAAAAATTGAGACCGGGGTCCTGGGGCTGGCGGCCCTGAAAACCACCGAAGAGGCCTTTAAGGTAAAACTGGAAATAACCCAGGATGATATTAAAGTGAAGTCCGATGAAATTACGGCGCTCAAGGACACTATTTCCATGAACAAGGGGAATATTGACGCGGTCATCCTGGATAACCTGGAGCTAAAACGGCAGCTTAAAGAAATAAATGCCGGAGTTAACAGTAAAAAAGACGAAGGTATATTGGGCTGGGAATATTGGGGCGTGGTGGCTTCCGGCATAGGTGTTTTGGCTCTGATAATTGCAGCAGCAAAGAAATAAAAGTCAAAAAGTCCATCCTTTTACAGACTTTTATGGACCTTTATGGACTATTAAAGACATTTACGGACTATTATAGACTATTAGGGACCTTTACAGACTTTTACAGGCGAAGGACTTTTAAGGAGTTAATATGAGAAGCATGACAGGTTTTGGAAGGGGTACGAATGATAAAGGGGGCATTAAATACGCGGTTGAAATAAGTTCTGTCAATCACAAGTATTTTGATGTTAATTACCGCATGGCCTCGCAGCTTATTCAGTTCCAGGAACGCATCAAAGAAACTCTTAAAGATGAGATAGATCGCGGCAGGGTCGATGTCGCTATCTTCGTGCTTGAGGGCTATAAAAACCAGAAAGTGGCGATAAATTACCACCTGGCCAAGGAATATGTCAGGTCGGTAGCCGGTTTAAAGAAAACCCTTAACCTGAAAGGGGATATTACCATCGCGGATGTTATACGTTTGCCGGAAATATTCCGGGTCTATGAAGACCGGCAGGTCGGCTGGGAGCAGTTGAAAGAAGCCGTGCTCAGCGCGCTGGCGGTATTTGTAAGGTCCCGGGAACGCGAGGGCGCGAGAATAAGAAAAGATTTTGTGCAGCGTATCAATTGTTTAAAGAAACTGCTGGACGGTATAATCAAAACTACGAACAGATCCAAAGGAGACAATAAAAAACGGATAGAAGAAAAGGTGAAAAATAATTACAAGGACGTTAAAATGGACCAGACCCGGGTTTTTACCGAGGTATCTCTGATGGTGGAGAAGAGCGATATCTCCGAGGAGATAACACGGCTGCGAAGCCACATAAACGAGTTTTTCCACATAATAGATGCGGCCGGAACAAAAGGCAGGAAACTTGATTTTCTGGTCCAGGAGTTCCTCCGGGAAATAAATACTATCGGAAGCAAATGCAATAATACCGAGATCTCGCATATGGTGGTCCGCTTTAAGGAAGAACTGGAAAAGATCCGGGAGCAGGTGCAAAATGTTGAATAACGCCGATCTGGATAGAGCCATGAAAAGGTTCTTTGAAAAAAAAGGGCTGCTTGTGATCCTGTCGTCGCCGACGGCCGGAGGCAAGACCACTATAGTTAAAGAACTGGTAAAGCGGGGCCGGGGCGCGGTCGTCCGGTCCGTCTCGGCCACCTCCCGCCTGCCGCGGAAGGGCGAAAAGAACGGGGAGGATTATTTATTTGTAAAAGAGGATTTCCGGAAACTGGCCGGGAAAAATTATTTTCTTGAATGGGAAAAAGTCCACGACAGTTTTTACGGCACGCCCCGGAAGTTCATCGAGGAACAGGCGGCAAAACAAAAAGCCATAGTACTTACTATCGACGTCAAAGGCGGCGCGGCCATAAGGAAGAAATTCAAGAATTCCGTGCTAATATTTCTCCTGCCCCCTTCAATGGCGGTATTGAAAAAAAGACTGCAAAAACGCGGCACGGAGAATAAAAAACAGATAGAACTCCGGCTTAATACGGCCGTAAAAGAACTCAAATATATCAGTAAGTATGATTATCTGGTAATAAATGACCGCCTGCAGGATACGGTAAAAGCGGTTGAAAGCATAATCGCCGCAGAAAGGCATAAAATAATAAAAAAATAATTTTATCTGTGTCATTCCGCCACAAAGCGCAGGCGGATTTCACTTCGTTCAACGTTCTTTTCATCTGTGTCATCGCTTTTTTTATCTGTGCCATTAGGGCCAGTTTTTGGCCCTTGTATTTGACCTGTTTTTATGCTAAAATATAAAACACTTGATAGAATGGAGGAATAAATGGGTTCATTTTCACTGGAAAAACTCCTGGATAAGGAGACGAATAAATACCGGGTGGCAATAATCGCGGCTAAAAGGGCAAGAGTTATAAACGAAAAAGAAAATGATGATAAAAAGACCTTTGCCAAAGTGGCCTATCAGGCGCTGCAGGAAACACTTGAGAAAAAAGTAAAGTATGCCGAACCAAAAATCAAATCCAGGAAATAGCCTGGAAGAGGCATTAAAAGCGCTTGCAGAACAGGCAAAAACAGCACTTGAAGAAGGGTTCGTATATTTTAAAGAAGATCTGAAGCTAAAGGGCTCAAACTTGAAAAAGACAGATACCGGGGCGGCAATTAACCGCCCCGTAATTATTTCCAGGGCTTCCATGGTGTCCCCGGAGGCCGGTCCGATCTGTGTAACCACCTCGGATTTTTCCGCTTCCCCGAAGGCCGGCGAAAAGGCCGGGGCCCTTAATAGTTATAACCTTAAGATAAAAAGCTGCCAAAAATGCCCGCTGGGTAAAACCCGGCTGAATTTTGTTTTTGGAGAGGGCGCTCCCGGGGCAAAACTCGTTTTTATCGGTGAAGCTCCCGGTGCGGATGAAGATGAGTCCGGCCGGCCTTTTATCGGCCGGGCGGGAAAACTTCTTACGAAAATAATAGAAGCGGTCAATTTTAAACGCGAGGACGTTTTCATCATGAATGTCCTGAAATGCCGGCCGCCTAACAACCGGGCTCCGGAGCCGGAAGAAGTCAAAGAGTGCAGCCCTTATCTTTTTAAGCAGCTGGAAATAATAAATCCCGTTATTATCTGCACGCTCGGTAATCCCGCAACACAAACGCTGCTGCAGACCAAGGAAGGCATCTCGAAACTCCGGGGCCGGGAACTTTACTGGAACGGGATCAAAGTCATTCCTACCTTTCATCCCTCGGCGTGCCTCCGGAATCCCGCGTATAAGGTGGATGTATGGAAGGATATGAAATTTCTGAGGAAAGAATATGACCGCCTATGCGGAAGTGGCAATTAACACCCCCTCCGGGAAAACCTTTACCTATCTTCTTCCGGACGCGCTTAAAGACGGCCTCAAATTATATCAAAGAGTAAATATCCCCCTGCGCGCGCGCAAAGCCGTCGGTTTTGTTATTTCCTTCCCGGAAAAGACGGAGATAACCGGGTTAAAAGCTATCGAAAGCCTCTTTGATCCCTTTCCGGTAATAACTCCGGAGCTCTATGAATTGGCCGGGTGGGTCTCGCACGAATACTGCGCCTCGCTCGGGCTTACCCTGCACGGTATGTATCCCGATAAACTCAAATATTTCCCGGTCAGAAAAAAAACCTGGATGCCTGAAGGCGGGATAAGTCCCGTAAAAGGCAGGCATGAAACAGTCACTATCGAAGCTCCGTTTTTGGAACGGCTGGAATACTATGCCGGTGAAGCAAAAAGCGCGGTGCAGAACGGCGGTTCGGTACTCCTGCTCGTGCCCGAGACCGGGCTTATTAAAACCTTCGCGGAAAAGCTGGAGGCGAAGACAGGTCTTTCCGTCATCTGTTATAATTCCGGCTTGAGCGGGGCCAAATCCTTCGCGGCCCTCTCAAAAATGCTGGCAAAGAAAGCCAAGTTAATAGTTGCCACCAGGCAGGCGGTATTTCTGCCGGTCAACGGCCTGTCCCTTATCATGATAGAAGAGGAAAACGCGGATTCCTATAACAGCGAGGAAACTCCGAGATTTTCCACGGTGGATACCGCCGTGCAAAGGGGAAAAATTGAGGGTTTTAGAGTGCTCCTGGGTTCTTATTCCCTTTCGCTGAAGGCGGGCCGGCTTTACAAAAATATCCGAAAAAGCCCGCCCAAACTTTCCTCAGTTTCTATAATTGATTTCCATGATAAGAATAAAGTAATTTCTTATAGAATAGACAAAGAGCTCAAAGAAGCGCTTAAATCCGGAGGCAGGGCCGTGGTTATGGCGACCCGCAAGGGTTTTTCTTCCTATCTTCGCTGTAAGACCTGCGGGGCCGTTTTCAATTGTTCCGCCTGCGGGGTGGCTCTGGTGCCCCACAAAGAAGAGGCCCATTTGGCCTGCCGGTATTGCGGAAAAAAGGAAAACTTCCCTGATAAATGCGGGAGCTGCGGCGGGGTATTGCTTTCCGCGGCGGGTGTCGGGGTGGAAAAGATAGAACAGGAACTGAGAAAAACAATGAAATATGTCCCTCTGGAAAGAGTGGATTCCGAACTTCTTGACCGGGACTCAAAGAAAAAAGAGTCACTCAAGCGTTTTATTGACGGTAAGACGGAGCTGATAGTGGGGACCCGGCTTGCCCTGCCTTATGTAAGGGAAATGAAAAAGGGCGTGGTCGTACTGGCCGGATTTGATTATGTAATGAATCTTCCTGTTTTTGACGCCACGGAGAAAGCCCTGGGGCTTATCCTGGCGCTGCTTGACGCGGCTAATCCCGGGGTAAAACTGCTGGTGCAGGTAATGAAGGAAGAGAACCGTATCGGGACTGCGCTCAAGAACGGCCTGCTTGAAGAATTCAAACTTGAAGAAATTAAAATGCGTGCCGAATTGAAATACCCGCCTTTTTGCCGGCTCGGAGAGATCACTGTTTCGGGCAGGACCGAAGAGGAAGCCGAGGCGAAGGCCGAACTCTTTAAGAGCACGCTTGAAAAAAGCGGGATAAAAGGCCTTGATATTTTGGGGCCGATAGCCGTTAATTCCCGGTCCCGTAAAATAAAGACCGCGCAAATACTGGTTAAAGGCAGTGCCGGGGTCAGCGACGCGGTCTGGTTCGCGATCAGGGAGCTTGAAACCAGGTATTCGGATGTCAGAAAAAATCTTGATATTACCATAAGGTAGGGTCCGGAATGAAAAAAATAAAAAGATGCAGCTGGGCGGAAGGCCCGGACGCGCTTATGCGGGAATACCATGATAACGAATGGGGCGTGCCGTCGCATGACGACAGGCATCTGTTTGAAATGCTGACCCTGGAAGGCGCGCAGGCCGGGCTTAGCTGGAAAACCATACTCAATAAAAGAAAGGGCTATAAAAAGGCTTTTAATAATTTCGATGCGGTTAAGATCTCCAAATATTCAAAAGCAAAAATAGCGGAACTGCTTAAAGACCCGGGGATAGTCAGGAACAGATTGAAAGTCGGTTCTGTTGTTTCCAATGCTGCCGCCTTTTTAGCCGTTCAAAAGGAATTCGGGAGTTTTGCTGAATATATCTGGCAGTTTACCGGCGGGAAAACAAAGAACAATAAGCTGCGGTCTTTGAAGGATCTTCCGGTAAATACCGCGGAATCCGATAATATGAGCAAAGACCTTAAAAAAAGAGGTTTTCGTTTTGTCGGGACTACCATCTGTTACTCTTTTATGCAGGCAACGGGGATGGTGAATGACCATTTAATAAGTTGCTCTTTCAAAAGATAATTACGAATGACGAATTACGAAGGACGAGATAAGGAAAGCGGTATAAGGATTCCGCTAAAATTTAAAAATAGCTGGAATGTAGAAGGTGCTTGTGTCCTTATTTTAATATTAGCAGAGGTTTCTATCTGCTTACATTATATTGGCCTTCGTAATTTGTACTTTGTCATTTGCACGGTTTAGAAGTAAAATATTGAACAAAGGTCGACTTTAGACTAAAATATGACCATGAAGATAATTGATGTCCATACACATTTTTTCCCGGATAATATAGGCCCGGCAACCATTAAAATGCTTGCCGAAAAAGCCCAAATAAAGGCCTGGGGTACCGGGACGGCCGCTTCCCTGCGGGAATATATGAAGCTGGACGGAATTACCCTCTCGGTAAACGCACCTGTTGCCACCAAAAAAGAACAGGTACAGAGCATTAACCGCAGGATGGCCGGGTTCAACAAAACTTCCGGCGATATAATAGGTTTTGGAGCGATGCACCCGCTTTACAGGGAAATTGGCAATCCTGCCGAAGAGATAGAGTTCCTTGCGGAAAACGGAATAAAAGGCATAAAACTGCACCCCGAATATCAGACTTTTTACCCTGATGATCCCTCCATGAAAGAGATCTATGAGGCCTGCGCCCGGAATAATATAATAATACTTTTTCACGCGGGAGTGGACTTTGCGTATCCTGACCTCGTGCACGCGACCCCGAAACGCCTGCTTGAAGTGACAAAGATAACCGGTTTGAAACTGATCTTCGCCCACACGGGTTCTTACCGGATGTGGGAGGAGGTTTACGAACTGCTTGCGGGGAAGGAGGTTTATTTTGATACCGCTTACTCCTCGGAAATAGGCGCGGGCATCATGAAAAAGATCATCAGTAAACACGGTGCCGATAAAATGCTCTTTGGCTCGGATTTTCCCTGGATGCGCGCAAAACAGGTGATAGATATGCTAGAGGCCTTAGGCCTGGATAACGATACAAAGGAAAAGCTGTATTACAGGAATGCAGAGAAGCTGCTGGGGATAAAATTATAGTCTTTTATAGACCGTTATGGACTTTGATAGACATTTGGACGTTGAGTATAGGAACAAAATTAGAATAAGGAATAGATATGAAGATTCCTGACAGAATTGAAACCCGAAGGCTTGTGCTCCGCAAGCTTAACCATACGGATGCGCCGGCGCTTTATGAAAATATCAGGTTGAAAAGGGTTTCCAGGTGGCTGAAAGTTGTTCCTTATCCGTATCCTAAGAACCTGGCCCTTAAATTTGTTCTTGAAGCAGCCGCGAAATTTGAAAATGGAACGGGCTTTAACTTTGGGATAGAAATAAAGGGGAAGGTAAAAAAAGTTGCCGGAGTAATATCCCTGGACAAGGTTAACTACGAAAATAAGAACGCGGTACTGGGTTACTGGCTGGGGGAAAAAAACTGGGGCAAGGGCTATATGACCGAGGCGGTAAAAGCAGTCCTGGATTTTGGTTTCAAGCGCCTTAAACTTCACAGGATCCAGGCGGGGGTCTATTCCGAAAATTTGGCGTCAAAAATGGTCCTCGAAAAGACAGGGTTCACTCTGGAAGGAACTGAAAGGGAAAAATATTTTAAAGAAGGCAGGTGGGGAAATTATCACACTTATGGCCTGCTGAAAAGGGAGTACAAGTGAAAAAAGGTCCTTTAATTCTTACCGTGCTCGTGCTTTCGGTTTTCTTTTGCAGGGAACTTGAACCGGCGGAAACAGTTGTTCAGCCAAAAGCGGACAAACCTATCGAAGAAAGATTTTTTGATTATGTTACGAGTAAAGGGAAATCCTATAAGGCTTTAAAGGAATACGAGGAAGACGCCGATTTTCACCTGAAATCCGGACATGTTCTTTCGCTGGCGTGGTTCTATAAAGGGGAGATAAGGATCGCCATGATATTTATGCTTGATAACTTCGGTAACTATGTACTGGTGAAGAATTTATTTAACTGGGAAAAAAAGACGGTTAAAAAAGGCAGGCTGGCTCCTGAGAAGTTACAGCAAATTAAAGACGCTACAAACAAGCTGGACGAAGAAAAAACCGGAGCTAAAACAGGCAAAGAATATTATGTTTCCTATAGAAAAGGGCTCCGCTGGAAAAGTAATGTCTATGATATTGCAAAACTCCCGGGTTATGTTCTAAATGTGATAAAGGCCGCAGGCCTGGCGGAGGAACTTAAATGAAAAAAATACTTCTTATGATATTTATGGCGCTTGTATTTTTGGCAAACGGGAGTTTATGCGGAGAAAAAGCACAGGAGAGAAAAATGCTTGAAAACATACACTGGCTGGGGCATGACGGGTTCAGGATAAATTTTGGCAAAACAGTTGTCTATCTTGATCCCTATAAGATAGGGAACCAAACTGAAAAAGCGGATTATATACTGATAACACACGAGCACCGGGATCATTTTTCTCCGGAGGATATCGCGAAAATAGCAAAAAAAGAAACGGTGCTTTTGAGCTGCAAGGCCGTTACGGACCTGTACTCCGGAGAGAAAAAAATATTAACGGCAGGAGATATATTGAAACTGGGCGGAATTTCCGTGGAAGCGGTTCCCGCTTACAATACAAATAAAAAATTTCACACGAAAGAGAGCGGGAAACTCGGGTATATCATCTCTTTTGAGGGCACAAGGATCTATCACGCCGGGGATACGGACTTTATCCCGGAAATGAAGGAAATGGGTACAGTCCGCAAGGGACAGTCCCCGATAAATATTGCCCTGCTTCCGGTATCCGGTGTCTATGTGATGACAGCGAACGAGGCGGTAGAAGCGGCGAAAGTGCTAAAGCCGGTTTTTGCGCTGCCGATGCATTACGGCGCAGGGGTTGTCGGGACTCTTGAAGACGCGAAAAAATTTAAGGAAGGCCTTAAAGGCACGGGAATAGAGGTAATAATAAAAGAAAAAGAGTAAAATATTTTTTCCACGCCCGCGCGGTAAAGACAGAAAAGGAGCTTGCATGAAAAACAAGATGATAAAGGAAACGGCCTGGATCGGAGATAAATTTGTAAAAGGCAGGATCAAAGCCATTGTTTTGAATTTTCACGGGCTCGGGGGAGGGTACCGGGTGAATCCCGATCAGCTGGAACTTGCCTGGGCGGAAAAAGGCGGGCTGGTCGTATTTCCCTATTACGGGCCCTGGTCCTGGATGAATAGAGAAGCCAGGGCTTTTGTTGACGGCCTTATAACTGATATAATAAAAGAATACAAACTTCCGCGGAATATTCCCATTATATCTGCCGGGGGCAGTATGGGGGGTTTCAGTTCTTTGCTTTTCACCAGGTATTCAAAGCATAAGATAGCGGCCTGTTATGCCAACTGTCCGGTTTGCGACCTGAAATATCATTTTTCGGAGAGGCCGGACCTTCCCCCGACGATACACGCGGCTTTCAGAGGTTATAAAGAAGGGATGGAAGAGCTTTTTATTGAACATTCCCCGGTAAAACAGGTTGCAGAGCTGCCTGATATCCCTTATCTGATAATCCATGGCGGGAAAGACCCGGCGGTTAACCAGAAAGCCCATTCGGATAAAATGGCGGTATTAATGAAGAAAAGAGGGCTTGAGGTGGAGTATATTAAAGTCCCTGAGATGGGGCACTGCGGGCCTCTTCCCCAGAAAACATGGGAAAAAATCGTGAAATTTGCCGTAAAACATTTTAGCAGGTAAACCGCAAAGGAGATCTATGTTAAAGGTCGGAGAGAAGGCCCCGGATTTTACGCTTAAGGACCAGAAGGGCGGAACTTTCAGGCTCAGCGGCCTTTTTGGCGTCAAAAATATTGTACTTTATTTTTATCCCAAGGACGGGACGGCCGGCTGTACAAAAGAGGCCTGTGCTTTCAGGGACGCCTATGATGTCTTCATAAGTTCGGGAGCCGAGATAGTAGGTATCAGTTCCGATGATTTTGAAGCGCATAAAAAATTTATCAGCGAGCACCGCCTGCCTTTTATACTCTTGAGCGATGAGAAGAATGAAGTAAGGAAACTTTACGGAGCACAAACGGCATTTGGGCTGGTGCCTGCCAGAGTGACCTATGTAATAGATAAACAGGGTATTATCAGGATGGCATTTTCTGCCATGCTGGCAGCAACGCAACACGTCGCAGAAGCTTTGAAAGTACTTGAAACGCTGGGGTGAACAAATAATATTCACTTGACCGTAACTATAATAGTTGTTATACTTGGTATAGATAATATACATTAATACAAGGGAGGCCGATGTATGGCAAAGAAAATTACCACACTTGAGATAAGACACAGTCTTGGTGATATTTTAAACAGGGTTAGTTTAAGAGAAGATCAATATATTATCCAGAGAAAAGGTAAATCCCTTGCGGCCATTGTTCCTGTATGGCAATTTGAGAAATGGCAAAATGACAAGAAAGTGATGTTTGAAGCAATTGATAAAGTCCGGGCCAGAAATAAAAATGTTCCTCCTGCTTTGCTTGAAAAAGAAGTGAAAGAAGCCGTTTTCAAGATCAGGAACAAGTAAATGCTCAGGGTTGTTCCTGATACAAATGTTCTTGTCAGCGCCCTGCTGGCAAGCAGGGGCAGCTCCGGAGTAATTCTGAGGCTTTTTAGAGAAGGGGCCCTGGACTTTGTACTGTCAAAACTCATACTGGCCGAAATAGAAAGAGTCCTGAATTATCCTAAGATCCAAAAAAGAACGGGTTGGAATAAACAGGCAGCAAAAGCCTTCTGTCTGGAACTGGGCAGTTTTTGCATCCTCACTCAGGATATTGCAGAAAAAAGTATAATAAAGGAAGATCCTTCGGATGATAAATTCCTGTATTGCGCCGCAGCCGGCAATGCAGATTTTATTATCAGCAGTGATGTCCATCTGCTAACGCTTAAGCATTATAAAGGTGTAGAAATAGTCGGCCCAAAGGAATTTCTGGCGCGGCATGATGTATAAAGTACTTTAGTAACGCTCTGCCGGGGAAATGATGAAAAAGGAAATTGTAATAACACATAACGTTGTTTAATATAGAGCATACATTATCAATTATCTCATAAAGGATTTCTATGCAGAATCTAAGAACCTTGCAGGAGCTGGTCAGGAGTTTTAAAAATATCGGGCCCGCTCCTTTTCTCTCCTGGAAAGAAAACGGGCTGGTGAAGCGTATCAGCTACGCGGAGGGCTACGAAAGCATAAATGCCTATAGCCGGGGTTTCCTCGAAATTGGCTTAAAACCTCAGGACAAAATAGCCATATTTTCCTCCAATATTCCGCTCTGGTCCATTCTTACCCTGGCTATCAATAATGCGGGCCTGATAGACGTGCCGCGCGGCCATGATTCGGAACCCGAAGAGATAAATTATATCCTGGAACACAGCAAAGCCAGGATCGCCATAGTGGAGAACCGGGAGATACTTGAAAAACTTAATAAACACAGGCACAAAGAGCTCCAGCTGATACTTTCAATAGAGGAAATACCCGGAGTCAGGCATATTTCCCAGATAGAGCAGGTGGGAACTATCAGCAAAAAGGGCCTGCCCAAAGTTGAACGCCGGGATACCGCCAGTATTATTTATACTTCGGGCAGCACGGGGATCCCCAAGGGGGTCGAACTTTCGCATTATAATTTTATCAGCAACGCTGTTGCCGCTCTTTACCGGATAAAAGTAAGGCCCGAGGATAAGTTTATCTCAATACTGCCTGCCTGGCATGCTTTTGAAAGGTTAGTGAAATACGCCGCGATGGCGGGAGGCGCCGAGACCTTTTATACTTCACAGAAAACCCTGCTTGAGGATATGCTTTCCGAAAATCCTTCCGTGATGGCCTCCGTGCCCAGGATCTGGGAAAGGGTCTATGGCGGTGTTATGAAGAAGGTAAAAGAACAAAGCGGCCTAAAACGGGTCCTCTTCAATCTGCTGCTTAAGGCCTCTATTGAAGCCCATAAGGAAGAAAATCCGGCGCATCCCGTAAAAATTGCCGGCAATTTTTCAGCCAGGCTGCTGGACAAAATAGTTTTCGCGGAACTCAGGTCCAAACTCGGGAAAAATTTCCGCCTGGGCGTGTCCGGGGGCAGTAAACTACCCGGCTATATAGATGATTTTTTCAGTGTTGCCGGTATAGAGCTTATTGAAGGGTACGGTCTGACGGAGACCAGCCCCGTTATCTCGGTCAGGGTCATAGGAAGCAAAGCGCTTTATACGGTGGGCCCGGCCCTTGAGGGCGTAAGTGTCCGGATAACCGATCACGAGACCGGGAAAGAAATGGCGCAGGGCAGGGAAGGCATAATCTACGTGAAAGGCCCCAATGTTATGAAGGGCTATTACAGGAATTATGAGGATACCCGGAAGGTCCTGGCGGGCGATGGCTGGCTGGATACGGGAGATATCGGCTACCTTGACAGGTCAAACAATCTGGTCATCTCGGGCAGGGAAAAAGATATCGTGGTGCTTTCAAACGGAGAAAATGTAAACCCCGTACGGCTTGAGGCCGCGCTTTTGAGAAGTGAATATATCGCTTCCGTGATGGTCACCGGCCATGATTGGAAATTCCTGGGAACGCTTATTGTGCCCGAGCCCGACGCCTTAATGGTTTTTTGCAAAAAGAACGGGCTCAAATGGAATGAGAAAAATTTTCAGGACGTTCTTAACACCACTCCGGTAACGGAACTCTACAGAAGAGAGATAAGAAAATACGTTAATCAAAAAGCAGGTTTTAAGAACTTTGAACTGATCCGGGAATTCAGATTCCTGACCCGGCCTTTCGAAGTGGGAAAAGAACTGACCGCCACCCTTAAACTGCGGAGGAACAGGGTTTCCGAGCTCTACAAACAGCATATTGAGAGCATGAAAAAAAGCATTCATAAAGAATAGTGAAATACCGGAGTTTTAGCGCTCCGGGCCGCAAAACCCTGTGCCCACCTGTGCCTGCCTTTCCCGTTGACTCCTCCCGTCTGAAATTATACAATACATAGCAGAACCGCTTCACGAGAAGAAAAAATATACCTTTAAATTACGGCATATTGAGCTAAAGCCGGTGGAGCCGAAATGAAAATAGGGGCCTGTAATTATTCTGGCAAAAATGTTTGTGAAGAAATAGACTGGATCGGCAGGCACGGCTTTGAGTTTGTCGACCTTTTACTTATGGCGGACGGCCTTAAGCCAGAAAAAATAGAAATAGACAGGATTGTACGGCTGCTTCGAAAATATAAACTGGGGGTCCTCGGCCATACCTCCTGGTATCTTCCTTTCGGGAGCTCGATCAAAGCCATAAGACAGGCCGCCGTTGAAGAGTGCGCCAAATATTTTCCGTATTTTTCCGTGGCAGGCGTGCGCTATGTTGCCGTGCATGCCAGCTGGCCGGACAAGATATTTAGTGATGAGGCAGGCGTGGAATTTCAGGCGGAAAGCTTTAGACGCCTTGTCGAACTCGCGGGAAAGCACGGCCTTAGCCTGATGTACGAACATACAGATACGCCGAAAGACACCGTTGAAAACGCCGCCAGGGTCCTTTCAAAAGTCCCGGGTTTATTATTCAATCTGGATTTTGGCCACGCCTCGGTCTATGGGCGGAAACCTGAAGATTTTATAAGGGCATTTCATAAGAAACTTGTGCATGTCCATGTACATGAGAGCAAAAGAGACGTTGATCTTCATTTGCCCGTAGGTGTCGGGGATACGGACACGGCAGGGGCTGTTGCCTGCCTGAAAAAATACTATAACGGGACTATTACGCTGGAAATATTTTCCCGGTACCGGAAAAGCATACTTTTAAGCAGGGATATATTCAAAGATCTCTGGCAGAAAAGCTAGTCAAGCTCCGGATGTTTCCCCTCGAAAAACTTCCTTTCTATAAGCGGATATTCCAAAAATCTGCGTGATAAGGTATAATACTGCTGGTTACTTAATTACGGAGGAGTTTATGCCAAGAAAAGTCAAACCTTTTAAGAAAGGCCGCTGGACTTTGCGTACGGACCTGCAGGATTTTATTTACCAGAACATTAATCCCTATGAAGGGGATGCTTCTTTCCTTAAAGGCCCTACAAAAAGAACCCTCGCTTTATGGAAGAAGGTGGAAAAGCTTTTTGACCTGGAAAGAAAGAAAGGCGGGGTGCTTGATATTGATACGGAGGTTGCGGGAGGCATTATTTCCCACGGCCCGGGGTATATTGACAGGAAAAATGAACTGATAACCGGGCTGCAGACGGATAAACCGCTTAAGAGGGCGGTTAAACCGGTGGGCGGGGTCCGGCTGGTCGAAAGGGCCTGTGAAGCCCGCGGCTATAAACTTTCTCCCAAGCTTAAAGAAATTTATACCAAATATAGAAAATCCCATAATGACGCGGTCTTCTCGATTTATTCCGCTGAAATGAAAAAGCTCAGAAGCCTGGGGATCATCACCGGCCTGCCGGACAGTTACGCGCGCGGGAGGATAATCGGAGATTACAGAAGGCCCGCGCTTTATGGTCTTGCTTATCTTATTAAGGAAAAAGAAAAAGATCTTATTAAAATTGACGACAATATGTCCACGATGGCCATCCGGCTCCGCGAGGAAGTCAGCGACCAGCTGCAGGCCTTAAAGGATATGCTGGTTCTCGGAAAAATGTACGGCTGCGATCTTTCCCGCCCGGCAAAGAATGCCCGGGAAGCCATTCAATGGACTTACCTCGCCTACCTGGCCGCCGCGAAAGAATCGGACGGCGCGGCCATGTCTATAGGCCCCATTTCGGTTTTCTTCGACGCTTACCTGGAAAGGGATATTAAGGCCGGAATACTTACGGAGGAGAAGGCGCAGGAACTGATAGATGATCTTACGATAAAACTGAGAATGATCCGGCAGCTGCGCGCGCCTGAATATGATGAACTCTTTGCGGGAGACCCGGTCTGGGTCACCATTGTTTTGGGCGGGATGACCGGCGACGGCCGGACCAAGGTCACCAGGACAGATTTCAGGTTCTTAAATACTTTACAAAATCTCGGCCCGGCGCCGGAGCCCAATCTTACCATACTCTATTCTCCGCGCCTGCCCGCCGGCTTTAAAAAATTCGCGGCCGGAATTTCCATAAACACAAGTTCCATCCAGTATGAAAATGATGACCTGATGCGGCCCCTTGCCGGGGATGACTACGGGATCTCCTGCTGTGTTTCCCTGCTCAAAGCGGGCAGTCAGATCCAGTATTTTGGCGCGAGATGCAACCTGCCCAAAGCCCTGCTTCTGGCCCTAAATGAAGGGCGGGACGAGAAATACGGAGAACTGGTCGTTCCGGGCGTGCCCAAACTTAAGGGCAGGTACCTGGAAGCCGAACAGGTCAGGGAAAATTTTAATTACGTCGTTGCCTGGCTGGCCAAACAATATGTAAAGACCATGAATGTCATCCACTGGGTGCATGACAAATATTATTACGAGGCGGCCCAGATGGCGCTTCTTGACACCAATGTTGACCGACTGATGGCTTTTGGTATTGCAGGATTTTCAGTGGTCGTGGATTCTCTCTGCGCTATCAGGTATGCAAAGGTAAGGCCGGTCAGGGATAAAAAAGGCATTACGAGGGATTTTATCATCCGGGGGGATTTCCCCTGTTTTGGCAATGATGACGAAAGGGCCGATAATAGGGGCCGTGACCTCGTGGTTTCCTTTATTACGGAACTCAGAAAAACCCCTATCTATAGAAGAGCCAATCCGACACTGTCCATTCTGACCATTACAAGTAATGTGCTCTACGGAAAAGTTACCGGGGCGACCCCGGACGGCAGGAAGGCGGGTTCGCCTTTTGCCCCCGGCGCAAATCCGATGTTCGGCAGGGAAAAGAACGGAGTACTGGCTTCGCTTGATTCCGTTTCTAAACTGCCTTATTACGCCGCGCAGGACGGTATCTCAAATACCTTCTCCATAGTCCCGTCAGCCCTGGGAGTGGACGCCGGGATCCAGAAAGCGAATCTTATTAAGATCCTGGACGGTTATTTTACCAGGGGCGGCCAGCATATTAACGTGAACGTTCTTGATAAGGCGCTGCTGCAGGACGCGATGGAACACCCGGAAAAATACCCGCAGCTCACGATCAGGGTCTCCGGTTATGCCGTGCATTTCACAAAACTTTCCCGCGACCATCAGGAAGAGATACTTAAGCGGACTTTCCATGAGGCCTTATAACGGTGAAAAAGACCGGGCAGTTACATTCTATTGAAACACTCGGGACCCGGGACGGCCCGGGATTGCGCTGTGTTTTTTTCCTTTCAGGCTGTAATTTTCGCTGTAAATTCTGCCAGAACCCGGATACCTGGACCCTTAAAGGTTCGCAGAAAATTTCTTTGCATGCGCTTTATGACCGGCTGCTCCGCCTGCTGCCCTATTTACAAAAGGACGGTGGAGGTATTACCGCTTCTGGAGGGGAACCCTCACTGCAGCCCGGGTTCCTTATTGAACTTTTTAAAATGGCGCATAATATGGAGCTTACAACAGTGCTGGATACCAACGGGAGCTGTGAGCCCAAGTACATTTCAAGGCTCCTGGCCGTTACCGATACGGTCCTGCTTGATGTAAAAGCGAGTACTAAAAAACTGCACAAGGAGCTTACCGGCGGGGAGCTGGAGCAGGTTCTTGTTTTTGGCCGGAGGGCCGCGGGCCGGTGGGCAAGGCAGGGGCGACCTGTGCTGGTGCTGAGAAGAGTGCTCCTGCCCGGAATAAACGATACTTCGGAAGAACTTGAAAAATTCGCGCGCTATGCTTTGAGCCTGGATAAGCAGCCTGCGGTAGAACTCATCCCTTATCACAGCCTGGGCGCGCACAAATGGAAAGAATTAAAAATGAAATACCCTTTTGCCGGCTTAAAACCGCCCGGCGTAAAAGAATGGGGGCGTGCCGCGGAATTTCTTAAAAAAAAGGGCCTTACCGTTTATAAGGGTTAGAGTTTGAAGGTTTACTTTTTGTTCTCTTCTTTCCTGTCAGCTGTTTTCTTGCAGGAGGCCGCGATGATAGCGTCTTTTGTTTTATTATACCACTGTAATTCTATACTGTCCCCGGCTTTCAGGTCCTTAAAATACTTGTCTTTCACCTCGTGCCAGATATAGTTTTGTTTAACTTTTATCTTTTTACCGTCTTGTTCCGCCTCAAGTTCCAAAATAAAAGTTCTTTTCTCCGGGTCTATAGTGATTATTACCCCTGCTTCTTTATGGGTTACCGACGGCTGCTTTGCGGCTTTTTTGTCCCCGCCTTTTACCTCCCCGGTCACTTCGGAAGTTAAGCAGTAGGAATTGACTGCGGAGATAAACAGAACTGCCAGAAAACCGGCGCTTATTTTTTTCATTTAGGCCTCCCCGGCTAGTGCTTGGGCGGTGTTATTTTTCCGCCGTCAGACACTAATATATTAAAGTAATATATCAAAGTCAACAGAAAGAACTTAATTATCCTCCGGGTTCTTTACAGAGCTGTGACATCAGGGGCGACTTTGAAGCCCCTTTTATGGTAAAATATCAGACAATAAAGCACCGGATAAATTCTATAATTAAGGAGACAGGGGAAGATGACAGCTAAAATTTCCAAAGAATATGCTCTGGCAAAGGAAAGATATTCCGTTTCAGGCGTTGATACGGGTGCGGCTCTGAAGAAGCTAAAAAAGGTGAGTTTGTCGCTTCATTGCTGGCAGGGTGATGATGTTTCCGGCTTTGAGAAGGAGGATTCCGCGCTTACTTCCGGCGGTTGTTTGGTCACCGGTAACCGTTTTGGCAAGGCAAGGACTCCGGATGCCTTGCGCCAGGATCTTGAAAAAGCCTTATCACTCATTCCGGGTAAACACCGGGTAAATCTTCACGCCATCTATGGTGATTTCAGGTTTGAAAAGAGTGAAAGGAACGAAGTAAAAAGGGAAAATTTTACCTCCTGGGTCGCCTGGGCAAAGAATAAAGGCCTGAAACTTGATTTTAACTCCACGTTCTTTTCACATCCCAAAGCGGCTGAAGGTTTTACCTTAAGCAGCAAGGATCCCTCCATCAGGTCTTTCTGGATAGAACATGCAAAGAAATGCCGCGATATCTCCTCCTGGTTCGGAAGATCGCTTGGCGGCAGCTGTGTCCATAATCTTTGGATACCTGACGGTATGAAGGACCTGACAGTTGACAAAAGAGGGTACAGGCAGAATCTCTTAAAGTCCCTGGACAGTATCTACGCGCAGAAATTTCCCGCCGGGACTATTAAGGACGCCGTTGAGTCAAAGCTCTTCGGTATCGGCAGTGAATCCTTTGTGACCGGTTCGCTGGAATTCTATCTTGCGTACTCACTAAAGAAAAACCTGATGCTTTGTTTGGATATGGGGCATTACCATCCGACAGAAAGCGTCGCTGATAAGATATCTTCGCTCTTGCTTTTCCAGAAGGAGATATTGCTCCATGTGAGCCGGGGCGTCAGATGGGACTCCGACCATGTGGTCATTTTTGACGATAACTTAAAAGAATTGCTGTTTGAAGTCAAGCGCAATGATGCTTTTGAAAGGGTTTGCCTTGCCCTGGATTATTTTGATGCTTCAATAAACAGGATAGGGGCCTGGGTCATAGGCGCGAGAGCTACTCAAAAAGCTATTCTTAACGCTTTACTTGAACCCACTTCGAAGCTTATCAAGGTTGAAGAGAGCGGTGATTATTTTAGCCGCCTGGCGCTCCTGGAAGAACAAAAAGCGATGCCGCTGGGCGCCGTCTGGAACTACTACTGCGAACAGGAAGGCGTGCCTTCCGGTGATAAATGGATCGGCGAGGTCCTGGCCTACGAGAAGGAAGTTCTCTCGAAGAGATAGCAGGAAAGCAAAGAAGTATTTTTTTCGTTTCGGCCCTTAAAGACCTTTTAGCCCTTACGGACCTTATGGACTTTACGGACTTTACGAACCTTATGGACCTTACAGACCTTATAGACCTTATGGACTTTATGGACTTTATGGACAATCGCATTTTCATGGGGGTTTTGTGGAAAAAAACACCAATAGCTGCAAGGATACCGATAATTGCCGGATAGAATACTCGGCGCTTCATGTCTGGCTGGATAATCTTCCCTATATAATAATGGTGTTTTTGGGCTCTCTTATGATAGGCCTGGCTTTTGATAAACTGCTTGCGGTATTATTTATCCTGTACGGAGCGGCCGGGACCCTCTGGTTCATTGTCTTTATCTGTCCTTACTGCCATTATTACGGTTCCAGGGCCTGTCCCTGCGGGTACGGGGTCTTAAGCAAAAAAATAGCCCCGAAAAAAGATGAAAACAGGTTTCATTCTGTTTTTAAAAGGAACATCAGCGCTATTGTTCCTATCTGGCTGCTTCCGCTGGTCGCGGGCATATACAATATGTTCAATGTGTTTTCTGTCAGGATGCTGATACTTGCGATTATTTTTATAGCGGATTCCTACGTCATACTGCCCTGGATCTCGAGAAAGTACGGCTGCGTGAACTGTCCTAATAAAGCAGAATGCCCCTGGATGGGCACCGGCAAGAAAAAAGCAGCTTAGGTAACAGCTGCCTTAAAATACCGGGTTATACACGGCTGATAACTCCTGTTAAGAAAGGCGGTAATTTATGTTAAGGTATTTTTTTGTGGCACTGGGAGGAGCTCTGGGCAGTGTATTCCGCTACGCGGTTTCCGGCCTCGATTTTAAGATCTCAAACGGTATATTCCCTTCCAGCACCCTGCTGGTAAATCTTTCCGGTTCCCTGCTCATAGGCCTGTTATGGGGTTTTTTTGAGCGCTTTGAATTTTCGCCGCTCCTGAGAGTTTTCCTTTTTGTCGGTATCCTGGGCGGGTTCACTACTTTTTCGTCTTTCAGTTTGGAAAACTTCAATCTTATCCGCGACGGCGAAATAAAAACGGCCGTTATCTACATCCTGATAACCAATTTAGGCGGGCTTGCCCTTGCCTTTTTCGGGTATTTTATTGCAAGGTTTTTAACAAACCTTGCGCGGTAGTACAAAAAGTTTAAAAATCACCGGAACCAAACAGTTTTAAGATCAGTGGAATCGCTTTACAAAGGGGGCTAAAATGAAATTACCGGAAGAAGGAATGCTGCTAAGGATCTTTATCGGCGAATCCGACCACTATGAAGGCCAGGCGCTTTACGAATACATAGTGCTTAAAGCAAGGGAGCTGAACCTTGCCGGAGCGACGGTAACCAGGGGGATCATGGGTTTTGGCGCGGACAGCCGCGTGCATACAGCCAAGCTGCTCCGGCTTTCGGAAGATCTTCCGGTCGTAATAGAACTGGTGGATACCGAAGAAAACCTGAATAAGCTTATGCCGTTCCTTGATAAGTCGGTGATCGAGGGGCTTATTACCAGAGAAAAAGTAAGAGTTTTGAAGTACAGGCATAAAAACGCTTAAAGGCCTGTTGAATAGCTTTAAGGTTTGATGAAAATATTCAAGGTATGAAAGGGTTTTTAAGCCTCTTCCTTTAGCTCCGTAATGTCCTGCCTTGCTGCTTTATTTTTCCTGGCTTTTTTAGGCCCGGAAGCCAAAAAAAATTCGCGTAAACCGCAGAAGCGCTGTTTCCGGACTTTAGAGTTGACAAAACGGCCGGGTTATGTTACTATGTGAGTAAATAGTCACATAGTTGGAGGCCGTAAGTGAAAAAGACCGCTGAAAAAGACGAGCTCTACGCCCTGCAGGCCGCGGTATTGCAGGCGCTTGCCCATCCCCTGCGCCTTAAGATAGTCGACTTTCTTTCCGGCGGGGAAAAATGCGTCTGCGAGATAGTTAAAATAGCGGGCGGAGAGCGGACTAATATCTCCAAGCATCTCTCCATTCTTCAAAAAGCGGACATCCTTTCCTCCAGAAAAGACGGTTTGTGGGTTTATTATAAGGTAAATATGTGCTGCGTGAACAATTTTCTCTCCTGTGCAAAAGAAATAATCAAGCACCATCTTAAAAAGAGAATGATATTGCTTAAAGGAAGGAAATAATGTCCGGTATCTTAAAAAAACTTTCATTTCTTGACAGGTATCTGACGCTTTGGATATTTCTGGCAATGGCGCTAGGGGTATTGGCCGGCTATTTCATTCCGGGGGTGGAAGGGTTTGTGAACAGTTTTTCCGTCGGAACCACGAATGTTCCCATCGCCATCGGACTTATTCTAATGATGTACCCGCCTTTTGCTAAAGTAAAATATGAAGAGCTGGGGGACGTGTTCAGGAATAAAAAGGTGCTGGGCCTTTCCCTGGTGCAAAACTGGGTGATAGGGCCGGTTCTAATGTTCTTGCTTGCAATTGTTTTCCTGCGGGGTTATCCGGAATATATGGCCGGGCTTATTCTGATCGGCCTGGCGCGCTGTATAGCGATGGTAATCGTCTGGAACGAACTGGCAAAAGGCGACACGGAGTATGCAGCCGGGCTTGTGGCTTTTAACAGCGTCTTTCAGGTACTTTTTTATAGCGTTTATGCCTGGGTTTTTATTACTGTTCTGCCTCCTTTTTTTGGATTAAAAGGGTCTAGCGTTGACATAAGTATCGGGCAGATAGCAAAAAGTGTTTTTATCTATCTTGGCATACCTTTCTTTGCCGGTGCGTTAACAAGGTTCATCGTTTTAAAGTTCAAAAGCAAGGAATGGTATCATTCAAAATTTGTCCCTGTTATTAGCCCGCTTACTCTTATAGCCTTGTTGTTTACCATCGTTGTAATGTTCAGCCTGAAGGGCAGTTTGATAGTTAAGATCCCGCTGGATGTCCTAAGAATAGCTGTTCCGCTCTTGATCTACTTTATTGTAATGTTCCTTGTAAGCTTCTGGATGGGGAAGAAGATAGGCGCTGATTATTCAAAGACCACAACGCTGGCTTTTACCGCCGCAAGCAATAATTTTGAGCTGGCGATCGCCGTAGCAGTTGCCGTCTTTGGTATTGGTTCTGGTGCTGCTTTTGCAGCTGTGATCGGCCCTCTTGTGGAAGTTCCGGTAATGATCGGTTTGGTGAATGTTGCCTTCTGGTTTCAGAGAAAATATTATATTGCGGGCCGGCAATAATATGCTCTTTAGGACGTGGTAATTTATTAATTGTAAAATTGAGTATTTCTCAAGTTTCGAAATACGCTCGATGAATCGAGCAACTACAAGTACTTTTGTAGTTGCCTGATTCATCAGGCGCTTTTACGGTAAAGCCGTAAAAGCATTTTCTGATCTGCACAGTGGAGGGAACAAGTATTGAATGTTTGAGGTAAAATATGGAAAAAAATAGTATTACAAAAAAGAAAGTGCTGTTCCTCTGTACCGGCAATTCCGCCAGAAGTCAGATCGCTGAAGGTTACTTGCGAAACCGCGCAGGCGGTCAATATGAAGTTTTTAGTGCGGGCATCAGGCCTGCGGGTTTAAATTTCCTGGCAGTAAAGCATATGGCAGAGGAAGGGATAGATATTTCAAAACAATATTCTAAAGCGGTGGAAGAGTTTAAAGACAACCGGTTTGATTATGTTATTACTCTTTGTGATAATGCAAAAGAAACTTGTCCGGTTTTTCCCGGAAAATACAAAAGCCTTCATTGGAGCATAAAAGATCCCGCTATAAATGGGACCGCGAAAGAAAAACACGCTGCTTTTCATGAAGCGGTCGGGCATATTAAACAAAAAATACGGAGTTTTTTAAAAGAGGAAGAATAAAATGAAGGAACTAAAGATATTTGGATCAATTTTGGCGGTGTTTCTGGCCTTTTATTTTGTCCCTTTTCAAAATCCTGTAGTTTCCGGGGCGGTAGGGGAAGCTCTGCTTATGACCAAAGACTATGCAAGGAACCATGTGCTGCTTTGCCTTTTGCCGGCTTTTTTCATCGCCGGCGCGATCTCTGTTTTTATACGGCAGCAAGCGGTACTGAAATATCTCGGGGCTAAAGCGAACAAAGTGCTTTCCTACGGGGTGGCTTCCATTTCCGGCACCATTCTCGCGGTCTGCTCCTGCACGGTGCTTCCGCTTTTTGCGAGTATTTATAAAAGAGGAGCGGGGCTCGGGCCCGCTACGGCATTCTTATATTCCGGCCCTGCCATAAATATCCTGGCAATAATACTTACTGCCAGGGTGCTGGGAATGGAAATGGGTGTAGCAAGAGCGGTTGGTGCTATTAGTTTTTCCGTTATAATAGGCCTGATCATGCATTTTATATTTAAGGACGATGTGAACACAGAAACTGTCCTTGAGACGGCTGCTGAAGGCACGGAAACTGCCGGAATTAGCCGGCCCTTATGGAAAGACGGGGTATTTTTTGCTGTAATGGTTGCTCTCCTGGTATTTATGAACTGGAGCCGGAATGGAGCGTGTCTTTGCGGCAGTGTGGACAGTATTCCGGAGCTTATTGGATGGCAGGGCGACGGAAGTTTCTTTGGAAAAGCATGGCAGTTTATTTTTTTAATTAAATGGTATCTCAGCGCCGGTCTGTTTACCGCGCTCGGTTTTATTCTCTTTAAGTGGTTTAGCCGGGAGGAACTTAAGGACTGGATGTCCGCTACCTGGGGTTTCGCGAAGCAGATATTTCCTCTTCTTATAATAGGAATTCTTGCGGCGGGTTTTCTGTTTGGCCGGCCCGGCCACGAAGGGCTGATCCCTTCCTCCTGGATAGCTTCAGCAGTGGGCGGGAATAGTATCTTTGCAAATTTCTTTGCTTCGGTTGTCGGCGCTTTTATGTATATTGCCACGCTTACAGAAGTTCCCATACTTCAGGGACTCATCGGGTCGGGCATGGGAAAAGGCCCGGCTCTCGCGCTGCTCCTTGCCGGCCCGGCCTTGAGTTTGCAGAGCATGCTGATACTGAATACCATTATGGGTTTTAAGAAAACCGCTGTTTATGTGTCCCTTGTTGTAGTAATGTCCACAATTACTGGGTTCTTGTACGGAATGATATTATAAATAATTTCTGATAGCTGATCACTAATAACTAATAGTGAAGAGTAATGGAGGAATTTATGAAATTAGAGATTCTTGGAACAGGGTGCGCCAAATGCAAAAAACTTTTCGATTTAACGGCAGAAGCAGTTAAAGAACTTGGAATTGACACGATGCCGGTTAAGGTTGACAAGGTAGCTGATATTATGAAATATAATGTTATGCTGACCCCCGCGCTTGTAATTAACGGAAAGGTTAAAGTAGCGGGAAGACTGCCGTCAAAAGAGGAGCTAACCGGCTGGCTAAATAGGGAAAAGTAAGAGCTGCGGCGGTTATTGCTCTGCAGGGTACAGGGAAGAATTCTGTGCTTATCAAATATATCAGGAGAATAAAAATGACAGGTAAGACCGGGAAGAAAGGTGATACCGGCTGCGCGGTCAAGGATTGTTGCGGCAGGACTAAAATAGAAAAACATACCCCGCTTGCTGTGCTGGGCGCGGTGGAAACAAAAAGCGGGGATATCCCTGTTGTGGCGGCCAAACTGGCCTTCAGGGATATTCTTGGAAGTTTCCGTATGAGATGGGGCATAGGCAGGTACGGCTATTCCATAGAACCGGGCATTTACGCTTTGGGAAGACCGGATCCTTCCGCTCCCGTCTTTGTTACGGCAAATTACAAGATGTCTTTTGACAGGTTACGGAAGGAACTGCACGGGCTGGACTGCTTTATCCTGGTGCTTGATACCGGGGGAATAAATGTCTGGTGTGCCGCCGGTAAGGGGACTTTTGGGACGGAAGAACTTATTGAACGCATTAAGACGGTAGGGTTAAAAAAAATAGTCAGGCACAGCCAGGTCATTCTCCCGCAGCTGGGTGCTCCCGGCGTTGCCGCTCATATTGTTTCGAAGAAGACGGGGTTTAAGATAATTTACGGCCCCGTTAGAGCAAAAGATATTCCTCTTTTTATCAGGAACGGGTTTAAAGCCGGGGAGAAAATGAGACGGGTTGACTTTCCTTTTAAAGACAGGATAGTTCTTACCCCTATGGAACTGGTGGCGGCCTATAAAATAATTCTCGGCGTACTGATCTTCCTCTGCCTCGTAGAGCTCATAACTGCCGGGCCCGTCTCGTCCAAAATATTCACGGAACTTCTTCCCTATCTTGGAGCCATAGCCGTTGGGGCCGTGTTAGCCCCGGCGCTTTTACCCTGGCTTCCCGGCCGTTCTTTCGCTTTTAAAGGCTGGACAGCGGGAATTATCTACGCCGTAATAATTGGATACCTTTTTTCTCCCGGACCCGGAACTTTTACGGCCTGGCTTTTTATACTGCCCGCGATGGTCTCTTTTATAACCTTGAATTTTACCGGTTGTTCGACCTACACTTCGCTCTCCGGAGTTCTAAGGGAGATGCGGTATGCTCTTCCGGCTTTGATATTTTCGGCTCTTGCCGGTATAATTATTAAGTTTGTTTTTAACGGCTATTAAGAATATTTTGTTAAGAGGAAAAACATTATGCAATACCTGAAGAATGTGGCAACACTAAAAATGGATCCCAAACTTTGCACCGGCTGCGGGATGTGTCTTAAGGTCTGCCCGCACGCAGTATTCGCGCTCAGGAATAAGAAATCAGTAATTGTATCCAAAGACAGCTGTATGGAATGCGGGGCCTGCGCGAAGAACTGCGCGTTTCACGCTTTGAGTGTAAGAAGCGGAGTCGGCTGCGCGGCGGGTATTATGTATGCGGCCCTTGCGGGAAAGGATCCCAAAAAAGAGGCCTGCTGTTAAATTACTGGCAGCTGATAACTAATTCCCGATACTTGCTAAAGCAGTGTCTTCCGTTAATTTTGGGGCTTTTGTGGTTGAAAAGCTGGTCTCTTAGAGTATAATACTCGTAATAAATCTTTTTTCCGGAGGCAACAAATGAGAAAAATATCCATAATGTTTTTGCTGGCGGTATTTTGCCTGCAAAGTGCTGTTTTTGGCGAAGAAGCAAAGGATATAATGAAAAAAGTAAGAGAGAAGGATGAGAACATAGGCAAAGTTTTTAAAACATTCAAAATGTCTTACGAAAAAAAAGCACCCTGGGGTTTTAAGGGGACCTTTGAAACTCTGATCAAAGGTGATAAAAAAAGAATGAATAATGGTTCCGGGACTTTCACTTCGGACATTGTTTTTGACGGAAAGACCTACTGGAGCCTTTTGGCTTTTGGCGGTATGGTAACCAAGCAAAACAGCAAATATTATGATGATAACGATAAAGGTATTTATGGCTGGTGCAAGAGATTTAACGATAATGTCAAACTTACCGGCGAAGAAACTGTAGCGGATAGAAAATGCTATGTTATAGAAGGCGACGGCGGCGAGGAGTATCTGAAAAAGATCTGGGTGGATAAAAAAACATTAAGCCTTATCAAGGCCGCCGGCGGGAACATGAAACTTGTTAATTCCGAATTTAAGTCTTTAAATGACGATTATGAAGTCCCCTTGAAGACGGACATATTCAAAGAAGATAAAATTGATATGGCTATTGTCGTCACGGTACTGGAGATAGATAAGGAAATTGCCGATTCGGTTTTTAAGGTGGACGCGAAGACAGAGAATAACCCGTTTGAAGGTCTTTTTGGTAAATAAACTGCCCGCGTGAAAAAAGGGGGAATTAATGGGGAATCTTAAAGTTGCCGGAATTTGCGGCAGTCTGCGCGGCGGGTCCTATAATAAAAAACTCCTGAACTGCGCGGGAGTTATCATTTCGGAAATGGGACTGGAGATGGTAGAGGTTGATTTGAAGGTTTTAAACCTGCCTCTGTTTGACGCTGATCTGGAAGGTAAAGAACTTCCGGAAAGCGTGAAGAAGCTCAAGAAGTCGGTGGAAGAAGCGCATGCGGTCATAATTTCCTCACCGGAATACAATTATTCCATTTCGGGTGTTCTTAAGAATGCCCTGGACTGGCTTTCTCGGGGAGGCAAAAATTCCTTGAATTCAAAAATAGCGGTAATTATGGGGACAACTCCCGGCCCTTTTGGCACGGTAAGAGGGCAAAATCAGCTGCGCCAGATCCTGGCCTGCCTGAATGTGATAGTTCTCCCCCAGCCGCAAATAATGATCCCTTTTGCCGAAACGGCCTTTTCCGCGGACGGTTCTTTGAAGGATGAAAAAACAGCGCTGATGCTAAAAAGGCTTTTACAGTCAACACTGGACCCGAAATAACGGGGAAATAAGAATTCGGCCGTCTTAGTTTGTTGTTTTTGCTTTCGGGAAAACCGGCAAGGAAGAGACTGCACACGACTGGTTTCCTGATTTTGTAGCTGCCCGATGGCGAAAGCGGACGCTTTAAAAACGCTCAATGAATTGAGCAACTACAAGAAAAAGCACCCGCTTTTTCCTCCTTGAATAATTACGGAATATTCTTGACATGAAAACCTCTTTTTGCTAATATTAGTTAGTTAGTGATAACTAACTAATGAGGTGCATTATGCAGGCAGAAAAACTACTGGAGCAGATAATAGAATACTTCGGGTATGAATTCACCCGGGTAAATGAAGAGATGACCCGTATGAAAGATTATTCGGGCCTTACTTACGCCCAGATAGGTTATCTCGGCACCATTGCCCGGCTCGGGCATCCTTCGGTCACCGATCTCGCGGCCACCTTGAAGATCTCAAAACCTTCGGTCACGGTGGCGGTCCAGAAACTTTGCGCGGGCGGCTATCTTAAAAAAGTAAATTCCTGCCTGGATAAAAGGTCCTGGCATATACATTTGAATAACCGCGGCCAGAGGTTCCTTGAAGCGCATAAAAAGAGCCACGCGGCCGTGGCCAAAACCATCGCGGGAGCTTTTAAAGCGCGGGAAAGAGAAAAGCTTATGGAGATGCTGCAGAAGTTAGTTGAGCATATTACCGTTGAACGGCAAAAGACGGAGGGAAAATGAGATCGGCGACCATTTTCTGGCAGAGCCAGAGCGGCAATACTTTCGGCTGCGTTCAAGCAGCGGCGGGGGAACTTTCCCGGGCGGGGACAGAGGTACACCTGCACCATATTCTTTCCCAACTGCCTCCACGGCTTGACACCGAGGTCTATATTTTCGCGTTTCCGGTCTTTAATTTCAAACCGGCGTCGGCTATGAGGGATTTTATTAAGGGCCTGCCGGAAAAAGTAAAGGGAAAAAAGGCGCTTATAATCGTCAGCTGCACGGGGCTCTGGTCCGGCACCCCCTATACCCTGAAAAAAATATTAAAGGAAAAAGGCCTGGACCTGTGCGGGGCTGTCCTGGCGCGCGGTTCAGAAAGTTATATACTTCTTAGAAAATATGTGAAACTTTTAAATAACAACGGCCAGCCGGATGAAAAACAGCTGCAAAAAGTCCGGGAGTTCATCGCCCGGGCCAATAAGGGGGAACTCAAGCCCCGCTTCTATATGTTCAATCCCTTTTCGTTGTTTTATTGGCTGGGCAGGATCTCTCCGGACAATGCTCCGGGTCGGGCCTTCTTCGGACGGGCCTGGGACCGGGGAAAATGCACCCTGTGCGGGTACTGTTACGCGCTTTGCCCTTCAGGAGCCATAACCCGGGACGGGGAAATCCTTAAGTGCGAGGATAATAAATGCGTGGGCTGCTGCGGTTGTTTTAATATTTGTCCGGCCGGCGCGTGGACCACTCCGGTCTATAAAGCGGAAAATTTCTATAAAGGGCCATACGCAAAAGAGCTGATAAAAGAAGCCCTATTAAAAGGAAAGGAAGGCGGAAAAATAATATGAACTATTATGGTTTAACTTTAGTATTGCTGCTTTTTTCCGGGACCGCGTCAGGCCTGGAACTGGGCCGGGAAAATTATCTGAAACAGGTCAGGGAGGGCAACCTGCTGGTCAGGTCGGCTCTTACCGGCGCGGATTCAGCCGGAAAACTGATAGAAGAACAGAAACTCCTTACTTCGCCCTGGGCTTATTCCGGCTTCCAGCACGGCGTGGATACCAGCCCTACGGTTGACGCGATCGCTCAGATAGACACCCGGATTTTTGACGAGTTTACTTTTGGCGTGGAACAGAAAACGGATATAGGGCTTTCCGCACGCGTTTATTACGATATTCAGTATTATGATCTGGAAGGGATCCACCCGCTGGTCATTAATCTGGGGTTCGGGCTGCCTGTCAGCTTAAACCTGGTTACGACACCGAAATATTATTCCAACAAATTCGCGGCGGAGGTCAAACTTGACCTTCTCAGGAACGGTTTTGGGAGCGAGGTGCGTTCCACAAAAAAAGCCCTGGCGGCAAAGCACGAAGCGGCCTATTTTGAAAAAATGTACCAGGCCAAACAGGTCCTCCTGCAGGCGGAGACGGCCTACTGGGAGCTTGCGCTTGCAAGAGAAGCCGTTAAGATACATGAACAGTTATTGAGCCGCGCCGAGAAGCTTGATAAATGGATGCAGGGCAGGATAGACCTTAATCTTCAGGACCAGAGTGATATAAACCAGTCCAGGTCGGAGGTTCAATTTAGAAAGCTGGAATTAAGAGGCGCTCTGGATGCCGAAAAGTCAGCGGCCCGCGCGTTCAACTATCTCCGCGGCCTGGATTCGGAAAAAGTGGAAGCTGCACTTGTCTTGCCCGGAAAAAATGACTTTCAGCAGGAAATACGGCCTGCCGATCCGGAAAAGCGCCTTGACTACCGGGCTTTGCTCCGGAATCTTGAAGCGGCAAAAGCAAGCGCGGCCCTGAAGAAAGAAGTGCTCTCGCCGGAACTTTCTCTCGGCGCTTCCGCGTCTCTTAATGCCGCCGACGCTGTTTTTTCTTCTGCCTGGAATAATTCATTTAAAGCCGACAAATATATTTATGGGGCCGGCCTCAATTTCAGGGTGCCTCTGGATTTTCCCTCCGGAGTACTGGAAAAGGCCTATGAGGACGAGTACAGGTCCCTGGAACTATATTGTGAAGCAAAGCGCCTGGAACTCAGAACTGAATGGGCGGAGCTCAACAGGAAACTTCTTGATATCAGGGAACGGCTGGTACTGGCCGAAGAATTAGAGCGGCTCCAGAAAAATAAAGCCGATGCCGAAAGAGACCGTTTGAGCAAAGGGAACAGTGTTACCGCCCAGGTTTTGATGTTCGAACAGGACTGGTCCAAGAGCCAGCTGGGCGTTCTGGAAATTAAAAAGGGAATCCTCGGTATAATAGCAAAGTTAAAACTTTTCGAAGAAAGGTGAGAAGAAGGGTGCTAGGTTTTAGGTCCTAGGTTCTAGGAAAAAAAGCTTTATCTAACACCTAGCACCCAGCACCTTGTATCTATTTCTTCCTTTAAAGGAGTTCTTTATATGAGTATTGCTTCGTTCAGTATTAAACGCCCTGTATTTATCGTTTGCCTTGTCATCTTAATGCTTGTTACAGGCGTGCTTTCACTTTATAAATTGCCTGTGGATCAGTTCCCGGATGTGAAGATCCCTATCCTGAATGTCAGAGTTATCTATCCCGGCGCGGGCCCGGAAGAGATGGAGAGCCTGATCGCCAAGCCCCTGGAAGAACAGATCCGGACCATCCCCGGGGTAAAAGATATTCATGCCAATTGCTACGACAATTTCGCTGTGGTCTGGGTGGAATTCATCCTCGAAACGAACGCGATGGACGCCGAGCAGCAGATAAGGTCCAAGGTCGCCCTGGCAAAAGTCAAGATGCCGAAAGAGATAGAGGAACCGGTAATTGAAAGGTTCAGTTTTACCGACCAGGCGGTAATAACCGCGGCCATTGAATCTGATGTTTCACCCAACGAACTCTACGAGTACACGGATAAGGAAATAAAACCCCTGCTTGAGCAGCTGGACAAGGTGAGCCGGGTCGAAATATTCGGGGGTTCAAAAAGAGAGATCCAGGTCCTGCTGGACAGGAAAAAACTTAATGACTACACGATCTCCGTTTCCCAGGCCGCCCAGGCGATCGGGTTATCCGGGCAGAATATCCCTCTCGGCAAGCGTCCCGATATAAGGGATCCGGCCAAAGAATTTATTTACAGATCCCTGGGGGAATTCAATACCATCAAGGATGTTTCCAATGTAACGGTAAAATTCATCGGCAATGATGTCCCCATCCGGCTTTCCCAGATAGCCACTGTTGTTGACGGGAACGAGGATGAAGAAAGCCGTGCCTTTATTAACGGCAAGCGGGGTATTGCCATAAATATATACAAACAGAACGGCTCAAATACCGTGGACGTCGCCGACAGGGTGAAGAAAAAACTGAAAAGCATCGATAAAAAACTGGCCGTGGATATTAAGGGCGCAAAACTCAGCATTGTAAGGGACAGCGCGATAGTTATCAGGAATAATATTTTTGATGTAACAGAATCCATTATAATAGGTATCGTGCTGGTCATTATCGTGGTTTTCCTGTTCCTGGCCAACGTAAGGTCAACAGTTATCACGGGCCTGGCCCTGCCTAACTCCCTGATCGGCGCTTTTATCCTGGTCCTGGCCGCGGGCTTCTCCGTCAATATGCTTACCCTCCTGGCTCTTTCCCTGGCAGTCGGGCTGCTCGTTGATGATGCCATTGTCGTTCGCGAAAATATTTTCCGGCATATTCAGATGGGCAAGGACCCGGTCAAGGCGGCGGAAGAGGGGACAAAAGAGGTCATGCTGGCGGTCATTGCTACCACGCTTTCCATTATGTCCGTTTTCGGCCCTATCGCGTTCGTCGGAGGGATCGCCGGCAGGTTCCTTAAAGAATTCGGCCTTACTGTGTGTTTTGTAATGCTCATAAGCCTGTTTGACGCCCTTACCATGGGCCCGATGCTTTCCGCGAAATTTCTTTCCACCAAAGAATCGAATAATATCTTTGCCCGTATCTGGCGGCGTATCATGGCGCCTGTAACCGGAAGTTTTGAGGCCACCCAGTCCTGGTTGAACAGAAATTATGAAAAGCTGCTGAAACGGTCTATAATATATCCTGCTCTCGTAATAGGCATTGCGGTACTGCTCTTTGTTTTAAGCCTTTATCCCATTGTTACCAAAGCCATTCCGCAGACCTTCCTGCCCCCGCCGGATCAGGGTGAATTCAAGGTACAACTGGAACTCGAACCGGGAGCCAGCCTGGAGGCCTCTTATGCCGCCTCTAAGGAATTAGATGAAATTATAAGAAAAAATCCTGAGGTCGAACTGGCAACGCTGGTCATCGGCGGCTATAACGGCGCGAACCACGCGGAGCTGTTCGTGAAACTTGTTCCGCCGGAGAAGAGAAAGATAAGAGGCGCGGCGTTCAAGGATAAACTCAGGGGCCAGCTCACGGAATTTAAGAAATATAATCTTTCCATTAATGATTATGACATGATGTTCGGCGGGCAGAAACCGTTCACCATGAGTATCTCGGGGAATGATCAGAAAGCGCTGGAAGAGGCGGCAAAA